>DASYZC010000337.1:0-9059 GCA_035949735.1 Candidatus Acidiferrales bacterium | reverse complement strand
CGACGTACGCCCGAGTGCGGGCAATCGTGACGCAATTTACAAAGCCGTGATGGCGCGTCGTGCGGCCCAACTCGAGAAGATCACGCCGGTGACGGACGAAATGCTCCAGCATCCACCGGACGGCGATTGGCTGACATGGCGACGCACTTACAATAGCTTGGGCTACAGTCCTCTGAATCAAATAAAGAGATCAAACGTAAACGATCTGCGTCTGGAGTGGAGCCGCGCGTTGCCGGTTGGCGCCGACGAAATCACGCCGCTTGTGCACGACGGCGTGATCTTCCTGGAAAGCGCCAACACGATCCAAGCATTAGACGGCGTAACGGGCGCTCTCCTGTGGCAATACGCGAGGCTCTTGCCTGAGCCGCTGCTGAATGGAAGAGAGTCGGTGATGAGAGGCCTCGCGATCTATCAGGACAAACTCTACGCTCCGACTGCAGACGGGCACGTTATCGCGTTGGACGTGAAGACGGGCCAACTTGTATGGGACCACCAGGTTGTCGTGCCGCTGACAGGAGTCTATGCGCACTCGAATCACGATTTCCGCCTGGACGGCGCTCCGATTGTCGCCAAGGGCAAGGTGATCTTCGGTGTGAGCCTGGGCATTGCCAATCCGAGCGGCGGCTGCTTTATTTTGGGTCTAGACGCACAGACTGGCAACGAAGTTTGGCGATTTCACACCATCCCGCGTCCTGGGCAGCCCGGTGGCGACAGTTGGAATGGCGCGCCCGTCGACCAGCGTTTTGGCGCCTCTGTTTGGACATCGGGCAGTTATGACCCCAAGCTGAACCTGGTTTATTTCGGTACCGGCAACACTTATGACGTAGCGACGTTGCTTTCGCCGCGACCTCAAAAGGGTGCGTCCAATGACGGGCTCTACACGGATTCCACCGTGGCGCTCGATCCTGATACCGGCAAGCTGGCGTGGTATTACCAACACATGAATCGCGATGTCTGGGATCTCGATTGGGCTTTCGAACAATTGTTGATTACGCTCCCGGTTGATGGGAAACCGGTCGATCTTGTGGTCACCGGAGGCAAGATGGCGGTGTTCGATGCAGTGGACCGCGCCAATGGCACGTATCAGTTTTCGAAAGACCTTGGGCTGCAAAATTTGGTGAGTACGATTGATCCGAAAACGGGAAAGAAAATCATCAACCCCGCTTTCGAGCCAAAAGCCAACAAGACGGAATTCATCTGCCCCGATGCGAATGGTGCGAGAAACTGGCCCGCGACGTCCTACGATCCGGAAACTCATATACTTTATGTGCCACTAGCCGAATCTTGCATGGACTACACCTGGGTCCCGGGCGACGCCGCGCAGACAGCGGCGGGAGGCCTCGACATTCGCTTCACCTTGCGTCTGCGGCCGGATAACGATGGCAAGATGGGGCGCATCGAAGCGATCAATCTTGAAACGAAAAAAGTTATATGGATGGATCGTCAGCGTGCGCCTATAGCCAGCGCGATGCTCGCCACGGCGGGCCAGCTTGTTTTCTGCGGCGCGCAGGACCGGCAGTTCACAGCCTACGATGCGCAAACGGGCAGGGTGCTATGGCGAGTCGGATTAAACGCAACCCCGAGTTCTTCTCCGGTGACTTACAGCGTCGGTGGTAAGGAATATATCGCCGTCGTTTCCGGAGGCGGCGGACCGCTCGACGCAGGCGGTGCCAGCTTAGCGCCGGAGTTTGATAATCCAGCGGGCGGCACGACGCTGTGGATTTTCAAGCTGCCCGACGCAAACCAGATCGCTCAGCAAGAACGTTCGAAGCCTCGAGGCAGGAAACTGTCGGAAAACTCAGCGAAGTAGTGTTTGTACGCGTCAAGATCTTTCATGAGGAACGAAAATGCACAATGTTTGGCACACTCGTCCAACCATCGGGCCAGAGTCTCCGCCATCGTCCAGCAGCAAGCGTGACTCTAATGCGACGGTCCAGAGAGGACTTTTGAGGCTCGCGTGTCTGGTCTTAGCGGTCGTGGCGCTTGGCCGTGTCTGCGTTCTCGCGCACGCCCAGAGATCTTCGGCGGGCGTGCAGGGAGCACAAGCGCCAGAGCCGGGGAATATTCTTCCTGGAAATCACGATGCTATATTCGAGGCGACTATAGCGCGACGCACAGCCATGCTCGACCACATCGAGCTTGTCACAGATGACGTGCTTCGGCATCCACCTGACGGAGATTGGCTCACTTGGCGGCGCACTTACAACAGTTTGGGCTATAGCCCTCTTCGCCAGATCGACAGCACCAATGTGCACAATCTGCGCGAGGCGTGGGCTTGGGTATTGCCACCGGGCGCGAACGAGACTGCGCCGCTCGTTCACGACGGAATTATCTTCATCAAGAGCGCCAACACCATCCAGGCGCTGGACGGCAGTACAGGCGATCTGCTGTGGCAGTATGCTCGATCTCTGCCAGCGTCGCTCCATAATGGGAGCTCAGCTATTGTAAGAAACCTCGCCATTTATCAGGACATGCTCTACGCACCCACCGCCGATGGACATATCATCGCGCTGAATGTGAAGAGCGGCGCGCTTGTGTGGGATCAACAAGTTTTAGGCCCGCAAGAGATTGCCCATCATCTGCAGTTGGACGGCGGCCCAATTGTCGCCAAAAGCAAAGTGATTATGGGTGCGAGCGGTTGCAACACCTATCCGGGAGGCTGCTTCATTGTCGGGTTGGATGCCCGCACTGGCCACGAAGTTTGGCGATTCCAAACCATCGCGCGTCCCGGCCAGCCCGGTGGCGACAGTTGGAATGGTGCGCCCGTGGATCAGCGTTTTGGCGCCTCCGTGTGGACGTCGGGCAGTTACGACGCCGATCTCAACCTCGTCTATTTCGGTATTGGCCAAACCTACGACACGGCGACGTTGCTGGATCGGCAGCCGGAAAAAGGCAAGTCCAACGACGGACTCTACACCGACTCCACTGTGGCACTCGATCCTGATACCGGTAGGCTGGTCTGGTATTACCAGCATATGAATCGCGATGTCTGGGATCTCGATTGGGCGTTCGAGCAATCGTTGATCACGCTCCCCATGAACGGCAAACCGACTAATCTTGTCGTTACCGGCGGAAAGATCATGGTGTTCGATGCAGTCGATCGGGCCGATGGCAAGTATGAGTTTTCCAGAGACCTCGGGCTGCAAACTCTAGTCAGTGCCATAGACCCGAAAACGGGAAAGAAGATCATCAATCCTGCGCTCGAGCCAGAGGCCAACGTGACCAAGCACTTCTGCCCGCATTCAGGTGGTGGGCGAAATTGGCCTGCAACCTCTTACGATCCCGCGACCAAGATTCTATACGTTCCACTGTATGAATCCTGTCAGGACTTTACTTGGGTGCCGCGCGATTCCGCCAAAACAGCGGAGGGCGGCAGCGACATGCACTTCGTCCTCCATACGCGGCCGGATAGCGACGGCAAAATCGGGCGCATTGAAGCGATAAACCTTGAGACAGGAAAAGTAGCATGGGCCTATCGTCAACGCGCGGCCATCTCAAGTTCGACGCTGGCGACCGCAGGCGGCCTCGTTTTCGCTGGCTCGCGGGACCGGCGCTTCCGAGCTTTTGATGCCGCGACGGGCAAGGTACTGTGGCAAAGCACATTAGACGCCTCTCTTAGTTCGACACCTGTCACATACAGCGTCGGTGGCCAACAATATGTGGCCGTTGTCGCCGGCAATGGCGGACCCGTGGCTTGGCCCCATTTGACACCCGAGATCGCTAATCCTCTTGGAGGGACAACCCTTTGGGTTTTTAAGCTGCCCGATGCTGGAAACTGAAGGCCCTCTACCCTCGCTAAAATTGCTCAATTGTATTTCGTCGGCTAGAATTCGAACTTGAGCAATTTTCCAAACGCATCGCCACTCCTCTCCGGGTTGAACGAGCGCCAGCGCGAAGCCGTGCTTGCGACGGAAGGGCCCGTCCTCGTGCTTGCGGGCGCCGGCACGGGTAAAACTCGCGTGATCACGTACCGCGTGGCGCATCTTATCGAGCAAGGTGTTCCGCCCGAGTCGATTCTTGCTGTCACCTTCACCAACAAAGCCGCAGGCGTGATGAGAGACCGGATCAGCGAACTGCTGCGATCCAGTGGACGCGGCGGAGTGGACGTCTGGGTTTCAACTTTTCACTCTTTTTGCGCACGGCTGCTTCGGCGCGAAGCGCGGCACCTTGGCCTTCCCCGCAATTTCACTATTTATGATGATGAGGACCAGACCTCGGCTGTGAAGCGAGCATTGCTGCAGCTTGGTTTCACGGCAGAGGACTATCCGCCGCGCAGTGTGCGCGCTCAAATCAGCCACGCGAAGAATCACGAGATCACGCCGGACGAGATGGAATCCCGGGCCGCGCAAGCACGAGACAAAGACGGCCAAGACGCCGCCAACATTTTCCGGGTTTATAACGATATTCTCCGCAAGGCGGCCGCGATTGATTTCGACGACTTGCTCCTGCGAGCGGTGGAACTGCTTCGGGACCACGACGAGGTGCGCGCGAACTGGAGTAGGCGCTTCCAGTATCTGATGGTGGACGAATTTCAAGATACGAATCGGGCACAGGAAGAGCTCGTGCGGCTGTTAGCGGGCGCGCGGAAGAACGTGTGCGTCGTCGGCGACGAAGATCAATCGATTTATGGTTGGCGAGGCGCGCGAGCTGGCAACCTAAAGCGTTTCACGGAAGACTTTCCGGGCGCCAAAGTAATTCGCCTCGAGGAAAATTACCGTTCCACGCAGACAATCCTCGATGCTGCAGCGGCCGTGGTCAAGAATAATTCGGATCGGCTCGGCAAGAACTTGCAGGCCACGCTGGGGTCGGGCGAAAGGCTGCGCTTTTTCGAGGCGCCCGACTCAATCGCCGAAGCGGAATTCATCTGCGGAGAGCTTTCGGCCCTGGTTCGCGGCGATGCGGATGCGCGCGTGGCCGTACTTTACCGTACGGGCGCGCAGTCGCGCTCGTTTGAAGAAGTTTTGCGCCGGCTTGGGATTCGGCACCGCGTTGTTGGAGGGTTCAGCTTCTACGAGCGCGCGGAAGTGCGCAACGCGCTGGCTTACATTCGATTGCTGTTCCATCCCGAAGATGACGTTGCGCTGTTGCGCGTACTCAACGTACCGCCGCGCGGGATTGGTGCCGCGACTATCGCCGCGCTCGAGGCCGACGCTCGCGAAACTGGAAAATCGTTGTGGAAAGTTATCGGCGAGCGCAATTCTCTGGTAGGCAAGAAATCCGCGGGCGCCCTGAATTATTTCCGGCAGATGATCGACGACCTACAGGCCGAGCGCGACGATCTCGCACCCGCGCAACTGATCGAGCGCGTGCTCGAACAATCGGGTTATCTCGATTGGGTCGAGCAGCAGGACAACATCGAGCATACTTCGCGCGCCGAGAATCTGCGGGAACTATCTAACGCCATGTCCGAGGCCGCTGCGCAAGGGCAAACTCTGGAAGACCTGCTCGATCGTGCAGCGCTCACCAGCGATTCGGACGAATACGACGACACCATCCCCGTCTCATTGATGACTCTGCATAGCGCCAAAGGCCTTGAATTTGACACCGTATATCTCGCTGGACTCGAAGAGGGGGTGCTGCCGCATAGCCGTTCCTTCGATACTAACGCCGACATCGAGGAAGAGCGACGGCTATTCTATGTAGGAATGACGCGTGCCAAGCAGTCGCTCGTGCTTTCGCGAGCGACCTATCGCAGGATATACGGCGAAGACCGCTTGCGCGCCTCGCTCCCCTCGCGCTTTCTAGCCGAAATTCCCGCCGACTTGATCGAAGCCGCCGCAGGCTCGCAATCGGAGCCGGGAGAAACGCGCCGGTACGAGCCTGATACTGAATACTCAGAGGGATATTCATACCGCAGCCGGCGCACTCCTTATGGCCGATCGGCCTACACTGGTTCCTCATCTCCTCGTTCGGTCTACGGCCGCACGGCAAGACCCAGCCGTTCTGCTGTGGGTAGTCGCGCATCGGGCGATCCCCTCGTGGGCACTCGAGTGCGCCACTCGAAATTCGGAGTCGGAACGATCATCGGCGTGGAGGGCGAAGGCGATGACCGAAGACTTACCGTGAGCTTCCAGGACTACGGCCCTAAAAAACTTCTCGAACGTTACGCAAATTTGCAGATCGCCTGACTGTCACGGCGTGCCCTGAAGGACAGGTTGCGCCGAGGGGTCTCTCAAGGTAAAGTTTGCTTCGGTCGCACGGGGAAGGTGGCGATTGGATCCACAGCTTTTCCGCACCAAGAGCATCGACCAGCTCATCTCCGACGCCGATCGCCCCGAAAAACGCCTCAAGAAGTCCCTCGGATGGCTAAGTCTTACCTCGCTTGGAATTGGGGCCGTAATCGGTTCTGGAATCTTCACTGTCATCGGCACGGCCATTGCAGGCCAGAAATTCAAGGCCAGCTCCGTGCTGAACGCTCCGCTGCTGGAATACCTGATCTATCACTCCGCATCGTTCGGAAGGCCGGGCGCGGGCCCAGCGATTGCGCTCTCGTTCGCTCTCGTAGGTGTCGTTTGCTGCTTCGCCGCCCTTTGTTACGCGGAGCTCGCGGCCATGATCCCGATAGCGGGCAGCGCGTATACGTACACGTACGCGACGATGGGAGAGCTGATCGCCTGGATCATCGGATGGGACCTGATCCTCGAATATGCCGTATCGAACATGGCCGTGAGCGTAGGATTTTCCGCGCATATGGTGGCGCTATTCGACTGGTTCGATTTTCATCCGAACCTGCGCTGGATCACTCCGGCGTATTTGCCCGGAGGACTCGCTGATTTGCAAGGCAACACGCTCTACGATCCCGGCTGGCACTTCGGTTTCAACTGGCCTGCATTCGTCATCGTGATGCTACTCACGATTGTGCTCGTGCGCGGGATCAAAGAGTCGGCTCGTACGAACAACGTCATGGTGTTGTTGAAAATTGCCGCAATCCTGATCTTCATCGGAGTTGCTTCGCCCCACATCCACAGCCCGAACTGGCATCCGTTCGTGCCCAACGGCTGGCCTGGAATTCTCACTGGAGGTTCGATTATTTTCTTTACGTACATTGGATTCGACTCGGTATCCACCGCGGCGGAGGAGTGCACGAATCCGCAGCGCGACTTGCCGATCGGGATCATCGCCACGCTGGTGATCTGCACTGCACTCTATATCGGGGTGGTAGTGGTGCTGACCGGTCTCGTACCGTGGCGAACGCTGGTCGACGATGCGGCGCCGGTCGTAAACACAATGAAGCGCCTGCATTTCGGCAATGTGCGGTTGGCGGTGCTGATCGGTGCACTGGTGGGGATGATTTCGTCGCTGCTCGTTTTTCAGCTCGGTCAGGCGCGCGTGTGGTTCGCAATGTCGCGTGACGGCCTTTTGCCCGCGATATTTAGCCGCGTACATCCGCGCTACCGCACACCGGATTTTTCTACCTGGGTCGCGGGACTTCTCGTGGGCATCCCCGCCGGCCTGTTGGACATCGGTACGCTCGCCGATCTTTCGAATATCGGGACGCTTTTCGCGTTCACTCTCGTGGCTGGCGGCGTGCTGATTCTGCGCTACCGCGAACCTGATCGGCCGCGCCCATTTCGGGCGCCCGGGGGACTACTTGCGCCCGTAATAACGATCGTTACATGCTTGCTTTTGATGGCTGGTCTTCCCATTACGAACTGGGTCCGCTTTTTCGTTTGGCTCCTGATAGGATTGATCCTTTATCATTTCTACGGGCGCAAGCACAGCGGGCTTTCCACGGCAAAAGTTGAAGCAGCGTAAGGAGATTCCACTGATGTGGCTGTCGATGGGCCCATCGATCCGGTGCGGGCTTCTGGGTACGCTGGGCCTGATACTCCTGATTTTCCTCGCGGCGTTGTCCTCGTTTGGCTGGGGCGAAAGTGCGGAGCGCCTGGTCGTGGATAAGGCCGTCGAAACCCTGCCTGCGGAGATGCTTCCATTCTTCCAGGCTCACCGCCCGTTCCTCATGGAGCACGTTGCCGACGCGGCCGCAGCGGAAACGAAGAACCCGTCCGAACACCGCAACGATTTCATTCAGCTCGATCACTACGGGCAATTTCCGTTTGCAAGCCTGCCGCGCTCCTATAACCAAGCCGTTGCAAAGTTCGGCCGGCGCAGCATCGAAGCCCGCGGGCAGCTCCCGTGGCAAGTCGGCCTCTATAGTCAAAAGCTGACGGAAGCGCTCCGCGCCCACGAGTGGAATGAGGCCGAACTTTCAGCAGCAATCCTGGCCCACTATGTGGCTGCGGCGCACGATCCCTTCAACACTACGGTCAACGGAGATGGGAAAATATCCGCTCAACCCGGAGTCAACGAGCGATTCAGCCAGAGTCTCGTGGGCCGCTATCAGCGTTTCTTTTATGTCAAGCCAAATGAGGCTGCCTTTATTGCCGATCCTACGGACCATGCCTTTGAGATGTGCCTTAGCGCGCATTCTTGGCTCGAAAGTATTCTTCTGGCGGACCACCGCGCTTATGAGGGCTTGTCCTCCTACAATGACGAGTACTATGACCGCTTCTACGCCCAGGAAGGCGCCGTGTTGATCCGTCAACTTACGGACGCATCCACCGACATCGGCTCCTATTGGATGACAGCGTGGATCAATGCCGGACGCCCGCGGCTGCCCGGTTCTTAATTGAGCTTGTGACCGCACCCACGCAGCAACACACGATCATTGATGCGTTACCCAAGGCTGAATTGCATCTGCACCTCGAGGGCTCCATCCGGCCCGAAACTGCCGTGGAACTTGCTGGCCGTCACGGCACTCGATTGACGCTGGACGACGTCACCCAGAGGTACAGCTATTCCGACTTTGCTGGATTTATCGAAAGCTTCAAATGGGTCACCTCTTTTTTGCGTGAGCCTGAGGATTACGCGCTCATCACGCGAAAACTCCTTGAAGAACTGATCCAGCAGCGCGTCGTCTACGCGGAAATCACGATTTCAGCGGGCGTGATGCTGCGGCGCATGCAAAACGTGGGAGCGAACTTCACCGCGATCCGCGAAGCTGCCGATGGCGTGCTCTACCGCGGGAGTCGTACCGCATGGATATTCGATGCGGCTCG
>DASYZC010000336.1:0-2332 GCA_035949735.1 Candidatus Acidiferrales bacterium | reverse complement strand
CGCGTTCGCGCCGGACATTTCCTCGAAACGCTGTGGCAGGACATCCGTTTCGGCGCGCGCATGTTGCGCACATCCCCCGGCTTCACAATCGTCGCCGTGCTCACCCTCGCCCTCGGCATCGGCGCCAACACCGCCATTTTCAGCGCAACGTACTCGATCCTCCTCAAACCGCTCCCATACAAAGACTCGGAGCGCCTTGTCAACATAGGAGCTGTGCCCCCTGGCGAGGTCGTCGAAGCCGGCTCTGGGGATAGTCTCTATTCATTCGCTATTGAGGAAATCAAGTCGCAGACAAAGGTTTTTGAGCAAGTTATTGCACTCGAATTGGGAATCTACCGCTTCAAAGCCCGCAGCGGGCCCACGCTTCTGTTGACCGGATTGGTCTCCGGAAACTATTTCACGACTCTCGGCGTGAAACCCGCGCTGGGGAGAATGATCTCGCCTTCCGATGCTCCAAGTGGCTCGGGTCGCGTCGTCGTTTTGAGTTATATGTTTTGGCAGAAGCAATTTGCCGGCGACAGCAAAATTGTCGGAAGACAACTGGAGCTTGCCGACGTCCTCAATCGCTCCCACGCTCCCGCGCCGTACACGGTAATCGGAGTTGCGCCGGCTTCCTTCGCGTCTCCGATCTTTTCCTCGTATGGTCGGGACTGCGATGCTTGGATCCCTCAATCGCCCCGCGGGATCAACGCGCCTGGAAATTTAGGCGGAGACATTGTCGCGATTGCCCGATTGAAACGCGGGGTCACGTTGGAAAAAGCCAATGCTGCACTCCAGTCGCTCAGCGAAGTGCTGGGCGAAGAGTATCCGCAAACGGCCAGGGGCTGGAACCTCCACGCAGAGGGACTCAAAGACGTGATCGTCGGAATAGGTAAACCTCGACTGGCGCTAATGGTTTTGCTGGGAGCCGTAGGGCTTCTGCTCCTGATCGCCTGCGTCAACGTCAGCAGTCTGATGCTGGCGCGTGCGTGGGGGCGCTCGCGCGAGATCGCCATTCGCGAGGCGCTTGGCGCGACGCGGCTTCGCGTGGTCAGGCAATCGCTCACGGAGACCCTGCTCCTTTTCCTTCTCGGCTGCGGTTTGGGACTTTTGCTAGCTCACTGGGGTATCAGTGCGCTGCGCGCAAACGCACCCCAAGACACTCCTCGGCTTGGAGAGATCGGGCTATACGGTGCAGTTCTTTGGTATGCGCTGGGAATCTCCATTGTGACTGCCATTGTTTTTGGACTTGCGCCCGCGCTACAGGTCTCCGGCCGAAAACTCTACACCAGGCTGAACGCGACAGGGATGAGTTCCGTTTATGCAGGGGGAGAGCGTCGTCACGTTTATCGTCACGGCCCCGTCATCCTGGAGGTCTCTCTGGCAGTCGTCCTTCTGGTTGGGTCTGGTTTGCTGCTGCGGAGCTTCGCCAAACTCTTGTCGGTTCCCCTGGGCCTGCGAACTGACCACATCCTCACGACGGACGTTCAACTTGACCAAGGCACCTGCAACGGAGGCGCATTGTGCAACGCTGCGTTTGATCAAATCGTGGAACGCATTCAGGCGCTTCCGGGAGTGGAGGAGGTGGCGATTACGAATTATCCTCCTCTCGAAGGCGGAGGGATTTTCACCGGTGTTTCTCTCGAGCCGCCGTCGGCCGCGACAGCAAGTCAGCCAGGACCGACAGCGAAGAGTATGCAAGTCGGTCCAGCGTATTTCCGGCTCATGGGCATCCCGCTTTTGCGCGGGCGCGAATTCACGGCTGCCGATTCGCAGCACGGGTCGCCACCGGTAGTTATCGTGAACCAGGCTTTCGCGAAAAAGTTTTTTGGCGGGCATGTTGTCGGAAGACGGCTCTGGCTCGGCTTGGACAAAAAGAAGAAAAACCGCTGGATGTATATTGTCGGCGAAGTCAGAGACGCGCGCGATTCTTCTCCATCACAGGCCCCTCAGCCGGAGGAATACACACCCTTTGACGCAGCCTTCCCTTCTGGGGAACTGCTCGTTCGCACCCAAGTCAGCCCCGAAAGCTTGGTTCCGGCAATTCGCGAGCAAATAGAGAAGGTCAGTACGGCGCCATTCTCGACGAGCTGATAACGATGAATAAGATTGCCTCGAAGGCAGTTGCGCAGCCTAGATTTCGGACCGCTTTACTCGGTGCTTTTGCCGTCATAGGTTTGATTCTTACGATGATCGGCATTTACGGCGTGATTTCCTACTCCGTGACGCAACGGACACATGAGATTGGCTTGCGGGTCGCGCTGGGGGCGCAGCGTGAGGACATTCTGCGGATAGTTCTCAGCCAAGGAATGGCTCTCGCCGGCGTTGGCTTGGCCATTGGTATCGGCGGAGC
>DASYZC010000335.1:0-8770 GCA_035949735.1 Candidatus Acidiferrales bacterium | reverse complement strand
TGCTGGAAAAGAGATCGAGCATCTGCTTTGTGCGGGCAAACGTGGATTGAATTTCGTATTGGCTGCCGCGCGGAACCAGGAATCGCAGCGCCACGCCGTTCCAGGAATCGTCCTGCTCGTCGAATTCGCCCGCGATCGCGGAAATCAAGTACGTTGAAAGCGGCTCGGATTGTTTCCAGTCCCACGTTTTTGCGCCGTCGGCTTCATTTTTGATGCCCAGCAAGCGCCCGTTGGAAACAGTGATCCAACTGGACGGAACGGTGAGCAGCATTTCGGAGGTGGTGCGATCGTTGGGATAGTCGTAAAGGGGAATGTAGTAGCGAGTGTCTTCGGCTTCGCCCTGGGTCCAAACTTCCGCGGGCTGCTGCGGATAATCTCGATTTGGGAGGATGAAATAAAGCCCGCGTTTGGGCTGCCCGGAGTAGTGGATCAGTATTTCGTAGCGCTCGCCACGCGTGGTCGGGCGGGCGAGCGAGACGATCAGTTGTTTGGGAGTCGTCGAAAACTTTGACGGTGCGCCGTCAACAGCAACGTCCTGAATATTCAAACCCACCGAATCGAATTTGAAATCGACGACTCCAGCCCGAAGAGCGGCGACGCGCTCGCTTACTTCACCACGAAATTGGCGGCTGGCGCCGTCAAACCACAGGTGGGTGCGAATATCTTGTAAGTCGTAGTCGCGGCTGGGCGCGTAAGGTTCGTCCGCCCGCGCGGTAAAGCATGTTCCCCAGGCCGCGCAGGCAAGCAGAACGAGCGCGACGACCAGCCCGAAAATATCAACGCGCCGATTTTTCCGGCTGGCAGCGTGCTCTCTATCCATTCGCAAGGGCATTCTTTAGCCGATTATTATAGCTGGATAACCTCGATGGTTGTGGCGGCGATGCCGCCTCGCCTAAGATGCGCCCATGACTCTTTCTGGATGGCTTGCGGGCGAATCCTGCGTCGATCGCCTGGAGATCATGCTAAGTTTGAATTCTGGGAATCGGTCTTAAAGCGATGGAATAATGGGAGGAAGCTAGCGTGGACGCCAAAGCGTCTTCGGCACCGAAAGCGGGAGCACGAGTGGAATCGGACAGCATGGGGAAAATAGAGGTGCCGAATGACCGCTACTACGGCGCCCAAACGGCGCGTTCGCTGATTCACTTCAACATCGGCCGCGATATCATGCCGCCCGAGCTGATTCGAGCGTTCGGAATTCTGAAGAAGGCCGCCGCACTCGTGAACGAGGACTTGGGAAAGCTTTCCCCGGCGAAAGCCCGCCTAATCGTTCAAGCCTCTGATGAAGTAATTGCCGGAAAGCTGGACGAGCATTTCCCCCTGCGCATCTGGCAAACGGGAAGCGGTACGCAGACCAACATGAACGCCAACGAGGTGATCTCCAATCGCGCCATAGAAATTTCCGGCGGAGTGATGGGCAGTAAACGGCCCATCCATCCGAATGACGATGTAAACATGTCGCAATCTTCGAACGATACTTTTCCGACCGCCATGCATATTGCGGCCGCTTCGCGTGTTGCCGAGGCGCTAATCCCGTCCGTCGCTGGATTACGCGGCGCGCTCGATGCGAAAGCGCACGAGTTCGCAAAAGTGGTGAAGATCGGCCGCACCCATCTGATGGATGCGACGCCGCTGACGGTCGGCCAGGAAATGTCGGGATGGGTGAGTTTGCTGGACCGCGACTTGCAGCGCCTCGAGCAAATGCTGCCCGGGCTCTACGATCTCGCGATCGGAGGGACGGCCGTGGGCACCGGTCTGAACGCTCATCCCGAATTCGCGGAGCGCGCAGCCAAGAAAATCAGCGACCTGACGAATCTGCCGTTCACTTCTCATCCGAATAAATTCGCCGCGCTCTCCGCGCACGACGAACTCGTTTTCGCCAGCGGCGCGCTAAAGACACTGGCTGCTTCGCTGATGAAAATCGCAAACGATATTCGCTGGATGGCATCGGGGCCGCGTGCGGGCCTGAGCGAGTTGCGCCTTCCCGAAAACGAGCCGGGATCTTCGATCATGCCGGGGAAAGTGAATCCCACTCAGTGCGAGGCCATCACCATGGTCGCCGTGCAGGTGTTCGGCAACGACGCCGCCATCGGCTTTGCGGGATCGCAAGGAAATTTTGAATTGAACGTTTTCAAGCCTGTGATCATCCATAATTTCTTGCATTCCGTGCGATTGCTCACGGACGCCTGCCGCTCGTTCACCGATCACTGCGTTTCTGGGATGGAATTGGATTTACAACGCATCGAGCAGTACGTTAAAAACTCGCTGATGCTGGTCACGGCTCTCAGCCCCATCATTGGGTACGACAAATGCGCGGAGGCGGCTCACAAAGCTCACCATGATAAATGCAGTTTGCGCCAGGCCGTCCTGGATCTCGGCTACCTCACCGCCGACGAGTTCGATCAGATTGTTGTGCCTGAGAAGATGACCCATCCATAAGAGCTCTGCCGAAGCCTGTTCCAATTCGACGCATTTTTTGGTTCGGTTCGGTTCACTCTTCTTCCCGGCGAATAACATTTTTCGTCAACTTGGTACGGGCATTCTCACTTCTAGAACGATCTAATTTTTCGAAACAGAAATTCCTTTGACACGAATTCCAGCGTTAACTAGATTTGCGAATAACTGAACTATTTTGATTTTCCCCTTCCGCTGGAGCATCCATGCGGATACTTGTGGCTGAGCGCGATACGGCGCTTGGTGCGTTTCTGCAGCGCGAGTTTGGTGAAGAACACTACTCCGTGGACTTGGCCGCGGACGTAGTCGAAGTCACCCGGTTGGCCAAAGAGTACGATTACCAAGCCGCTATTCTCGATCTGAATGTCGAAGGTTCCGGGTGCCTCGCTGCCTTGCGGCGGGCCCGCTCCCACGATCAGTTACCAATCCTTGTGTTGGCCGCCGAACCGAAACCGGAAGTGCGTGCCCAAATGCTCGATCTTGGAGCGGACGACTTGCTGCTGAAGCCGTTTGCCTTCTCGGAACTGGCGGCACGAGTCCGGGCGCTCATTCGGCGCGGCGGACGTGGGCCCGACACGGTTTTGCGCGTGGACGATCTCGAACTAAGCCGCGTGGAACGCCGCGTGATGCGGGCCGGGCGGCCCATCGACCTTACACCCAAGGAATTCGCGCTGCTGGAATTTTTGATGCTCAATACGTCTCATCCCGTGTCGCGGCCGCAAATTGTCGAACGCGTCTGGAATCTATCGTTCGATACGATGACGAATGTCGTCGACGTGTATATCAACTATCTACGCAAGAAGGTAGATACACCAGGGGATGGAAAATTGATTCACACGGTTCGGGGAGTGGGTTACCAACTCCAGGCGCGAAACCGGCATTTCGCCGCCTAAGAGTTGCTCCACAAAATATCAGGAGGCCATGAATGTCTGCAGCCACGCAGATGTTGACCAAGGAATTGAAGGGGAAAGTTCTGGTGGCCAGTCCCTACGCTCCGCTTCGGGAGCAGATGCTGAGGAAGCTGGCTGTTCCCGATACGTCCGTTTCCGAAGCCCTGGGAGGAGCGGATGCTCTCCTGAAGCTCGAGGAGAGCGATTTCGGCACGCTGCTGCTGGATCCGCGGATCGAAGACCTTGACGTCGAAGAGCTGATGGCCACTCTTCGCGGCCGCTATCCAAATCTAGACATCGTTCTTATCGAGTCCGACGCCGTGCGCGACGAAGCCGCCGCACACTCAGCGACAGGTAAAGCTTCCGCAAGGACGGAGATACTGAAGGCGGAGCGCACCTCTGCAGCCGTCTATCCTCCCCCCGTTTACCGGCGTTATCCCTTCGACCTTGCCACCGAAACGTTGGTGCCGGCGGAATCTCGCGCGTGTACGCTGCCTGGAATGATCGGAACCAGCGAAGGAATGCAGCAGATTTGCCGTCTTGCGCGCTTGGTGGCGCCGCGCGATACGGCGGTTCTGATCGTCGGCGAAACTGGCACCGGCAAGGAACTGGTCGTCGGCGGCATCCACAGCCTCAGCCGCCGGAGCAAGGGCCCATTCGTGGTTGTAAATTGCGCTGCGATTCCGGAAAGCCTGCTGGAAGCCGAACTCTTCGGTTTCACGCGCGGCGCTTTTACGGGCGCTTTTCAATCCAGGCTGGGCCGCATCCATGCGGCACACGGCGGGACGCTCCTATTGGATGAGGTTGGCGAATTGCCACTTGGCATGCAGGCGAAACTTCTCCGGTTCGTGCAGGAGCACGAAGTGCAGCGCCTGGGTACCGCGGACGTTTTTCGGGTGGACGCGCGGCTGATCGCCTCAACGAATGCAGACTTGCTGCAACGTGTCCGAGAAAAACAGTTTCGCGAAGATCTTTATTACCGGTTATCTGTTTTCCCGCTCAATCTTTCTCCACTGAGGGAACGCGCGGGCGATACGCTCCCGCTGGCGCAGCATTTTCTGGATGGATTTTGCCGCGAGTCAAGCGTTGAGCGGAAGACGTTCAGTCCGGAGGCGGTGAATTTGTTGCAGCGTTATCATTGGCCGGGTAATGTGCGAGAGCTGCAACACGTGGTTGAGCGAGCCTTCGTTCTATCCGAGGAGAATCGCCAGATTTGCGCCGAAGATTTAGCCATGCCCGTCACGACCGCTAATCTTACAAAATTCTAATCCTGTCCGGCCTTTCCTGGACCCCGCCGTGCATGTCCAAGGGACATGTACACATCGCTGCTCGATGAAGTCCAGTGCGAGAAGCTCCTGCTCGATCACCTTCCGCACGTCCAATACGTTGCGCGACGCATTCACACCCGTTTGCCGCCCCAAGTGTTGCTCGAGGATCTCGTTCACGCCGGGATACTCGGCCTCATGGATGCGGTGCGAAAGTACGACCCGAGCAAAAACGTTCAACTGAAACACTACGCCGAATTCCGCATCCGCGGCGCGATTCTGGATAGCCTCCGTCTCGTGGATTGGAGTCCACGGGCGCTGCGCCGGCAGGCGCGGCGGCTCGAACAAGCGATCGCACGGTGCAAGGCGCGGCTGGGCCGCGATCCCAGCGAGGTCGAGATCGCCGCTGAGCTGGAAGTAAGCCTCGATAGCCTCCACCACCTTCGCGGCGATCTGCGTGGGCTGGACATCGAGAGCCTTCAGTCGTCCGCGGAAGACGGCGGGGCCGAACCGCCAGATTCGGAAGCGCGATCCGAAGACGAAGATCCTTATCAGCAGGCGCTTCGGTCGGAGATGACCTCTTTGCTCGAGATGGCGATTGCCGAACTGCCTGCCCGCGAGCGCGAGGTTCTCGCGCTTTATCATTTCCAGGAGCTCACCATGAAGGAAGTTGGAGAAGTATTGCGCATCGGCGAATCTCGCGTTTCGCAGATTCACAGTGCGGCACTCAGTCGACTGCGCGCCAAGCTGCTCGAAATAGTTGCCAAGCCGTCACAGGCAAGGACCACCCGGCGTCCGGAAGTTGCCACCCGACGAAAACTCCCGCTGATGGAGGCAACAAAAGCAAACGATGCTTCACCCTTAAAGGCCTCAAGAGGCCTGGCCCAGGAGATGGCGTCGTAGCCATTCGATAGAGCGATTGTATGTCTACTGCGTTTGAAGAGCGGTTTCGCGAATCGAAATCTCGATTCGATGGAGCCGAGCCCAAAAACGGCCTGAAGCCTGCACGTACCGGACAAATTCAAAATGGCTCCCCCGGGTCGCAGCTTTTGACCGATCTCCTCGGCGCAGTGCCTGTTGATCTGGCGCGAATCAGCGAACATATTCGATCGCATGCGGAAATATCCGAGCTCATGATCAGGCTTCCAGGATCACTCCTTCTTTCTGCCGAGAGTAGGATCTCCATCGAAGAGGCCGCGGTGATGCTCGGGACCGATCGGCTGCATGTGCTGGCCTGTATGTGGTCGATAATCGAGCAGTACGGCGAACAGGGCCGCGCCGAAAAACGCTCGAATTTGACAGCCGCAGCACGCGACGATCAGCCAACATCTTGCATTCAGGGCATCAACTGGACTGCCCAGACCCTTTACCTGGCGACGTTTCTTCGGTGCCTGGGATTGGATTCTCCCGATTCCGAATTGCCGGGAGACCGGATCCAGTCCGCCAAACGAACCTGGCAGGCGGAAGATTTCGCGGACCTCAGAGACGTGTTGATGCGCGACTTTGTCGCTCTCCTTCCAAGCCTTAATCCACCTGTAACGAAAGCCGATCCGGAAAACGCTGCCTCCAGCGGTACCAAACCGCCGGCGAAGCATTAAGACCGCATAGCCGCTCCTGTCACTTTCTAAACGCTTCATTGATTCTTTAGCGACACATAAAAAACAGCCTCGCACGCGCGCAATCGGGAGGCGATACCATCGTGTCGTTCGGAAGGTCCGAAACTCGGCGGAAATTCCAATTGCCTGGTTCAGCCCGGGGGCGGTGAGAACAGGCTGGCAAGCAACAAAAGTCTAATTTGAGTAGGACGTGCAGGAGCATTTCACTCCAAACCCTCCTCCCCACACCACGAGTTCCATTTGATCTCGGCCCGGTTTGCAGCGCCTGTCCCTCGCAGCGGGCGTTGCGAACCGGGTGAGTTTCCGTTCTTTCCTCCGCGTGAGAGTACCCTCATACCGTTCCCGATTGGATTTTGGCCCAGCCACCGAGACATGTAGAATCGGCTGCTGAAGTAGGCAGCGCCAAACCCAGCGGATCGGCAATTCTAAAAACGGAAGCGAGCCAAAATCCATGACGCGAGAAATGGCGGCGCCAGAAGCATCGTTTTTTCTTGGATTTGACGGAGGGGGAACGAAAACGGAATGTGCGCTTGCCGACGCGTCTGGCCGCGTGATGGCCCGCGCGACGGCAGGTCCGTCGAATCCCTTGCGGACCGGCTATACCCGCGCGTGGTTCGCATTAAGCGAGGCAGCCGATTCGGTCCTGGCCCGCCACAAGCTTCGCGCTGGTGATATTCGCGGCATCTGCGCCGGACTCGGCGGCGCGAGCCGCTCGGGCACCGCCCGCCGCGTGACTGCATTTTTCGAGCGGAGTTACCCAAACGCTCGCGTGCAGGTAACCTCGGACCTCGAGACCGCGTTCGAGGCCGCTTTTGGCGGGGGTGAAGGAATTGTCCTTGTCGCCGGCACGGGTTCCGCGGCTTTCGGACGCGACAACCATGGGCGAACGGCGCGCGCCGGTGGGCGCGGCCCTTGGTTTAGCGACGAGGGAAGCGCCTTCAACATTGGCTGCCAGGCGGTGAAAGCGGTGGCCATGGCGGAGGAGAGTCGCGGTCCGGCGACGGCGCTCTCCGCGCGGCTTTTCGCGGCACTCCAAACTCGCAATTGGAACTCACTGACCGAGCAGATTGCAAAGAATCCAGACGACGTTTTCCCTCGGGTTTTTCCGCTCGTCGCGGAATTAGCCGACGAAGAAGACGCCGTCTCCTGCGCTATCCTTTCCGCCGGGGCGTCCGATCTTGCCGAACTGGCGCGGAGCGTGGCCAACGAGCTTGGCTGGCAAGCCAGGCACTTCCCCATTGCGAGAATGGGAGGTATCCAAGGGCGTTCGCGTTTCTTCGATAAAGCGATTGAAACAGAACTCAAACGGCGCCTGCCTCTATTGCAAACCGTCCCGGTCAAAACCGCTCCTGCGGAAGCGGCGGTGGGGATGGCGGCTCGCCTGGCCGGCCCAAAGGGAAATGCAGCCTGAATCTATCAGCCGAATCCAGCATGCGCGGTCAACCTCCGGCGATGAACTCAATGCTCTTCTGCACGAATCAGACGAGCGGACCCTGCTCGCTATTCTCGAGAACGCCAATCTGCAGGAGCAACACATCGCGACTCTGCTCGAGAGACTCGACTTGCCGGTGAGCGTGCTGAGCGCAGTAGCCGGGGAAGGGAAGTGGACGTCCAGCGAAGGCATTCGGCTGCGCTTGGCGAGCCATCCACGAACGCCGAGGCGTTTTGCGCTAGCTGCGGTTCGTCAGCTATTTCTTTTCGATTTGGTGCGCTTGAGCCTATTGCCGTCCGCGCCGGCCGATATCCGCCGCGTGGCGGAAGAGGTAATTCTCACTCGCGTCCCGCATATTCCCGTGGGAGAAAAACTCACCCTTGCCCGTCGAGGACCCGCGCGCGCGGCGGGCGCCATTCTTGCGGAAGGCCATCCCCAGGCGATCAAACTGGCCCTCGCGAATCCGTTTCTCAGCGAGAGCCAGGTCCTAAAGGTTCTGGCAACCGCTCGTGTGCACGAGCGCGTGATCCAGGCGATTGCGGAACACCCAAAATGGTCATGTCGGTATAATGTGCGCGCTGCGCTGATCCGCAATGCCCGCGCGCCAGCTCCGGCCGCGCTCGCGTTTGTACCCGATCGAACCCTGCGTGACCTGCGCGACATTTCCACGATGGACGGCCTCGCGCCCGCCGTACGGAGACACATCGAACAGGAGCTGGCGCGGAGAGCGAAAGCGGCGGCGAAGAAAACCTAGGACGTGGCATCGGCAGGCATGGCGAAAAAATCTAATCAGACGCGTTGGATCATAGTCCTCGGAGCGCTGGTTCTTTTCGGCGTTCTCATCTACTCCTCGTTCCAGCAGACGCGCCAGCGATATGAGGTTTGCGTGTCTTTCAAGGGCTCAACGCACTGCGCCACCGCCGCCGGCTCGAACTACGAACAAGCCGTCCGCAGCGCCCAGGAAATCGATTGCGAGCTTCTCGCCAACGGCCGCGATGAAAATATGGTTTGTCTCGGCAACCCGCCCGCCAGTGTGCGCGCGCTGAAATGACGCCTTGCCTGAATTGCGGCGCGGATCGGGATCGGGATGTCTGCGACTCTTGCGGCATGAGCTCC
>DASYZC010000334.1:0-8635 GCA_035949735.1 Candidatus Acidiferrales bacterium | reverse complement strand
CGAGCGCGCCTTTTGGTCGGCGAGCGGATACTCAACTTGCAGGACAATCTGATTGCAGCGCGAGAGGAACTTCGGTTCCGGGCCACCCACGACATTTTGACCGGTATCTCAAACCGCGCGTCCATTATGGACGCACTTCGGAGCGAGCTTTCGCGCCAAGCGCGGGAGCATCGTTCATTCGGAGTCATTCTCGTGGACATTGACCATTTTAAGATAATATGACGATGTAGCTACGACCACTCTTCAATTGCGAGGTGGACCATGGGCCCGTTAGGTGACGGTCTTCCGCAGATCTGTCTTGTTCAGGTGGCCCTAGATAAACTAGAGGAAGCGCAGGATGCCGTGCGACGTATTCTCCTTTTTGCGCACAACCCGAAGCTCAACGGTGTATTAGTTGAAGTCGGGAACCTCATGGGCCAAGCAGCGTCGATACTTCGCAAGGTCCCTGAAGAGGGTCGACCAAAATAGAGCTTCATTCTTTTGGCTGTCTTATCTGACTACCGGTTAGTTCGAAAAACAGAGACTCGGATACATGACGCTGCTCCAAGTCAACACAAGCTACTGGCAGGAAGCAGACGTTCTGGCTGTGTCATAACCTCTATCATTCCTTATGAGTATCAGCTTGCGCTAGCACACGGCTGCGCCAGTCGGCAACCTCTCTCCTGTTACACCCGTTGCCATACGCTCCAGCCTCCTAAGACATAGCCCCTCATTATGCAAGGGGTTGTAACGGTACTCGGAATCCAGACTGATTTCGATGTAGTCCTCCGCCCGCCGATGCCGCGTCAGAATCTCTTTCACTTGATGGCAGAAGTCGCCTTTCACTTTGAGCACGAGGCCGCCGATCTTTTTCTCGTGGTCATGGGCCTTGTAGGCGACAAGCTGCTCCACAAACGGATACATGCAACAACTCGTCTTGCCAGTGTCAACTGCGCCGACGATGGCGATTCCGGTGAAAACGCCGCGCTGAGGAATCGTAAGCCAACGCGGTGTTTCGGCCGGGAGATGCCTGCGCGGATTGTGAATCTCACCGACGACAAGAAATACATCGTGCCGCTCGTGTGGATCGGGATACCGGGGCAACCGCCCTGCGGTGATCTTTCCGTGCGCCCTCAACGCGAAGATGTACAGACCAGAAAGAAGGATCGAATACGTGATGTAGGGCGTCGAGAGAAGAAACAACGTGTACGACCATTTCGCACCCTCAAAAACGAGAGGTGCGCGGATGGCCATGAGTTGAAGGAAAACGTTCTGCTCTGGGAATGGAATATAGAAGTAGAGGGCCATCCCCGTGATTGCCGAGAGCACGAACGCCACGAAATTCTTAGAATTGAGAAGCCGCTGAATCAAGACTTTTTGACCTCGGTAGGCTCCGCCGTTTTACGAGCCCTTCTCTGTTCCTTCTGGAGTCGGTCGAATTCCTTGTCTTTCCAGAAGACGAATCGAAGGGCAGAGGCCACGATGTGACCCTCGGGAGCTGTGCTCGGTAAACCGAGCAATGTTTCCGTTCCGTCCCCCAACTGAACTGACCAAGATAGGCTGTGTACATTGGGACTCGAGAGATGCTACGACGAAAGATCATCGCAGTCCTATTCGCGTTTTCCTGCCTTTCGTCCTTCTCTCCCGCCCGGCAGCAGCTCGATGACCCGTCTGCCTCGGCACTGTCTTCGACTAGCGCGCTCGTACAGGATTTCAACCATGCGGTCGTACCACTCACCGCGCTCAAGCTACGGGGCCCCTTGCTCGAAGCCGATTTTGGGACTGGTTTTTGCCTAGACGCCGATTGTCAGTTCATTGGGACGAACTATCACGTGGCTGTCCTGCAGCGGCATCTCCACATAAAAGGGGTAAGGATAGTGGAGCGATACCTCGCGACGGGGCCGAAAGACGACGGCGCATCCCTGAACCACTTTGCGTTCGCAGGAGGGCCGCCCCTCCGGTTCACCCTGAGCCGCGACCTTGCCATCCTCCAGCTCTCTAAGCCGCTCCCACACCACCACGGTCTACAGTTCAGCAGCGACGACCTTCGCATCGGGGATGAGGTCGACATCTACGCCTACCCGAAGGGAATCATCAACCCAATCCGAAGTCTCCAAGCGTTCCACGCCAAGTTCAGGGGCGTCTCGACAACGGAGCTTATGGTCTTTGATTATGTGCCGAACCGTGGCGAGCTCATCCGCCCAGGCGCTAGTGGTGGAGTAGTTGTCGACAGCGAGACCGGGCACGTTGTGGGCATCCTCAGCGGGATAGACCCTAGCGGGCAGCCGGTCGCGATGGCGGTGCCCGTCGAATCATTGAAAGAATTCGTGGAAAGGGTAAACCCATTTCTAGCGCAGGCTCTTTTCCCTCTCAACGAAGACGCCTCGCCGGACCTACCCGACTTCCATCCAAGATACGAACTGGAACGGGTCGACAATCTCCAGCGTCGCCCTATCGAGTTAGACGACGTGAGCCTCCTTCGCCACCGCGCGCAGGCCCTCGCCGAGGGGATGCGCGACTTCATCGCTGTGCAGACGTACACATGGGGATCCGGGAATCACCACCTTGAGGCGGCGGACTCCTACGAAGTTCAGGTCAGGGACGGCTCCCAAATGTATCGGGAGTATCCCGATGGCAAGAAGTGGTTGTCGATGCCGGCCATTCCAGGAGGGCCGATCGCTGGAGTTACACCGACTGACTCCTGGTCCACACTTCCATTGTATGTCGGAACGAAGGTCGGCGTGAACATCCGCGAGGCTCCGGAGTCGGACGTCGACGGCCATCGTATCAGAGTCTTTCAATATACCGGAAGTGCCGAGGATGAGCCCTGTCAGACCAGGATCGTCCGCGACTTCGGGCTTTTCTCGGTTCACAAGGATTTCGCTTCACCTCCCTACGGTGAGGTCTGGACCGACGAGCGCGAAAACATTGTGCGAATGTCGTTGCACTGCGAAAAAAGCGGCTGGGGGTGGGGACCCGGCGAGACCATCGTCACGTACGGTTGGCTCACTAAGCCGGGCGACGGACCTCGGCTCGTTCCTGTGACCATTCTGTATAAATCCTCGAAGAAGAAGCTGTACTGGTGCCGCGGACAGTTTGTGAACTACCGGGAATTTATCAGCCGACCGCGCCTCCTGCCAGGGGCGATCCCTGTCAAAGAATCGAGCCCCTGACCGAGCGCACTCTTTGCAACTGTGCACTATTCTTGGGATCCCCAAATTGCTCGGCATGATCGCCCTCGTCGCCTTCTAGGCAAGACGGGAGGTTCGAGAGGAAGCACGATCCTATCCGGCTTTGTTGCCCTTGACGCCATGGTCCCGGTACAGTCGAGCACTGCAGTAAATTTGTAGTAGTTCTATGCTTAAATCGGTTCAAAACGAGTTCAAACGGGTCAAGTCCGGCAGGTGTTGTAGCAACGTAATTCTGTCACCCTAACGGCAACATAGAAATGTCACTCCCCTGCGAGGTTGGAATGTTGCAGCCGGGTGTCGCGGTAGTTAGAGCGAGACGCGGCCGTTGAGCGCCTGATAGATCTGCACTTTAGCTCCGGCGAAGCTATAACGGCGCGGCTGCGGATGGATCTGCAGGCGCTGGCCGTCCCATTGCACGACCTTGTCGTTGCTGACGATGCGCTCGTGGGTGAAGCAACAAATGCGTTCGAGATTTCCCGGAGCTGGTCGTCAGGCTGTTTCCGTTTCGCGAGGCAGGCGAGCGAAGCGGCGGTTGTAGTCGGCGACGAAGCGGGCCAGGACGCGATCGGCCGAATCCTCGGCGCAATTAGCCAGAAAGCGGAGTACCTCATAATGTTATTGACAGATCGCACAAAAATCTGGTGCTAGATTTGGCCTCCGGAGCCAAAGTGCCGGAGAGACGTTTCGAACCGAACAGAGAGTATGGTGCGCGCCCAGCCCGCGATTGCCCTCAAATGTTCCTGCTCGCCGCAAAAGCAAGGGACGTACGAATACTGATGCGGATATTGCGCATTGACAATGAGGACTGAACCTCTGAAACTCGGGAAGTCCGATGCAACTGCGGTCCTATCGTCGATTGACCCTTACTACCGAATTGCCGACGGACATGTGAGGGGGTTGTTACTAAAATCAACCCCCTCACGGTTTGTCTGACTTCACAATTTTTGACTCGATCCATTCCAACCATTAACTGGGCTAGGTTCACGGCCGGTGCCACGAACATCCAAAGAGGTTGGCACGTTCCGCATGCACAGCACTGATGCTTGATCGAGCCCTACGCTGTTGAGATGTGCAGTGCACTTCCTTCCTTTCTAGCGCGCTTGTTGACATAGAGGGCGGCGTCAGCGCGTTTCAACAGTGCCTCAGGCAATTCTCCCGGAATATAGTTAGCCCACCCGGCGGAGAATGTAATGGGAATCTTCTGCCCGCTAAATTCAATCTTCTTCCCGCCCAACCGGCCCAGCACGTGGTGCACTTCGCTGAGCTTGCACTCGGGCAGCACAACCAGAAATTCGTCCCCACCAAGGCGACCCGCCACGTCGGAGCCCCGGATCGCTCTCTTCAGCAATTCCGCAAAATGTTTGATCAGCTCATCTCCCGCAGCGTGGCCGAACGTGTCGTTGACGTACTTCAGCTTGTCGATGTCGAACATCAGGGCGATCAAAGGCGTCCCACGCCGCTGCGATCGCGCAATCTCTTCGCCGAGTCGCTGTTCTCCGGCCCCCCGGTTATAGATACCCGTTAGCGGGTCGATGATAGCCAGCCTGTACACTTCCTCCGTCCGCACTTCCATCTTGCCTAGAGCTTCGACCTGATCACCCAACTGCTGCTGGATTCGATGAATCTGTAATTGCTGGTAGATCGTGTAGACGTTGAACAGCAAAACGAGCCCCACCAACCCGCGCAACGTCTGGCCCAAGTAAGACCAGGAGAACTTCTCAGCTTGCGCCAAGATGCCGGGGAAGCCGAAGGAAGCAATCCCGAGCGCCAATAGGAGTGTGACCACAACGGCGGAAGACCATAACTGCCATTGGCGCCGCTGCATCTGACGTACGCTGGCCCGAATCAGTTCTGTTTGGAGTGGGCCGGGCACTGGGGAAGAGGGCGACTTCAGCTGATCCATAGGACCTCAACCTATCCAACGAATTTGAACCGGCCCAGGTTGGCGAGCAAGAATGGTCTGTACGTCGCGACAATCAACAGATGGATGCCAGAATGCGCACACACTTGGAGCCTTGGTCTTAGCTGGCGAAGCTGTGTACAGAAATTCCTGCGGAGCGCGGCACGGAAGTCAGGGGCTCCCATTTTGTGATGAGAGCCCCTCATGAGCTCGTCTGGCGGACTTACGCTGTAGATGGGGTCATCTCCAGTTTGTGGTCGGGCCAAGATCTGAACCCGAGCTACTTCTACGCTAATTCGAGTAAATAGATTTGGAAGTGCCGTATTGCTTGGTTTACCGAGCAGGATCGGCTGGAGAATGGCGTCGATTGAGCCTGCCTTATGGCGTTCGCCTCGATAACAATCTAGCGCACTGATGCCTAAGATCGCAAGCATGCTTTCCGGCGATTCACTCACTGCAACCGGGGTGCCCTCGCGGAGGCGGCGCAGCGATATACCCCGACAAAATAGCCCTGTCTGTTGCCTCCTTCGTCCTGACCGAGGGAGTGTCCCAAGCAAAAGCTGGCGGACGTCGAGTATAGCAATCAGCCCCATTCAGATGGCTTAAATCGTGATCGTGCTTTCAATGCCGAGCTTGCAACGTGGGTGGCCAAAGTTTCTCGTTGAAACGAAAAGCGAGCGATCGGACCTCCGTAGGGATCGCTTTCATTCCTGAGCGAGAAACCGAACTGTGCTTGTTAGGTAACGGCGCACAGAGATCATAATGATCGGGTTCAGGCTTCAAGTGCTTGAAAACCCTACTCGGCTCGGGGATCTCCTGGTATCCGTGATCGTCTCATGTTCAGTTTTCCGGACCATCAAACTGTATCAGCGGGCTCATCAAGGCCCGAAGCGTTGAAGCCGCACCGTGTAGGGCAACCCTTTCCTCCTTTGATCCCGGGTTGCCTCCCACTTCTCCCAGACGCTGAGATGGCCTTCTCAGCAATCTGAATTTTTTCCATCAGGCTGTCAGGTTTTGTTTCCATCACGGCCTGCAAAAGCGGCTCTTGCCACAGCGGGTATGGCAACTGGGTTGACTCCTGGCGGGTCCCCCACGCCGCGCAGCACCGGCGGGGAATAATCCGATTGACGCCCGGCACGTCTCCGAGACGTTCCCGCTCTTAATGCCTTCCTGCACGATTTGCTACTTCTCTTCAGGGGATCGTCCTGCCCATGGTGCCGCCCGTTGGGAGGCCCTGATTCTACCTAGGTGAGGTGCCAGTTTTGGAGGGGAGCACTACAGACCCTTTAAGCCGAATCGACAAACCCGTTGAAGCATCAATGTTAGTGACTAGCGTGCAAAGGCAGCTCCTGATATCGGCCCCAATTGGGCTTCTTCCGTTTCTACGCCCAGGATCGCCCATGCTTCCCTCACAAAACGCACCACATGTAAGTTTGGACGGGTACCCCCCCCTCTACTCCAAAAATTCGCGTTACACAGTGAGCACATTCCTATAACTATCGAGAATTGCTGGTCTTAGAGTTTGCTCGGATTTATGAGCAAAGAGGAAGGGAAAGGAATGGTTGGTGCCGGGCGTGCCAAAGTAGCGCAAGCATTATGAAATTACAATCGTCTCGCAGCGCTGAGTCGCTCCTACGAAAGATTGAGCGGCGTGAATGGGTACTCTGGTCATTTGCCATCTTGGTCACCCTGCTTCTCAGTGCCGGCCTCGCCTCGTTTATCTTCCCGATGCATGAACAGTCTGAGCAATTCGACACCATTCACCTGAACCTGGCGGTCAGGGGACTTGTTGGCCTGGTCCTGCTCTTCGACGTCTACACCATTTACCAGCAGCTACAGATTTTTCGCATTCGTCACGAATTAGTTCGTCGCGAGGAGCTGTTCCGCTTGATCAGCGAGAATGCAGCCGACATGATCGCCGTCGTCGATGCCAACGGAAAACGTCTCTATAACAGCCCCGCTTACGAGCGAATTCTCGGCTACACAACCGAAGAACTCCAGAGCACGTCCTCGCTCGATCAGGTTCACCCCGACGACCGCCATCTGGTCGAAGAAGCGGCCAGAGAGGCGCGCGCTGGGGGAGTCGGCCGCACCATTCAATACCGTATGCGCCACAAGAACGGCGCCTGGCACGTCTTGGAATCCGGCGCCAGCGGCGTACTTAATGCGCATGGTGAGGTGGAAAAGCTCATCATCGTGAATCGCGATGTAACCGCGCGCAGAAACTTGGAAGAGCAGTTCCGTCAAGCGCAGAAGATGGAGGCCGTCGGCAGGCTCTCAGGTGGCGTGGCCCACGACTTCAACAATCTTCTCGGCGTGATTATCGGCTATGCCGAGTTTCTGCAAGAACGCCTCGATCCCGAAAACACGCTTCGCGGCAGCGTTGACGAAATTTTGAATGCGGGAAAGCGTGCGGCCGCGCTCACGCGCCAGCTCCTCGCCTTCAGCCGCCAGCAGGTCTTGGATCCCAAAGTCATCGACTTAAATGGCGCCGTCTCCGACATGGAAAAACTCCTTCGCCGGCTCATCGGCGAGGATGTTGAGCTTTCCACTCAGTTGGCGTCCGATCTGGGCCGGGTGAAAGCTGACCAGGGGCAACTCGAGCAAGTCGTGATGAACCTCGCCGTGAACGCTCGGGACGCGATGCCGCAAGGTGGGAAGTTGATCATTGCAACCGAGAACGTGGTAATGGACGAAGTCTTTGTGCGCCGGTATCCCTATCCGGTGCTGCCAGGTCCGTACGTCTGCCTCAGCGTGACCGACAGCGGCATCGGCATGGATGCCGAGACAAAAGCGCGTGCGTTCGAGCCTTTCTTTACCACCAAGGAGAAAGGCAAAGGTACGGGGCTCGGCCTGTCTACCGTTTACGGTGTGGTCAAACAGAGTGGCGGCTACATCGATATCTTTAGCTCGCCCGGCGCAGGCACCACGTTCAAGATCTATCTGCCTCGGATCGACGAGGCCGTCAAACTGCCGGCCCCCAGCCAAAGCGGAGCCGGCTCGTTCGATGGAAAGGAAACCATCCTCCTCGCGGAAGACGAAGCATCGTTGCGAAGGCTGACCCGCGCTACGCTTGAACAGAATGGCTATAAGGTACTCGAAGCCAAGGATGGGGTCGAAGCGCTCGCACTAAGCGAAGCCTGCGATCTGCAGATTGACCTGCTGCTAACCGACGTCGTAATGCCTGGGATGGGGGGTCGCGCGCTCGCACAGGAATTGACCCGCCGGCACCCGGAGTTGAGAGTGGTCTACATGTCCGGTTACACCGGACAAACCGTCGGCACGCAGGGACCGATCGATCCTGGCAGCGACTTCCTTTCCAAACCGTTCACGAGGGTGGTTTTGGTACGCAAAATCAGAGAGGCGCTGGATAGGCGTATGGTGACTGAATCGAAATGAACGTGCTGACAAGCAAGTATTCCCCCGCAGTCGAGAACAGCGGATTGAAACTGCCCAAGCTGTTGGTCGTGGACGACGATGATTCGGTTCGCGGATTGCTTCGTACCCGCCTGTCCGACAATTATCAAATAGTGGAAACCGGTGATCCCGAGCAGGCTCTTGCGCT
>DASYZC010000333.1:0-6736 GCA_035949735.1 Candidatus Acidiferrales bacterium | reverse complement strand
CTCGCGCCTCCGCCGCTTCTTCGTGATCCGTCAGAGGCTTTTGCTGCGAGGAAAAATATCCCGTTGCTTTTCTTGCTGCGGCAACCGAGCTTGACACTCCGTTGAGCTAGCCCTTAGCATCAATAATCGTTTGCGTGCCGGCGTGGCTCAGTGGTAGAGCGAGGGTCTCATAATCCCTAGGTCGTGGGTTCGATTCCCGCCGCCGGCACCATTTCTGCCTGGGCGTCCGTTCGTCTACACCCTCAGCGCTTCACGAAAAACAGCATCAAGCCGAAAATGACGATCGGAATCAGCGCCAGCATGATATAGAACAAAACCCTCCGCAACCACGGCGTGCGCCGTTTTTTCCAGTCGCGCAGCTCCGGCCTTTCCGCAACGCCCACCTTTTCGGGATGCTGGAGATCCAGGATCATCTCGTGCGCGTTCGGATAGCGATTTTTAGGGTCGCGTTCCAGAGCGCGATAGATGATCTCCTGCAATTCCGGCGATATGGACGGATCGACTTCGCGCGGCGGGATAGGATTATTCAGCAAACGGTCGTTCATGATCGCAAACTGGTTGGGGCCCTGGAAAGGAGTCTCGCCGGTGAGCATTTCGTAGAGCATCACACCGAGCGCATAAATGTCGCTGCGCGCGTCGCCGCGCTTGCCTTTCACCTGTTCGGGAGAAATGTAGTCGGGAGTACCCATTACCTGTGAAAGCTTCGCGAAAGTCAGCCGCCGCGCGCCTTGCTGCCCGGCAATTCCGAAATCGATCAGTTTGATGTGGTCGTCCGCATCGACCATGATGTTCTCGGGTTTCAAATCGCGATGTACGATTCCGTGGCTGTGGATGTAACTCAGCGCATCCAGAATTCCCAGCGCGATTTTGACGGCGCGCTGGGGCGGCAGCTTCTTTTGCTCGCCGAGAATCTTGCGCAGGAGCTGGCCGTCCACCCACTCCATCGCCATGTAGACTCGGCTGTGATCGCCGTCGGCGAAGACTTTCATCACACCGGGATGGTCGAGGGTTTGCCCGATTTTTTCCTCGCGATGGAAACGGTCGAAGAAAACCGGATCGCTTTCCATCTCGGGATGAGGGACTTTGAGGGCCACGGGACGGCCCGTCCGCACATCGGTGGCGCGGAAAATCGAGGCCATGCCGCTGCGGGCAGCGACACCGTCTATCCTGTAGTGATCGAGTTGTTCCCCGGGGTGGACGGTAGCCTCGTGAGCGCGCGTTCGGCGGAGTCGCCTGGCGATGCCCTTTACGGCAATCTATAGGGCCGCCCGCGGTACATGGCCACGCGTTCGACGCTGCGAACGCGGACTAACTGCAGGCTGATATTATCACTACCGTCCCGCTGATTGGCAATATCCACCAGGCGCCGAGCTGCCGACGCGAAGTCGCCGCCGTGCCCAGCCACCGCGGCCATCTCGGAGCCGCTCACGGATGCGTGCAAACCGTCTGAGCAAAGCACCAGTACGTCATCGGTGAACACCTGGTGCTCGCTGACCTCCACATTCACCATTAGTTCGCTTCCCAGCGAACGGCTCAGCATGTGACGGTTCTTGGATTCCGCGGCTTCTTCCCTCGAAAGTATCGTCAGGCGCACCTGCTCGTTGGCCACAGTATGGTCGCGCGTGATCAGATTGGCCCGGCCGCGCCGGATCAAGTAACAGCGCGAGTCGCCCACGTGCGCCACGGCAACGCGGTCGTAACGCAAAGCGCAAGCGACGATTGTGGTCGCCATGGGCGTGCCACCGCTGCCCGCCGCATGTCCGGCATCTAGCACCTGCGTATTCGCGTTGCGCACGAGCCGCGTCAGGAGCCCGGCGTGCGGCTCTCCCGCCGTGCATTCCCGAAAGCCAGCGACAACGCTCTCGATAGCTGTCTTGGAAGCGATTTCGCCAAGTTCGTGCCCGCCGACCCCATCGGCTACCGCAAACAACCACCCTCGCGCGCGCACTTCCTCGGGTGATGCCGGGACGAAATGCCCAAGATAGTCCTCATTCCCCTGGCGAACTCGTCCGACGTCGGAAAGCTCTGCGAACTCAACGTCCATGGATATTTCGGCCGGATGGTAGCCTTGGGCAACACCGCCAACTCCTGCCGCGACCGCCGCTTGATGGCCTCGGTACATTAGACCTCATGTCCACGTAAAAAAAAACAGGGCGGACTTGGCAGCCCGCCCTGGATGTTCGGTTAGTTGTTCTCGTCAGGCACGGGTTGTGACCAATGTTGTTCGGCCTGTTTTCTTGCTCGACGTCACGAAATAGATGGCTCCGTAGATGCCCCATACCGCGGCAATTGCCAAGGCAAAGTAGGGCTCCTTCCAGTTGCCGTAGCCCATGAATGGCCCGACCAGATAGAAGGCCATACAGGTTAAGTTTGCGATCACGCCAAACAGCGGAACTAACATGTGTTTGACGAAGCTGAATTTTGGGTGTTTATGGAAGGCCACCATGCAGACCACACAGCTCAAACCATAGAGCAGGAACGTTCCAAAGTTTGAAGCTAGTGTAATCATCAACAAGGTGTTGGGCAGCTTCGCCATGGTGTCATGCGACATATACCCGAAGCTTGACCAGAAGCCGTGAGGCAGTGCCGCGATCGTGGCGTCGGTCATAGCCACCGTGTTGCCGAACAGCACGGACAGTCCTAGGACGCCGAAAATAATCGCAATCACTGCCAAGGCCCAGATGGCGCGGTGCGGGCTCAGGTTCTTGCCATGCAGGAGCCCGAAACTTTCCGGCACCTCGTTATCCTTGCCCATGGCATAAGTCACGCGCGCCCCGGTGTTCATGCAGGAAAGCGTCGTGCCAATGAGAGCCAGGAATACCGTCAAGGCTTCGATCAGCATGAAAGTGCGGCCATGGCCAGCCCCGAAAAGCGCATCGCCGATCATGACCATCATGTCGCCGATGGGCGCCGCTGAGCCAACAGCATTCTGCATCGTATAGCCGCTACTTAAAGCATAGTTTGCGGCGAAATACTCGATCAAGTAGCAGAACGCTCCCTGGACCAAGAGTGACGTGATCACCGCGATCGGAATGTCGCGTTTCGGATTCTTCGCTTCGCCGCCTAGCGACGTGCACGATTCGAATCCGACGAGGATCAGGATGGCTACGTTTGCCTGAACGAACATCCACCCGAGCTTGTGAATGCCGATTACGGACTTGGCGCTCGGATGACTCAGGAAATTGCCGCTCGAATCGCTCCACGGATAGCTGACGTGATACGGAACCGGTTTACCGGCCGCATCCATCTTGCACTGGGGCACCATTGTGGTGGCATCGCGGGTGATTACATCAGTAGCGGTACCGTTCACCGTTTGGCTCGTGGTTGCGAATTCGCAGTTATAGGCGTCGCCCGAGGGCACGTCCCATTGCCACGCGACGCTACCGGCCGGATGGCTTGCGCGATAGCCGATCGCCATCACCGCGAAAACGAGGAGCGCGGATATTTGAATTACGTTGATCGCAATGCTAACGGCCGTGGACCCGCTTACTCCGCGGTGGGCGATGTAGGCCACGATTAGCGCGAAAACAGTCGCGCAAGCCATCATGAACATCGGGCCCGGATTCGAGGCGCTCATGAAGGTCGGCCAGAGCGTCCCCGCCATGTAGCCGCAGAATGCTCCCGTCACGGCGACCATCACTCCCGTATAGATCCAGTAATAGAGATGCGAGCCCCATCCGACGATGAACTTCGAAAGACGAGCATATTTCCAAGCCTTTTCGTGATTCAAAAAAGACTGCTCAGCGAAGTAATACGAACTTCCCGTGCCGGGGTACAGCTTCGACAATTCCGCATATGACACGGCAGTCGCAAGGCAAAGCAAAAGGGCGAACAGAATGCCGATCCACATCGCCGGCGATGTGGCGCCCTCCCCTCCCTGCAGAACGAAAGTGAGCCATAAGAATGCGCCGGGTGCGATGAGCGCCATGGCATTCATCGTCAGCCCGGTCAAGCCTAACGTTGCCTGCATCTCACCCGTTGTTTTTTCGGCCATGTAATTCTCCTTTTTTCTTAAGGGGGCGAATCCCGAGGCCCGGAGATTATCTGGAAGTGTCGTACCAGTAAAATGCAACCTTTTGATGGGCAGGATAGACGTTTCAAATGGCATAGCAGCGCTGCCCTTTTACCTGGTCGCGCGAGGGGCTGAGTGTCGTCGGCGCATGCAACTGATTCTTTCGTGGCGGTGGCTTCGGCCGGCGGCTCGGTTTAGTCGCTGGCGACTGTGGCCGCATTCTTTACACCACCAACTACTTGCATGCGCACCCACGCCTCTCTACTATGTTCGGATGATTTTTAGAATGAATTCGTGCAGTGGGAAGGAAGGCCTCGTAGCAGCGGCCTTCAGGCTGGCGCCTCCACGCCTACCCGACCCCGCCACGCGCGCTGCTCTCCGCTATTTGGCAGCGTGGAAACGGCCCCTCGGCACAGGTTTTCTAATCGCCAAACGACGGCGAATAGAACTTGGCCTAAGTCACACAAAACAAACGGCTGAGATGAACTCTAATCGCCAAATCCCCGGTGTTTCGTCAGTAGCCCTTGCAGATGCTCAACCCGCTTCTCCAAAGCAGGCGCGCGCATGACCGAAAAGCGCCAGTTCCGCGCCATCAAGGGCACTCGCGATATCCTTCCGCCCGACTCCGCCCTTTGGAATCGGTTTGAGCAGACCGCGCGCAACATTTTCGAGTCTTACGGCTTCGGCGAAATTCGCCTCCCCGTTTTTGAAGAGACGGAGTTATTCGCACGCTCCATCGGCGCCGATACTGACGTGGTCGGCAAAGAGATGTACACCTTCGCGGATACGCGGCCCGGGTTCCCGTCGCCGACTCCCTTTCTAACGCCGAGTTCATACACCCCTGAAATAGAACGCACCCTGGATCAGAATCCTGAGCTCGATACACCGGCAAACCGAACGATCCTTTCGCGTCTTAAGCAACACCTTGCCTCCATGACGGTCGCCGACGCTGCAAAGGACGAAATCGGGACACGAGCCGCCTATCAAAGCTATGTCCAAGCTGTCGAGGACCTCTTCGCTCCGGGTATGCTGACGCTGAGGCCCGAGGCGACGGCGAGCGTGGCGCGGGCGTACATCGAGCATGGGATGCACACGCGGCCGGGAAACGTAAAGCTGTACTACATCGGGCCGATGTTTCGCCGCGAGCGTCCGCAGAAAGGACGGTATCGCCAGTTCTATCAAGTCGGCGCGGAAGTTCTTGGCCAATCGGACGCGCCCGCAATCGATGCGGAAGTCCTCGAAATGCTCGTCGTTCTCTTCAAGCGCGCGGGGTTGGCGGGTACGGCGCTTTACATCAACTCGATCGGATGCAAGGAATGCCGGCCAAAATATGTGGAACAGCTGCGAAAAGAGCTGCGCAAAGTAAAAGACAGTCTTGGACCAGACAGCCAACGCCGCATTGAGACGAATCCGCTGCGAGTCCTCGATTCGAAAGTGCCGGCCGAGCAGCCGATTATCGAAAAGCTGCCGCGAATCTCCGATCATCTTTGTGCTGACTGCCGCGAGCATTTCGCGAGGCTGAAAGAGGAATTGAACTTGCGCGGTATCACCTATCAGGAGAACTGGCGCCTCGTTCGCGGCCTGGACTACTACACGCGCACGACCTTCGAAGTCACCGCGGCTGGTCTCGGCTCGCAGAACGCTGTATGTGGCGGCGGCCGCTATGACGGCCTGGTCGAACTGCTCGGCGGCCCTCCCACCAAGGGTATCGGATTCGCCATCGGCACGGACCGCGCAATCATATCGCTGCAGGAAAGCGAAAATGCGCCACAATCGTCCGGCTTGGCCGTCTATGTCGCATGGATGAACGCGAAAACGTATCCAACCGCGGTGCAAATCGCGCGAAAATTGCGCGAATGTGGACTGAGCGTCGAACTTCCCCCCGAGGAGATGAAGTTCAAGAAATCTCTGGGCCTCGCTGATAAACTCGGCGCACGCTACGCACTCATCATCGGCGAGGATGAGGTGGCATCGAAAACTTACACTTTGAAGCGCCTAGCCGACGCGGAGCAGAAGAAGCTGACCGAAGGCGAGTTGCTTCAATATCTGACGTCGGAAAGCCGAAGCTCGAATGCTTGACACCTTAGGGAATTTGAAGAGGACAAAATACTGCGGGGATCTGCGCGCAGCCGATGCGGATGCAGACGTCGTCCTCATGGGCTGGGTACATCGGCGGCGCGATCTGGGCCAGTTGATTTTTATCGATTTGCGCGACCGAGCAGGAATCGCGCAGATTGTTTTTAACAAAGAACTACATCCCGAAGCGCATGCGAAGGCCGAGGACTTGCGCTCGGAATTCGTGGTCGCGGTCGAAGGACGCGTTATTCGCCGCCAGAAGTCGAATCCGGAGATTGCGACGGGCGAAGTGGAAGTAGTCGCCTCGCGCCTGCACATCCTGAACAATTCGAAGACGCCGCCGTTCTTGATCGAAGACGAAGTGACGGCGAGTGAAGAGACGCGCCTGCGCTATCGCTATCTCGATCTGCGGCGTCCGCGATTACATAGCAACATCGAATTGCGGCACCGCGTGGTCTTTGAGATTCGCAAAGCGCTCGACGAATTGGGCTTCTTCGAAATCGAAACTCCGATTCTCACGCGCTCAACGCCCGAGGGCGCGCGCGATTGCCTGGTGCCGAGCCGCATTCATCATGGACAGTTTTACGCGCTGCCGCAATCGCCGCAAATCTTTAAGCAGATCCTGATGATTTCCAACATGGACCGCTA
>DASYZC010000332.1:0-2595 GCA_035949735.1 Candidatus Acidiferrales bacterium | reverse complement strand
GAACCCGTGGTCGAGTGGCTTCGCAAGGTTCGCGCGCAGGGAATCGACAATCCAATCCGCTTGGGATTTGCCGGCCCGGCGAGCCTGATTTCGCTCACACGCTACGCGCTGGTCTGCGGGGTGGGCGCCTCCATGAAAGTGCTCACCGAAAAGCCGCAATTCGCTAAGCTGCTGATCGACAAAGGCCCCGAGCCGCTAATTCGCGGGGTGGCCGAGGCGCTCGGGCCCGCCAACGGTTCCGGGCTGCCCCTCGGCGTCGCGGGCGTACATTTCTTCGTCTTCGGCGGCTTCAATAAAACCGTCGACTGGATCAACGCCCAGCGCGCTTAGAACCTACGTCACAGATCCAACTCGAAAAATAGCGCCCCCGGCACAGGGTTCGCCCGGTACGGCGCGATTTCCCTGAATCCCAGCGAACGGTAAATCGCCACTGCGGTCGCCATCGATGGGAGCGTATCCAGCCGCATCCCCCGATAGCCGATCTCCCGGGCCGAGTTGATCAGCGCGTCGATCATTGCGCCGCCCACACCCTTTCCGCGAAACGCTGGACGAACGTAGAGCCGCTTCATCTCGCAAACGTCGCCGCTGAGCGGGCGCAAGGCGCCACAGCCAACGACTTCGTTTCCTTGAAATGCGAGTGCGAGCCGTCCAGCAGGCCTCGCGTAGTCCCCGGGCAGGTTGGCCAATTCCTCTGCAAATCCCTGAAAGCAAAGGTCGACTTCCAGTGATTCCGAATACTCGACAAAAAGCTTTCGAATCGTGGCGACGAATTCGGGTGTTTCCGCGCTTTCGATGCGGATCACAAAACTCCCCCAGAACGGGATCGGTTGTTAACAGCAAAACCGTGCCACCGAAGCCTGGTCTCGTAAACAGCCAAATTGATCGGCACGACATTCAACCGGCAGGGCTTTGGCATAAGCGCCGATCCCGGTATCATCGGTGACCAAATTCAGATTCGACTTGATATCGAGATGGTTCAGAAATGAGGGCAACGTGACGATTTTGGAATTTATTACGACAGAGTGCACAACGAAAGTGTGGCTCGCCGCTGTGGCCCTGGCCTTGCTATGTTGCGCCTCCGCCAGCGGTCGCACGCAGACGTGCGACGAAGCTTGCCTCAAAGGTTTCATGGACGGGTATCTGCAGGCTCTCGCCGCGCACGATTCTTCCGCACTGCCGCTCGCGGAGCACTATCGCTACACCGAAAACGGCGCTGAACTCGAGCTAGGCAATGAAGGGCTATGGGTGACGTTCAACTCCTACGGGAAATATCGACATGACGTTTTCGATCCGTCCACTGGTGGCGTCGCAACGTACGTCAATCTGCTGGAGAATCATGAGATCCCGTTTCCGGACTTGCTGATGGTTCGTCTGAAGGTGGTGAATCGCAAAATTGTCGAGATCGAGACGGTGGTCGACCGACATGCTCAATCCGCGCCGAATTTGCCGCCGAAGGATCCGAGCTGGATGGAGATCATGAACCGCGAAGAGTCCCCAGCGACGCGACTCGGGCGCGACGAGTTGCAGAAGGGCGCCCTTGGCTATTTGCGCTCGGTCGCCTTTCGCGACAGCACTCTTGCGCCTTATGCAGAATCCTGCATTCGCCTGGAGGATGGCAATGTGACGGCAATCGGCCCCAACGACACGCCTCCGGTGCCGATCGGACGGCAGCCGACCGAGGTTGCCGGCGAGGCGCCGCGGCCGAACATGATAGGAATCGGTTGTGGCAAGCAGCTCGATTACGGGGAGTACTCCTTTATCACCGGATACGAGGACGCACACTTTCCCATCATCGATGAGAAGCGCCAACTCGTTTTTGCCACATTCGACTTCATGCGCCGCGGAAACGTTGAGAGTTGGACCTATGAGAGCCACCGATTCGCCATGCCGGAAGGGATGCGCGAGCCGAACGAAATTTTAAACACGGAAATCTTCAAGTTCGTAGATGGCAAGATCTCGCGTGTCGAGGCCGTATTCGAAGGTCCCCAGGCCTACAAGCGTGGCACAGGCTGGCCGGGTGGGACCAAAGCTGAATCTCGCCCGATCAGCCGGTGACGATCTGCAATGGCGGCTCCGTCAGCCACCACAGAAAACTTCCGTTGGTAACGTACAATCCTGCACGCACATGGACGAAAACCGAGTCATTGCCACCAAAGCTGCCCCGACCGGCCTCACAACGGCAGAGGCACAAGACCGGCTTCGCCAATTCGGCCTGAACCGGGTCGAAGGAGAACGTCGCCATCCGCTGCTCGTCTTCTTCAGCAAATTCTGGGCGCCCGTCCCCTGGATGCTTGAGGCCACCATTGCGCTGGAGATCCTCGTTCACAAACTGGATGAGGCCGTCATCATCGGTGTCTTGCTGCTCTTCAATTCCCTCCTGAGTTTTGTCCAGGAAAATCAGGCAAATCGCGCTCTCACTCTCTTGCGCAAACGGCTCTCCGTGCAGGCGCGCGTGCTGCGCGACGGTCGCTGGCAACTCATCCCGGCCGAACAGCTTGTCCCCGGGGATGTGATTCACCTGCGCCTAGGAGACCTTGTCCCGGCGGACCTTCACCTCTTCGAGGGTGTTGTAGAGTCCGATGAATCAGACCTGAC
>DASYZC010000331.1:0-7880 GCA_035949735.1 Candidatus Acidiferrales bacterium | reverse complement strand
GGGCGGTTGTCGAATTGTTTGCGCTGTTTGGCATAGGTGAGCGCCGCATCGTAACAGGCCATGGCTGCGCCGATGGCGCCCCATCCGATTCCATAGCGCGCCTGATTCAGGCAGGATAAAGGACCTTTGAGGCCTTCGACGCCAGGCAGCACGTTTTCGGCCGGGATTTGGCAGCCCGTCATGGCTAGGCCCGAGGTTACCGATGCCCGCAGCGACTGCTTTCCGTGAATGTCCCAGGCTTTGAATCCGGGCGTTCCTTTCTCGATCAGGAAGCCGCGGATTTTGTCGTCCTCGCATTTCGCCCAAATTAGCGCAACGTCCGCAATCGATCCGTTGGTGATCCACATTTTTTCGCCGTCGACGATGTAGCTATCGCCCTTTTTCACGGCACGGCTCAGCATTCCGCCGGGATTGGAGCCGAATTGCGGTTCGGTGAGCCCGAAGCAGCCGATTGCCTTTCCTTGCTGGAGCTGCGGCAGCCATTTTTCCTTTTGTGCTTCCGATCCAAACGCGTGAATTGGATACATTACCAACGCCGATTGCACCGATACGAAGCTCCGCAAACCCGAATCGCCGCGCTCCAGCTCCTGCGTTACCAGCCCGTATTCCACGTTGGACATTTCCGCGCAGCCGTAGCCTTTGAGGCTCGCCCCGAAAAACCCGAGTTGCGCCATATGCGGCACAAGCTGCATGGGAAATTTTCCCGCGCGGTCGTGCTCCGCGATAATGGGAAGCAGTTGCTCGTCCACAAATTGACGCGCGGTCTTTCTCGCCAACTTTTCTTCGTCGCTGAGCAGGGAATCGAATTCGAGGAAATCGACGCCAGGGAAAGCGGACATTGAGGTATCTCCAGCGGCATTCTACCGGACTCGCGTGCTAACAGCCAAAAATCGCGAGGTGTCTAGGGCTGGTTGAGTATTTTGACTATACTGTCTCTTCTTCCATGATCTGCGGGTGCGCCATGATTATGAGCCTTCACTTATGAAAATTCTGAATGCCGCGGAAATGAAAGAAGTGGATCGGTTGACGACCGCGCGTTACCGGGTGCCCGGGCTAACCCTAATGGAGAATGCCGGGAAGAGTGTGGCCGAGTTCATCCAGGCGCGATTCCCAAATTTTACGCGACGGCACATCGTGGTGCTTTGCGGCAAAGGCAACAATGGCGGCGACGGCTTCGTTGTTGCGCGACACCTCCTAGAGAAGGGCGCGAAGGTTTTTGTGTATTTGATAGGCGATCCTCGTGAAATAAAGGGTGACGCTGCCACGAACCTCAGGCGCTTGAAGAAGACTCCCGCCAAATTCTACGTGGACCTGACTAGCAACAAGGGCGGCTGGGCCGGGTTTCCCGACGATCAAATCGTCGTGGATGCGCTTCTTGGGACGGGCTCCCGGGGACCAGTTGAAGGGCGATTGGCCGAAGTGATCGCAGCCGTAAATCGAAGGCAGCCAGGATGTGTGGTCTTTTCGGTCGACATTCCATCGGGGCTGAACGCAGACACGGGCGAAGTTCAAGGCGGCGCTGTCGTGGCGGACTACACGGTCACGTTTACCGCGCCGAAGCTCGGGTTGTTTCTCGGCGCGGGTGGAGGTCATGTTGGGGAACTCGCGGTTCGGGATATTGGTTCGCCGAGAGAGCTGGTCGAGGAAATAGGAAAGGGAAAGCTGCGCTGGAGCGAACCGCAGGAATTTTCCCGGTTCGCTTTGCCCCGCAAGCCCACAGGGCACAAGGGAACCTACGGCCACGCGTTAATTGTGGCCGGCTCGGTGGGGAAGAGCGGCGCCGCCGTACTCGCATCGTGGGCGGCATTGCGGGCGGGCGCGGGACTTGTCACGGCGGCAACTCCCGAACCTGTCCTGCCGACGATTGCTGCGCACGCGCCGGAGATTATGACGGAGCCTCTGGTCTCCACGCTGGCTGGAACCATCTCGGCGCGCTGCTTCGAAGCCAACTTTTTCGGGAAACTGGTGGCGGGCAAAAACGCTCTCGGAATCGGACCCGGCCTGACGACGCAGCCGGAAACGCAGGAATTCGTTCGCGGCGTTATGGGCATGCGGTCGCGCGTGCCCATCATCCTGGATGCGGACGGCTTGAACGCGTTCGCGGGCCGGGCAGCCGAGCTGAGGGACCCGAAAGAGACGATTGCCATTACGCCGCATCCCGGCGAAATGGCTCGCCTGGCCGGTTGCACCGCCGCCGAGGTGCAATCGCGTCGTGTGGAACTGGCGATCAAGTGCGCGGCCGATTGGAACGTACACGTGATTCTCAAGGGGCATCACACCGTCACGGCAGCTCCAGACGGATGGGTGTGGATCAACTCCACGGGGAATCCTGGGATGGGGACCGGGGGGACGGGCGATGTTCTCACCGGGATGCTCGCGGGACTTACCGCTCAATATCGCGATGCCTCTTGGCCACTGGTGCTGGCGTTTGGAGTGTACCTGCACGGCCTGGCAGGAGACATCGCATACGCCGAAACCGGCGAGGCGCCACTAGTGGCCTCGGATCTGATCCGCGCAATTCCGCGCGCCTATCGGCGATTCTATGCAGAGTGCGGCCGTGCCTAGCCGCGAGTGGACAACCCATTCCTCGAACGAAACCATTCAGCTCGGCCGCGAAATCGGGCGCAAGTTGACTCCACCCACGCTGATTTTGCTTTCCGGCGATTTGGGGGCGGGGAAGACCACTCTCACGAAGGGCATTGCCAGCGGAATGGGCGCCGCGGGGGAGGACGAAGTTACCAGCCCGACTTTCACATTAGTTCATAAGTACGATGGCAGGTCTCGCGTTTATCATGTGGACCTCTACCGCATTGAAGGTTCCCACGATCTCGAAACCCTCGGGCTCGAGGATCTTTTCAACGAACCAGCCGTAGTGATCGTCGAATGGCCCGAAAAGCTGACGCTGCGCACCGACTGGCCCGTCGTGCGCGTTCACCTCGAACATGTCTCGGAAGATACACGCCGCGTTTCGATTTCAGCGTGGAACGTCGCGCACGCTAAACCGCCTACAGACCCATGATGTGGAATCCGGCGTCCACGTAAATAATATTTCCGGTAACGCCCCGCCCTAGATCGCTCCCCAGAAACACGGCGGTGTCCGCGACCTCTGCCGGGTCGGTATTGCGTCGCAGCGGCGCGCGCTGCGCCGAAATCTCCAGCATCTTCGATAAATCTTTCACGCCCCGCGCGGAGATGGTTTTGATGGCGCCCGCCGAAATGGCATTGACGCGTATCTTGTTGGGGCCAAGCTCGCTGGCCAGGTACTTCACCTCGGCCTCAAGCGCGGCCTTCGCGATGCCCATCACGTTATAGTTCGTCACCACGCGAGTCGATCCCAGGTAGGTCAGAGTGAGGATCGCTCCACCTCCACTCATCAGCGGTGAAAGCGCCTTCGAGATAGCCACCAGCGAAAACGCGCTCACCTCGAGCGCAAGCTGAAATCCGTCGCGCGACGTGCTCAGGAACGGCTGACCCAGTTCTTCACCCTTGGCCGCTGCGAGGCTATGAACCACTATATCGAGCTTGTGGCCAGCCATCTTCAGCGAGTCGGCCAGGCGGTCGATATCGGATTGCTGCTGTACCTCGCACGGAAAAAATCCAGCCGCGCCGAGTTCGCGCCCCAATTCCTCCACTGTTGGTTTCGCGCGTTCATTTTGATACGTGAGCAGCAAGTTCGCGCCCTCGCGTGCGAACGCCTGCGCGATGGCGTAGGCGATGCTCCACTTATTCCATACGCCGAGTACAATAGCCGTTTTGCCTTCGAGTAGTTTCGACATGGCCCGATATTTTAACTGGAAATCGCGCGGCAGGCTTGATCTTCCTCTGATTAATCGAGCGGCAAAACTTCATCCCATCCAATGCCGGAAGCGCGTGACCAATCCTAGTGCGAATGCATCCAGCGAATGATTTCGCGCACGAGGTCATCCACATATGGCCAGAGGATTCCAATGATTGCGGCGACGGCCGCCAGCACCCGCCTCCGATTCGGCGTGATCGCCGCGCCGGAACCGGGCGAGTGGGCGGCACAGAAGCCTCCCTCAAGCGCTGGTTTGGCGCATCGTTGCCCGGACGGCCCAAGATAGAGGCACGGTCCCCAATTCTTGGCCGCCGCTGGGTTCGCCAAAGCCTGCGAACTGAAGATTTCGGATACGGGCGGGTAATCAGCCATACTGGCAGTGTAGCTCGAAGGTACGTGCTGCCACGACGTGCCCAAACGCATTTCCGGCCCTCTGCCATCGTCTAGACGTTGACGCTTACGTTCTCGCTCCATTGCACCCGGCGTTTTTTATCCGCTACAGTTAGAGTTTAGCTGATCGCAGAATTTTCAATGCTGGAAACGCGTACCGCGCCATCTGCCGCCCATCCAGCCCGGATGAAGCTTGAGCCGTACTCCGCCGAAATCCGGCTTCCCAATCTGACCGTCGGCGTCGATAACATCCATTATGACGTTTTTCTGAGCCCGCGTTTCGTGGAATTAGCCCGCACATACCTTTTCGACCTGGTTCGGCAGGTTGTGAATGTGGGCTTGCTCTACGGCGGCGATAAGGGACGCAAGCCAGCCAAGCCCCCGGAGCATTCTGTGTTTCGCAAGATGCTCACGGAAGTTCTGCAGGAATCGCTCACGCGCGCCAAGTTTCAGCAGTCCGTCGAGACGGACGTTCTCCATCACCTGGCGCTGTTGAAGTTCATCACCCAGGAAACGGGAAACCAATTTTCGAGCATCTTGGTCGAGTGCAAGGATTGGATTCGCGGCCGCGGCCAGCTCTTCGAGCACAGCGAACAGGCCCACGTGTTGCGCTCCAAAATTGCCGAAATTCAGGCTGACCGCAAAAACGTGATTCGCCAAGTTGGAGAGACTCTCTGCCGAATCTGGCGCGAAGTGGAGGACACTACCATCGCCAGGACCCGCCTCGCTCTCTTCGGCGACGATTCTGGCCACATGTATCCGCTGCTGCAGAACCGCTTCCTTTTTGTCGAAGGCGGTAATGACGAGCATCTCTTCCTCGAACATTACGTGCTGCTCGGCAATTTCATCAACGATCCGGATCGTTTCGAAACTTTTGACGCCCTGCTTCTCGATATCGTCCGCGAATGTGTTCTTTCCGGTGACAATGCCGGAGATAGTGCCGAAGAGTTGACCAAGGCCCGCAAGCTGCATGAGCGCTTGGTCGAACAGGCTCGCCTTCTGCGCGCGGAACTCGCGCGCATCGAAGAAGAGCACGAGGAGGTCGCTGGCCGCGCGGGCGAAGGTGACCATTCGTTCCCTTCGATCTTCAGACGCAAGCTGGCCAACGATGCGGACGTGCGCGGGGAGATGGATAATCTTCGCCGCAAGACGGCTTCTCTCGAGAAGAATCTGGAAGAACTGGCGCCGCAGATCGTCGCCGCGAAGCAGCGTATGGACTTTTTGAACGACGAGTTCCATGGCCGCCTCGGCGATTTTCTGAACCAACCCGCCAACGCTCGGCGCCTGTTCGACACCAGCGTGGGGGCGGACGAAAGTCCCATTGCGCCGGAAATTCGCGCTCATCTTCTCGAGGAATGGATTCATCGGCTCGAGGAGCGCGACCTGTTGTTCCACGCCCTGGCGGGCTACGAACTGCGCAAAATTGCCACCGAATATTGCCCTCCGGTTCACCTTCAACAACTGAAGAAGGCGCTCGTCAGTCGGGACGAAGCCAAGCGGGTCGCGCAGATTCTGGAGAAATTTCCGGCGCGCAAAGTGTCGATGAAGAAATTCGAGCTATCCTCCCGGGCCATTCGCCGCCGCAGCACGCAGGAGACGCAAGCAATCGGGCTTCAGTTTGCCGAAGACCTGATGCGCCTGCGCCGCGACCGCCGCAATTACCAGCAGGTTGCTGCTTGGATGGAGCGCATCAATCTGGTTCACTCCGAGCGCGCCCGCGAACTTTCGCGCGCCAACAAGAGCCTCTACGAGTTTCTGCATCCCGACGAGGGTCGCCCCACGGACGATCCGGTCATCAATCACGTGGTCATCAAAGCCGACGTTCGCGGTTCCACCGGCATCACCAAAGACTTGCTGGAACGGGGCATGAATCCAGCCTCGCATTTCAGCATGGTTCTGCACGAGCCCGTGAAGCGCATGCTGGAACGTTTCGGCGCCGCCAAGGTTTTCATTGAAGGCGATGCGATCATCCTGGCGATCTATGAGAATGAGTCCACACGAGCCACGCAACGCGCCGTGGCCCGCGCCTGCGTACTGGCGCGCGAAATCCTGGCGGTCACCAAGGCTTACAATGTGCGCGCCAAAGCCGGCAATCTTCCGCCTCTGGAACTGGGAGTCGGCGTTGCGTTTCAGGATTCCGCGCCCTCGCTCTGGATGGACGCGGACTCGCGCATCATGATCTCGCGCGCGCTCAATCTCTCCGACCGCCTTTCCAGCTGCTCGAAGATGGCTAAGCGCCTTTTCCAGGCGAATCCGGCTCCCTTCAACGTCTACCTGCTGCAAACGCTCATGGACGACACCACGGCGGACGAGGGCGAGGAACTTCTGGTCCGCTACAATCTGAATGGCATCGAGCTCAACGAAGAGGGCTTTCAGAAGCTTCAGCGTGAAATTTTGCTCACTCCCGTCGGCGGCAATTTCCCTCTTCCGTGGGGCAAGGAGCGGGTGCAGCTCTATTTCGGAGAAGTGCCTCTGGGTGAATCTCTCGAACCGATCGTCGTTCGCAAGGGTTTTGTCCACCAGTTGCTACCCGGCGGCAAAATTGGAGATCAAGGCGCGCGCGCTTATTACGAAGTTTGCACCGATGCAAAGCTTCTGGAACTAGCCCGCAGAAAAATCTCCGCCGTCACCCCCAAAAACTAGCGCCGGCGCCCCAAGTCACGCGTCATTCCGAGTGGAATGTCCCGCGCCTTTGTTTTTGCGCGAAGCGCCGGGACACGCAGTCGAGGAATCTCTCTTCGATTTAGCCCCGAGCTAACGCCGACCAGAACGCGCCGCATACCGTTGGTTGTGCGCCGGGTGCCCCGGGCATTCGCCCTTGCTTTTGAGGGTGGCCCATGCTCGGTTTGTGAGCGTGGGGCTTTTCTCCGTATCTCCGATGAATCGACAAATCGAATCTCTTCCGCTCGCGCTGATTCACCCGCGCGAGCCTTCGCCTCAATCGGGTCCGTCAGACCGAAGTTGTACCCGCTGATGGACACGTTTGACTACTCGACTCAGGTGGCTTCTAATCTCTAGTGGAAACTTGCAAAATGGCCCGCCGAAAGAAGCCGCGCCTGAACGTCGCCCGCGAAGCTCGCCGCCGCGCGCGTCGGGGCGTCGGTCTGCCGCCGCCAGAGCGCATCATTCCAGACAAGCAGACGAAGCCCCCCAAGCATAAAAAGACTTTCGTGGACCTGCTCAACGAAGAATAGCCTGCCCTCAACCATTCAGTCTCCATCGTCTGACCGATTGCGCTGCCTCGGCGAAAGTCCACAGGGATCCATCCTTGTGTGGCCCGCGATCCGCCGTAACATGGGGACGATGCGCGAAACGTGCACGCCGCCAGTCTCGCCGGGGCTTCCGCCCCGCACGCCGCACCAAAGTTACGCCCGCGGTTTCTGGTCGTAACACCTGCCGAGTAGAAACGCACGTAACTCAATGAAAAGAAAGGAGAGCTGTAACGCCTACCCGTCACGAAAATCGGAGCCGCCTTCGACACCCCGTGCCCTCCGCGCTTGGGCTCGACAATTGCCGCGTCGCGAAATGCGCAACCGCCGCGCAGTTGTTAGCGGTAGGAACGTTTGTTAAGCTACGCAAGCGTCCGCGAATCGGAGAGGTGTCTGAGCGGTTGAAAGAGCTCGCCTCGAAAGCGAGTGTTGGGGAAACTCAACCGTGGGTTCGAATCCCACCCTCTCCGCCACTCCTATCGGCG
>DASYZC010000330.1:0-6373 GCA_035949735.1 Candidatus Acidiferrales bacterium | reverse complement strand
GCGCTCGTCGCTTTTTGCCGCTTCAATTTCTTGGTCCGTCGCGGGTTCATTCGAATACTGCATGCTGATTTGGGCGCCATGCGGCAGGCAATCGCTTCCCTTGAAGCTAAAGGCGTGAAAACGGTGGATTGTCGCAGCGCGAGTTTCTCAGCGGCGGAGACTACCGCTAAACTCCGGCACTTCTGTGAAAATTGGCGCCAGCCCTTCCAGAAAGACTACACCGAAAGTTCGGTTCGCCGAGCGTTCGAGCAGCTTCTGGCGCTCCGCGCCGATCTCGAAGACGCTCTCGGCATCAGACATTCGACGACCAACTCAGATTTATCGGTTGCCACTGCGGACGGAAAGGAGGCCCTTGGTGCGGTCAGTTCGAATGGAGCACAGGGGATCCCCGAATTGTCTAAATCCGCAGAGAAAGAGAATGCGTTGGAGGGTCCGTCGGAGCCCAAACTAAAACAGGCGCGGCCAGAAGTATCGCCATCAATAACAGCAGCTGTTTCGGTGCTGAAGCACGATGCTGTGGGAGTCTCGCCAAAGGCACCCACTACTCCAGTCGGCGTCGACCCAGGGAAATGCCTCGAAGCAATTTGGGAACAATTGATCGCCGCACCTCCGTCGCGCGGCCGGTCCATGTCGACTGTTGTGTTGCAAGATACCAAAGTGCTCCTCTCATCTTGGGAAGTAACGGCATTTGTTAACGAAGGCGGCCAAGAAGCTGAGGATCTGCGTCGGGCCGTCGTCGCGAGGGCGTTACTCGCGCTCGCTTCCGATCGAAGGAAAAGGTCGGGTGACGAAGGCGCCCTGGCTTCGGCGCTCGTTCTAGCGCAAGCCGAAGTTTCCTATTTTCAAGGTCGCGTCGAGCAGGCGAAGCGTGCGAAAAATACTGAGGCGGCTGTAAACCTCGGGATTAGCACAAAGCGGTTGCTCTCGTTCATCGAAGAAGCCGAAAAACTCCGGTCGTAAACGGCGGAAGGGATAAGCCCACTTTGAATCAGCCGAGCGTCCTGATTATCTCGGACGACACCGATTTCGCACGTACTGTTGCAGCGCGCTGGCAGTCGGAGCGACACGTCCCTGAAGTTACCCTTGCCACGAGCGACGTGTGCCATTCCACCGACTTCTTCGGTTGTGATTTGGTAATTGTTGGCCCTGTTCAGATGGGGAAGCTGCGTTCGATCATCTCCGCGGTCGGCACTTCGCGCTGTACTGCGGTGGTACACGTTCCGGACGGCGGCGGCAATGTCTCGGAGTTACAAGCGCGACACCCTCAATTACTGATTGTGCCTAAGCGTGACGGATGGGCAGAAACGCTGATCCTCGTTTCGATTGAAGCCCTGCGGCGCGTCGAAGCAAGCAATCGTGCACAACGTGCTGAACACTACTCCCAAGCTTGCCAGCGGCACGCAATCCTCGGTCGGTACATGCTTGAGATGCGGCCGAGCGTAAATAACGCCCTAACCTCCGTTCTCGGCAATGCCGATCTCTTGCTCCTCGAGCCAGGCCAGAACCCCGGAGAAAGCCGCGAGCAAATTCGTGCGATTCAAGCTATGGCATTGCGGCTCAACGAAATCATGCAGCGATTCTCATCGCTGGCTAGCGAGATGCGGAGCGATGAGAAAGAATCTCAGGCTGAGACTGAAACGACTGCCAGTGGGTTTGTAGTTACGCCGTGACTTGCTCGACTGCCGTATCTAATCGGCTGCAAACAGGACGTTTAACAAGAGTAGGTCTGCAGCGATTCCTGCTCGAAAGGTGGCCGTGGACTTGCAATCCTTCTCTCGGGGAACCAACTCTGGAGGTGCGGCGTGATTAAGAAAGTTCTAGTGGTCGATGATTCGCAAGCCGAAATCCGATTGTTGCAATCTGTTCTACAGCAGGCGGGATTTCACTCCGTGGGGATTTCCGATCCTACGCGGATTGAGGAGACCATCGAGGAAGAGCGTCCTAACCTGATCCTGCTCGACGTGGTGATGCCGCAGCGCAATGGCTTTCAGGCCTGTCGCGATTTGAAGAACCAGGAACCTTATTCGAGAATCCCCGTCATTCTCGTCACGTCAAAGACGGCGCCAAGCGACCGCTATTGGGGCGAGCAACAAGGCGCCAATGGCTTCGTGGCAAAGCCGTTCACTCCGGACGAATTGATCAGCACCGTGAAGAGGTTCGCTTGATGCCGGGTGAGCCGGAAAATGTGGTGGTGGCACCCGGCCTTGAACCGGGCGCCTTTCTGGAGGGCGAATCAGCTCAGGAAGAGAGGCGCCAGGAACGGCAATACTGCGTTTTCCGCGCGGGTCGCGAGCGATTTTGCCTTTCGGTGCTCGAGGTTGAGGAGGTCGTGGACTGGCCAATCGTTACCCGCATTCCGCTCGCGCCGTCGTTTCTGATGGGCATCTTCAATCTTCGCGGCACGATCGTGCCATTGATGGATATCGCCTTCACCGAGGGTCGTCGACCGGGATTGCTGCCCAAACATGTGGTTGTTGCTGCGCTCAGCGGTGATGCACTTCGCGAGGACCTGCGTGTCGGCATTGCGGCAGATGAGGTGATCGGAACGTATTCTGCAACCGAGGATTCTCTGCTCGATCAGGCCCCGGCCGAAGTGCCGCACTGCCGCGGGATGTTGCGGCATGAGGATCGCCTAGCATTGGTCGTCGACCTACGGCGTTTGACGGAGGTTTTTCCAATTCCAGTAATTTGAAAAGTTTCTAATTCTTTTTGCAAGATCCTTTAGCAAAGGACTTTGGAAGTGGTTGGGCTTAAATCCGGCTACGGCATGCAGTGCGCGACGATAGCCGCGTAAGTTCTTGGGAGGCAGTCATGAAAGCTCGTTTGAGTTCGACGCTTTGGTTTCTCGTGCTATGGGCCGGAGTAGCCCTCTTTGGCGTACTCGCCCTCGCCTATCACGCCGGGAAAGAATCCGGAGGCGTAGCTTTACTTGACGCGTCTTCCCTCACCGGAGCCGCCAGCGTGGCTTTGCTGGGGGCGCTCGCCCTGGCACTGATTGCGGCGCTGTCCTTCGCTTTTGTGCTGAGCAAGCGCGTGATTAAGCCGGTTGGAGAACTCGCAAAATTCTCCGAGAGGCTCGCGGCGGGTGACAGCAGGGCCCGGGCCGAGCTTACCAGCAATGACGAATTCGGATTAATCGTAGAGAATTTCAACCGCACTGCCGCCAAAGTCGCGCACGCGGCCACCAACCAGCAAGCCCAAGACTCGCTCCAGCGCAGCATCACCGATTTGCTCAATACCATCAATCAAGTCGCTCGCGGCGACCTCACGATCCGCGGCAGGGTAACCAACGACGCCCTGGGCAACGTCGTCGACTCCGTGAACTTCATGCTCGACAACTTCACCAAGGTTCTCGAACGCGTTCGCAAAGCGGCAATCGACGTCAGCGCTAGCGCTAACCAGATTCTCGATGCCACGGACGACATGACCGCTGGCGCCACTCAGCAGGACCAGGAAATCACCAACACTTCGTCCGCCGTGGAAGAATTAACGGTTTCGATGAAGCAAGTTTCCAACAACGCTGAAGCCAGTGCGGAAGCGGCGCGCCGCGCCCTCGATGCCGCCGAACAGGGAAACCGCGCCGTCAGTGACACGCTGGAAGGAATGCAGCGCATCCGCGCTTCCGTGCAAGCCACCGCTAAGAAGATCAAATCTCTCGGCGACCGCTCACTCGAAATCTCTGAAATCATCAACGTTATTAACGACATCACTGAACAAACCAACTTGCTCGCGCTGAATGCCGCTATCGAAGCCGCCCGCGCGGGTGAAGCTGGGCGCGGTTTCGCTGTGGTTGCTGACGAGGTTCGCAAGTTGGCCGAACACTCCCGCAGCGCCACAAAGGACATCGCGGCGCTCATCAAGGCCATTCAGGCGGAAACGAACGAGGCCGTGGTGGTCATGGAAGAGGGCACTCGGGAAGTCGAAGTGGGAGCCGGTCTCGCCGATCAAGCTGGAAAAGCGCTGGAAGCGATCTCGAGCGTCGTCCGGCAATCCGCCGAACTCGTCCAGGAAATTTCCCTCGCTTCGAAGCAGCAAGTGCGCGGTACGGAAGGTGTGGCCAACGCCATGCAAATCATTTCCGGCATCACCCGCCAGACCACCCAGGGCGCCCGTCAAACCGCTTCGACCGTCGGAAACATGGTCAAACTTTCCGAGCAACTGAATGAGGCGCTGGCGCAGTTCCGTTCGCAATCTGCTCGAGCCGCTGAACCTTCTCCGGCTGCAGAGGAGGCCCGCCCCGCCGCGCCAGTGGGGGCGCATCGCTGACGGCACATTCCGCCCACCGGTGCAATTGCAGCGGGAGCTGAACGCCGAACATGAAATCTCACCCAGTCACGACTGCCAGGCTCACCGAGCCCGAGCTCGATCAGATTCGCACACTGATCGAGCACCGCTCGGCAATCTTGCTCGATTCCTCTCGCGAGCGTTTTTTTTCTACTCGCCTGCGTGAGTATCTCGAGGAAAAAGGCTTGGCCAGCGGGACCGATCTCTTGACGCACGTCCGCGGCTCGAGCATCGAATACGAGGCCCTGCTCGAGCGGCTGCTTACCCAGGAGACCTCCTTTTTCCGCTATCCAGCCGTCTTTGAAGCGCTCGAGAAACGCATCCTCCCGGAAGTACAGGAAAGAAAGTTCTGGGAAAATCCCAGGACGCTGCGCATTTGGAGTGCGGGCTGTTCCACCGGTGAGGAACCTTATTCCGTCGCGATCACCGTGGCGGAGGCGCTCAAATTCGCGGAAGCCTGGGAAATCGAAATTCTGGCCACGGACATTAGTCGCCGCGCCTTGCGCCACGCCGAACGCGGCGTCTATTCCAAGCGCAGCCTGCAGAATGTCTCGCTCGGCCAGATCGAGTCCCATTTCACCAATACGAAGAGCGGATTTCAGGTGAAGCCACGCATTCGCCGGATGATCTCCTTCGCGCAGATGAATCTTGTCGAGTCGGTGTATGTCGGCAAAATCGACTGCATCTTTTGCATGAACGTGCTGATGTACTTTTCCGAGGAGCGCCGTCTCGGAATTCTCCGCCGCTTCTACGACGCGCTGGAGCCCGGCGGATATTTCCTGCTGGGCCATTCCGAAACCCTCACCAACGTACCCATTAAATTCGAGCCAATGGTCCTCGGCGATTGCCGGATTTATCGCAAGCCCGGCCCGGTGGAAGCGCGCCGCGCGTCTGCTTTGGCGGAGGGGGCCCAGTGAACGCGCCTGGACAAGAATCCACCGAGCTGTTCCTGCAGGAAGCTTCCGAAAACCTCCAGTATCTAAGAGAGTATTCCGGGCTTTTGCAGGAGCCTCAGACGAAAGTCGAGGACCTCGAGCGTCTCTACATCGCGTCGCACACGCTGGCCGGCACCTCCGCAAGCTACGGCTTCCCCCAATTCTCGGAAGTTGCGGCCAAGATGGCGCATATATTCCACTACGCCATGAATGCGGCGCTCACTCCGGATATGCATGGCCCGCTCACTGAATTTATTTCGGACGCGATCTCCGTCCTCGAATTCGATCTCTTGCAGATCAGTTCCAGCGGTTCAGAGACTTCGAGCGACATTGCAGCCTTCAAACAGCGATATGCCTTCGCGTTTCCGGCCGCGCCTGCTGCTGATGCACCCGCCGCCGCCGGCGAATCCGTCGGCGAGGGCGAGCCCGTCCCGGCGATTTTTCCCGCCGCTTCGCTCGCGGACGCGCTGCCTCAAGATGGTGAAGTGCCCGATGAGGTCCTTGAGTTTTTCATTCCCGAAGCCGAAGAGCATTTGCAGTCCGTCACCGAATGCCTGCTCGCCCTCGAAGGCCATCCCAACGCGGACGACATTAATCGCCTCTTCCGTTCGATGCACACCGTAAAAGGTTCGGCCGCGCAGGTGGGTCTCCATCGGCTTTCCGCGGTGGCCCATCGCGTGGAGGATTTAATCGGACGCCTCCGCGATGGCGCGCTCCAGCCGAGCGTGGAGATTGTCGATTTGTTTCTCCAGTCCGTCGACGTCCTGAAGAAATTCCTCCACCGCCAGTGGCAAAGCGACGCCGAAATGGTTGCGGCAGTTGATCCGCTCCTCGTGCGCATCGCCGAGCTTGCGCCAGAGGACCTAGAGGAATCGGGCCATGATTCGTCGCTGCCCGAAGCAACGTCATCCTCCGAAGTCACGGATGTGACTCCTCCACCGTCTTCCTCGGCCTCTCGTCCCGTTGCGGCTCAAGCCCTTCCGCAAGCAAAGTCCGTGCGCATTTCGCTCGAATGGCTCGACCGCATGATGAACGCGGTCGGCGAATTGGTCATCAACCGGACCCGCATGCTCGGCCGCCTGTCCGAGCTTTCAAAGCTCGTCGAAGTTCTGCAGTTCTCAAAGGCTCGCCTAACCGGCAAAGTTTCCGACTTC
>DASYZC010000329.1:0-15141 GCA_035949735.1 Candidatus Acidiferrales bacterium | reverse complement strand
TTTGAGTGGCACAGGAGGGCTGTAGACGTGCCAGAAATCCCCCTCCGCTTTTGCAAATTCAACCGCGACCTTCCTTCGACCGCGCTGCTTCGAATCCACATAAACGACGCGGCATTCGCGCTCTTCCTCAGTGAAGCTGTTGACGATCAGAATTTTTTGGCCGAGCTTTACGCGGGGCTTCATGTCGAGCAGCCCGCCGTATAAGCTCACCGCCATCGTTGCGGTTACATCGCGGAAGGGATGGTTCCGGGGGGTCCGTCCGTAAACTTTGACGGGAATCGTGAACGGGAAGCGCTTGCAGCGGCGGCGTTCGACCATACAACCTCCTTCGAAGCGCTGGGAGTGGACAATTGGCGCAACTTGAAGGTACGTCCGGTGAAGGCTGCAATGCAATGGTACTTCGTTGACTAACTATATAACGCAACCCCCGATCTGCCAGAGTTGCTGCGACCCTAAGCCCTAACCACTGTGGCCAGGCGGGACTCGCCTGCGCAGCAGTGTATGAACCTGTGCTTCCACTCTGTGATCACCGGCACGTTCCCCAGGAAAAATCCGGGCACTCCAGAACTTACTAGGCTGCACCGGTTCATCGCATCTGAATGTTCGGCGGGATTCGAACAAATAATATAAAATCTGCCGGTCACGCCGGGCCCGTAGCTCAGCTGGTTAGAGCAGCGGACTCATAATCCGTTGGTCCTAGGTTCGAATCCTAGCGGGCCCACCAACCCTACCAATCACAATTGAATGACCACCTGCGTCTGAGCAGACTCAAACATTTCCTGGAATGACACCGAAAGTCTATCCTTTTCCAATTTCGCGACAGCCCACGCTTGTGGCATCGGCCGTGATTGGGCTCGCGCGGGTCGGCTACGTCATTGAAAGGATGCCATTGCCTGGGGCAAATCTTCGTACGTGGGGAAAAGATTTAGCAATCCGACCATCTTAAGAGTCTGCACGACAAACTTTGTAGGCCTAAGCAGCTTGATCGATCCACCAATCTTTTTCGTAGACGTCATGTAACGAACCATCACGCCAATCGCGGAGGAGTCAATAGTGGGCACCTCCTCGAAGTCGAGAATAATTTTCTTGTGGGACTGGTTCAGTAATCCATCCAAAGCCGCGTTGAAGCGATCCAGATCCGGTCCCATACAAAGCCTGCCAGTGACCTTTACGATTCTAAGTTCGCCCTGTGTTTTCGTTTCGATACCCAAAATGTCCTCTCGGAGCGCAGGTCAAAGGCGGAATATCCACCGTCGTTGACACTGGCAGATACCTTTGTTAAAGTGCGCGCTCACAGTTTTAGTTAATCCGAGCAAAAATGCAAGGAACCCAGTCCCCCGGGCGGTCTCGCTGAACCAGCGGCCGGAAAGCTCGAGCTTTGTTGAGCCGTAAGCAAGAATCGAGTCTGGATCTTTCTTTCCTCTCATCCAGTCTACTCTCAGAGCGGGAGGTAGCGCCTCGCGCTCGTTCGCTTGCCCGCTTCGTCGCTGAACTCTTCCCTGAGTCCGCCGTCAATGTCTACGCGCTTGAGACACATGAGGACGCCACCTATTGGGCGCCCAAGGCGACGGTCGGTGAAGTAAGCATTCACGACCAAATGATCGACTCAAACTCAGGTTTACTTGGCCGGTTAGTAGAAGACCCTTCTCCCATCTTACGCAGCGGAGCAGCCGCAAAGCGAGAAGACTATCCGCACGTTGATGTGCGAAGGACGCTGGCTTCGCTTTGCTACCTTCCCCTAGTGAAGGACGGTAACCTTGTGGGGGCCGTCGAAATTCTTTCCTTCGACGAAAACCTGACCGGCGAGGCGGTTGCAGCCCTGCAGCCGGCAGCCCAATTGAGTGCGGTCGCTATAGCTTCCGCACAGTCGTATGAAGAAGAACGGCATGAGACCCTCACGTCCATCACTCGCCTCACGCAGCTCTATGACTTGGAGAAGGCGTTCTCGTCGACTCTTGAAATGGAAGACTTGCTGCCGCTCATCGGTTCCAAGTTCTCGGAGGTTTTGAGCGCGCAAGCCGTTAATATCTGGCTCCTGCATCCAGACGAAACTCTCGAACTGATGCATCAGAACGGGGAAGATCCGACAACCTTCCAGGGGCAACTTCTCCAGCCGAACGAAGGAGTGGCGGGCCCCGTTTCCGAAAACGGAGAAGGCGTTTGCATTTCAGACCCGGCGGACCCGCGGCTCGTTGCGCGCAACGAAGCGGCCGGAGAGCCGTTCGCCCAATCCATATTGGCGGCTGCGATTATGGATCGAGGCTCACTTGTAGGCGTCGTCGAGGCGGTAAACAAGTCCGACGGATCCGACTTCGGCGAAGACGACCTGTTTACTCTGACGAGCCTCTGCGACACGGCATCCACCGCGTTGCATAACGCCGGCCTATTGATGGCCGAGCGCAAGGTGGAGATTCTCGAGACGCTCAACACGGTGAGCCATGAAATCACGTCCACCCTAAATCTCGAGCGTATGCTGCAGACGATTGTGAACGCACCTCAAGCAGTCATTCCCTACGATCGCGCGTCGCTGGCGCTCGATCAGCACGGCCGCTTCACGCTCAGCGCGGTTACAGGCTTCACGAAGGTGGACGTAGACTCCCCTGAACTCTCGCCGCTGAACGAAGTCCTGCAATGGGCTTCCCTCTCGGACGAGATCATTCACGTGCGGCAGCACGACGAAGAAAACGATGCGGACAGGGAAGAAACCCGCGCTAAGTTCAAGAAGTACTTTGCGGAATCCGGAATGCGCGGCTTTTACGCGGTGCCGCTCAATGATGATACAGGACGCGTGGGAATGTTGTGTTTGGAAAGCACGAATCCCGATTTTCTGACTGCCGCTCACCTCGAGATCCTGCAGGTTCTCACCAGCCAAGCCACGGTCGCTCTCCGCAACGCTCAGATGTACAAGGAAGTGCCGTTTATCTCCGTTCTCGAACCCGTATTAGTACGCAAGCGGAAGTTTATGGCGATGGAAAAGCGGCGTCGCGAGCTGATCGTCGCCGGCGTTGCGGCGGCTTTGATTTTTCTCGTCGCGTTTCCGTTCCCGTTACGCGTCGATGGCGACGCCGTGGTCGCACCGCTTCGCCGCGCTGAGATTCAACCGGAGACAGACGGGGTGATCCGCAAGGTATTCGTGAAGGAAGGTGAGCGCGTGCACGCCGGGCAGGTGGTCGCAGCGATGGAAGACTGGAATGCGCAAGCCGCTGTGGCGGAAGCGCAGTCGCGGTACCAGTCCGCACTCCTGCAAATGAACCGCGCACTGGCAACTAGCCAGGGGACCGCCGCAGGTACGCAGAACGTCCAGGCGCAGTACTGGAAGGCCGAACTCGATCGAGCACGGCAGCTTTTGGATAAGTCACAACTTCGGTCGCCGATCGACGGAACGATTGCCACTCCCCATGTGGAAGATTTCGCGGGGCGCAAGCTGGGCCGCGGCGACTCCTTCGCGGAAGTCGTGGACACCTCGCAGGCCATCGTGGACGTCGCAGCGGACGACGAGGACGCCGGTCTGCTACGCATTGGCGAGCCCGCTTCGGTCAAGCTGAACAGCTACCCCGAGCGAACCTTTCATGGAAAAGTTGAGATCATCAGCCCGAAAGCCACGAGCGTTCAAGGATCACCTACGTTTTATTCTCGCGTTTCCGTTCCCAATCCAGATGGAGCGATTCGAGCGGGGATGGAAGGACGCGGAAAAGTTCGCGTTGCCTGGCGGCCAGCCGGCTACGTGCTCTTGCGCCGGCCCACCATTTGGGTTTATTCAAAATTGTGGGACTGGCTAGGATGGTAGCGATGGCGCATATGCAAAGTCCACGCAAATGCATTTTCTGGGTGATCTTGCTCACCGCGATACCGCTGGCTGGTTGCGGCGGCGATAACTCTCAATCAGGCATCGTTTCTAGCGCGGCGCCATTGCCTGCCGCGACTGCGGCGTCGCCGAATCAGCCGCCCGCCGCTCCTGCTGAACCAGAGCTGGTGGTTTCCGGTCCCATCATCGTGGAACATGAGGTTGACTTGACGGCGCAACGCGACGGCGTGGTGGCCAAGATCTTCTACGATGTCCCAGCACGTGTGAAGGCGGGGACTTTGCTGGCGCAGTTTGATGACCGGCAACTCCAGACGCAACTCGAATCGGCTCGCGCGAAATCACGCAGCGTCGAAGCTGACCTAAATAACTGGAAAGCCGAAAGAAAGGTGATGGCTGCGGACTACGCGCGCGCCCAACAGGCTGCGGCTCAGGGCTTGATCTCTGCCGAGCAACTGCAGCACGCGCAATTCCAGGTTGAGTCTCACGATTGGGACATCAAGCGGGTTACGGAGCTTTTGAACAACGCGCAGGACGAGGAGCGCTCGCTCGAGTTGGAGCTTCAAAAAAGCAGGATCGTCGCGCCGTTTGACGCGGTTGTAGCCCGCCGCTACATACGTGAATCGCAAACTGTGGCCAAGGGCGACCGGCTCTTTTGGGTTACCAGCGAGGCGCCTCTACTGATCCGATTCACTCTTCCCGAGCAGCTTTTCGGAAAAATTCGCCGTGGGCAGGAATTCCAGGCTGATTCGCCCGACGCAGCCGGCGAACGGCATATCGCGCGCGTGCGCGAAATCAGCCCGGTCATAGATCCAGCAAGTGGAACGTTCGAAGTCTTGGTGGAGTTGGTCGGCAAGCCTGGCTCGCTCCGTCCGGGGATGACGGCGTCGGTGCACTTGGATCACATGCGATGAATCTGACGCGTGTCTTTGACGTTGCTCTGCCAGAACTTCCCGCCCGAATCATTTCCGATCGCGCCCCGCGCGTACCTCCCAACATCGTCTTTAAAGAGCATATTGAAGACGGCAAGCCCATCGTTCGGGCCACGATACCTCCCGAGGATGCGATTTACCGGTTTCCCAAAGAAAACTGGGAGCTGATCCAGCTATTTGACGGCAATCGGTCATATGAAGAGATTGCGAGAGCGTATTCTGCCCAGATCGGCACCGAATACGGTCCGGACGAGGTTCGCGAATTCGCTGCGGCCCTCGAGCAGGATGATTTCTGGTACAAGACCCCGCAAGAGCGAAACGTGCTCCTGTTGCAGATGGACGCGCAGAAGCGCAAGAAACTGCTAAAGGCAAAAAAGAGCAAGTGGGGAGATCTCGCGGAAGTCAGCTTTCCGGCTGTCAATCCCGATAAGTTCCTAACCTGGCTGTACAGCCACACCTCGTTCATATACACATGGTGGTTTACGCTGTTGACGTTTGCACTCTTCGGAATAATGGCTGCAATCACCATCGCCAATTGGGACCAAATCGGCCAGGACACGCTGCACTTCTTCAATTTCTCGCAGAAGAGCTGGTCCGACGTAGGGATCTTTTATGTGGTTGCCGTCATATCGCTCTGCTGGCACGAAATCGGCCATGGACACGCCTGCAAGCATTACGGCGGCCGTGTTCCGGCCATGGGTTTTCTTCTGATTTATCTGACTCCGGCGTTTTACACGGATCTCACACAAACCGCGGTGCTAGCGTCGCGGTATCAACGGATGATCGTTTCGCTCGCAGGAGCTTGGTCGGAACTCTATATCTGCTCCGTGGCCACGATCATCTGGTGGCTCTCTCCCCCGGAAACGGCATTGCACTCGGCCGCCTACATGATGATGCTCATCACGGGCTTCGCATCGGTACTCCTCAATTTCAATCCGCTGGTCAAACTTGACGGGTACTACATCATGAGCGAGTTGTTGGGATATTCGAATTTAAAGGAAAATTCCACCGCCTACGTGTCCGCTTGGGTGAAACGGCACGTGTGGAGACTTCCGGTCGAAGTGCCTTACGTGCCCCGGCGCCGGCGCCTCGGCTACACTGTGTATGCTTTCGCCTCTGGCCTTTATAGCTACACCATCTTGTTCGTGTTGGCCCGGCTCGTCGGCAACGTATTCCGCAATTTTGATCCTGCTTGGTCGTTCATTCCCGAACTCGCGACGGCGGCGATCATATTCCGTTCCAGGATCCGCAAATTGGTGAACTTTATGAAATTCGTCTATTTGGATAAAAAAGATCGTGCGATCGCTTGGTTTGCTTCGCGCCGTAGCTGGTCCATCGGCGCAGCCGCGGCCCTGGTCGTCCTGCTGCCACTCTGGCACGACTCGGTGCAAGGTCGGTTTGTACTCGAACCAGCGCAGACCGCGGTGGTCCGGAACTTCGTTGCGGGGACCGTAGCGCGAGTCTATGTAAGCGAGGGAATGCGCGTCCAAGCCGGCGAGCCGCTCATTGGGCTGCAGAACGTGCCGCTGCAATCGGAGTTCGCTCGCACCCAGGCGGATTACGAAGTCGCTTCCATTAAGGCAAGGTCGGCGGCCTTGCACTACGGAGACTTTGGCGTGGCCGATCAAGAACGCAACGACTTGGCCAAGCGGGCGAGTGTCTTAAGGGGCGAAGCCTCGGACCTGGAGGTCGTTACCCCAATTTCCGGTATCGTGCTAACCCCTCGCGTTGCGGACCGGATGGGATCCTATGCGCCGGAGGGAACAACCCTCGCGGAAGTCGCGGACCTGAGCCGGATGCGAGCGCGCATTTTTGTTTCAGAGCACGACCTCTACAAGCTCGCGGTTGGTTCCCCAGCCCGTATCCAGGTTGACGGCCTTTGGGGGAAGGTTGACGCACGGGTTACTGCAATAGCGCCGAGATCGTCCGATATCGATCCAGTGCTTGCACAGGAGAGCGGCTTCAAGGGGCTACAATCTCCGAACTTCTACGTCGCCCAGATGGACCTGGATAACTCCGGCGGCCGGTTGAAGCCGGGAATGATCGGGGATGCTCGTGTCTACGGAAGGCGGCGCAGCCTGGCGGGGCTGGTCTGGCAGCAGGGGTGGCGCTTCTTCGCTCGAAAGCTCTGGTAAAAAAAAGGCCTCGATCCAAATCGAGGCCTTCTTGTTAGGCTGAGCCGCCCCCGAAAAAAAACGAGCCGCTTAATACCCCTTGAGCCCAGTGCCCTTGAGCCCAGTGCCCTTGAGCCCAGTGCCCTTGAGCCCAGTGCCCTTGAGCCCGGTACCCTTGAGCCCGGTACCCTTGAGCCCGGTACCCTTGAGCCCGGTACCCTTGAGCCCGGCGTTCTTGAAGCCAGGCATTTTCTCGGATGTGCTGGTCGCCGCGTTGCCGCCGATGTCTTCCTTAATCGCATTGGCCTTCATGGTGGTCTTGAGCGCGCTGATTAAGCTCTTCTTCTCGATTGTCATTTCGCTGGCTCCTAAAATTTTTTGTCTTTCTCGCCCCGCAACCCCCACTACTGCAAGAGGCTTGCCAATCTCCACACACCCCACGCAGCGAATCTCCACCTCGAAAATAAAGGACTTGCTGCAAAAACGTTCTCGGACGAAGCAGCCTCTGAGGTGAAAACTCAACCCGTGGTTAAAATTTAACCAGATATGGTTAAATTGTCACCAACCTCCGCTCATTCGATCTTGTGCTTGCGGCACAGGTACTTCATTCGCTGGCGGTCGATGTGCAGAAGCTCCGCAGCCGCGCTTTTTCTGCCCTCCGTGCGCCGGAGGGCCGCATTGAGGTAGGCTACTTCGAGGTGTTCCATCTCCGCATCGAAATCCACGCCCTCCTCCGGGATTAAGATAGCTTCCTGGACTGTCGCGCTGTGTTGCAGCAGGTGCTGCGGGAGATGCTCGAGCGTCACAACCGGGCTGTTGACCATCACCACCACTCTCTGAATCACATTCTCGAGCTCCCTCACGTTGCCCGGCCATTCGTACGCTTCCAGCACCTCCAGAGCATCAGGTTGCAGGCTTTTGAGGGGCTTCTTTGCCGAGGCGCAGTAAACCCGCATGAAATGGTCAGCCAGCAGGGCCACGTCGCCTCGGCGTTTTCGCAACGGCGGCACGGTGATCGGCACCACGTTGATGCGAAAGTAGAGGTCTTCGCGAAAGCGTCCTTTGCGCACGCAGTCCTCCAGATCCTCGTTCGTGGCGGTCACCAGACGGAAGTCGATCTTCTTGGCTGAACGCCCCCCTAACCGCTGTACGGACCGCTCCTGGAGGACGCGGAGCAGTTTGCTCTGTAGGCTGGGGTGCAGTGTAGTGATCTCGTCGAGAAAAAGAGTACCTCCATGGGCCATCTCGATCAGGCCCGGCTTGGCCGAATCTGCCCCGGTAAAGGCGCCCTTTTCATAGCCGAAAAGCTCGGACTCCATCAGGCTCTCCGGCAGAGCGGAACAATTCAGGCAAATGAACGGCTGCGCGGCGCGGTCGCTGTACTGAACGATTGCTTGGGCGACGAGCTCCTTCCCTACTCCGCTTTCACCGCGAATCACCACGGACGCTCCGGTGCCGGCCACCGCTTCGATCGCCTGATACACCTTCTGCATGGCTTGACTGGCGCCCACCAGTCCCCAAAAGGCCGCCTTATCCTCGACCTGTTGAACCACGCGACGCCCTTCCAGTTCGAGCGCCCGTTTCTCGATTGCGCGAGCCAGCACAATTTTGAGCTCGTCGTAATTGATGGGAAAAGGAAAGAACTCGTCTGCTCCAGCTTGGCTGGCTTTCAGCGGAAGGGTCCGCTGGTTGCCGCGCGTGAAGGCAGCGAGGACCACATCATCGCGAATTCTGCGAATCTCCTGCAACACTTCGAGGCCATCGGCGAATCCTTCGCCGATGGCCTCCAGGCTGAAAAGAATGGCGTGAATATCATCCCGCTCGACGACGGCCCTGATTTCGTCTTTGGTAGTCGCCAGGGAAGTACGGAACTCTGCGCCCAGATTCTTTCGAATTTCCGGAAAGATATCAGCGTCATCAGTGATGACGGCGAGTGAAAAACGTTCTGGACTGGCGTCAGGTTTGGGCAAGAGCGAGATAACCTTGACGGCTGAATTATAAATCCAATCGGCGGAAAATCCGAAACATGAAGAAGTGTCGTTGGTCAGATCCGCGCCCCGTTTGAGATGCCGGCCGGAGGTCTAATCGAGGGATTCGCAGTTGAATTCGATGATGTTGCGGTCCGGGTCGAGGATGTAGAGTTGCGGCCGCCCCGTTACGGAATTGGGCCGAAGCTGGAGGTTGCGAAGATCGTCCGGTGGCAGGTCTTCGCGAAAACCCTTTTTGTGCAGCCAGTCGAGCGTTTCGCTATAGCTTTTCACGCGCAGGGCGAAGTGAACGTCTTGCGGATTGTTCGGTCTGCCAACCCGCTGCAGCGCGCCCATACCAACAACGATGTGGAGATGCTGTTCGGCGTCGCCGATGCCGAACCAGAGGCCCGGAAAATCGAACGGTGGCCGTTCGATTTCCTCCAGTTCGAGCACGTCGCGGTAGAAGCTGCGGGAGCGCTCGAGGTCGTTGACGCCGATCAGGACGTGATGAAGGTACGGTCTATTCATGAATGCTGCCGCGTTCGCTTATATCAGGACCAGGAACGTAAGTACACCGCCTCTCCCAATTATTCAGCCCCATTGACGTGCAGCCCCTCACGTCGTAGATTTTGCGCCATCACGGCGCTTCAAAAGAGACCACTGTGACGAAGAGAATAGAACGAGCCTAATTTCTCAAGTACCGGCGCACCTTAAAGTTTCTGGAGGAAAGCAGATGCGATTCTCAGTATTCACATTGCTGGCGTTGCTGGCTCTGCTCGCTACAACAGTTCCGGCCCCCGCCCAGGATGCCTGCTCCTGGTCGCGCGACCTGCGCCTCGTCAACGGCAAAATTCATACGTTGGACGCGCAGGATCGCGTCGTCAACGAAGTGACCATTCAGGCGGGCCGTTTCGCCTATGTTGGCCCGCTCGGCAATCGCAAACTGAATCCGTGCACGAAAGTAATCAATCTGCATGGGCGAGTGGTCGTACCGGGCCTGATCGATGATCACAATCACTTTGTGCTGTTCAGCCAGCGCCCGGGCTATGACGTGATGGTCGAAACCGCTACGAGCATCCCCCAGGCGATGGCTCTGCTCAAGGACCGCGCCCGTACGGTTCCTGCAGGCTCCTGGGTTACCGCGATCGGCGATTGGACTCCTCGGCTTTTTGCGGAAAATCGGCTGCCGACGCTCCCGGAATTGGATCAAGCGGTGCCGGATCATCCCGTATTCTTCGCCACGTTCGGTCCCGCGGTTACGAACAGCCTCGGAAAGAAGTTTTTCGAAAGCAAGGGCATTACCGTTGGCTCAACGGGCGCATTGCAAGGCCCCGCCGCGAACGCTGCGCTGGCCGAGCTGCGCAAAATGCAAACTCTCGACGACAAAATTCGCAGCGCCGAATATGCGCAGTCCTATGTGCTGCGTTACGGCCTTACCACCAGCGTGGATATGGGCGTGTTCGCTGATCCTGAAAGCCCCGATTTGCAGGATAGCTTCACGTTCCCCGGAATTGCCAGCGCCAATCCCTGGACCGTCTATGACCAGATTCTCGCGCTTGATCACCAGCACAAGCTCGATGAACGCGTCCGGCTGTTCATGATCTCGATGGATAAAACAATGGCGCTACCAATTCTGACCGAGCGCCTGCTCAATGTTTTCCCCGATTTTGGCGACGGTATGCTTCGCATTTCTGGGATCGGAGAATTTGCCAGCCCGTGGTTTGCGAATTTTGCGGGTGGGCAGCACCCCGAGAACTACGAGGCTGCCTTGCGGCTGGTCGCAAAGCACGGGTGGACGTACCAACAACACACCTTATCTCTGCCGGAAGTGCAGTTCACCGCGCAAACCTACGAGAAGGTCAACGCCGTCACGCCGATCGCCGATTTGCACTGGTCAATCGCGCATGTGCCCGCCATTGACCCACAGACGCTCCAGTCAATGAAAGCCATCGGGGTGGGCATGGCGCTGCACGGATGGAAATATCTTCAAGGCGGCCACGGCACGCCTGCGGGGCAGCCCGCGGGTCCGCCCTATCGCACCATCCTTGAGAGCGGTATTCACGCGGGCGCAGGCTCTGACGCCGGCGATATTGCTGTGCTCGATCCCTGGTTCGAAATCTATTACATGGTGACGGGTAAAGACTGCACCGGCGCCCTGATCAATTCCGGCGAGCAGGTCACGCGCCAGCAGGCTCTGCGGATGTACACGGCGGACAACGGTTGGTTTTTCCACGAAGATAACGAGCTGGGGTCGATCGAGACGGGCAAACTCGGCGACCTGGTCGTCCTGAGCGACGACTATTTCGACCCCAAGCGAGTCTCGGATGAGGGAATCAAGCAGCTAAAATCTGTGCTCACCGTTGTCGGAGGCCGCATCGTATACAACGACATTCACTAGCACTCGCAAATGCCGCGCCGCTGGGAGCAAATAGGATGCGGCGTTAGACTAATCCGAACCCACCGGTATTTCGCCCGACCACATCACCGGAATCGTAGTTTCTGTCCCTTTGTCGATGTTTCCCGGGGCGCTCTGCCACGCCGCCGACACGATTGCGTTCTCCATGCACAAGCTGTTTGCGACGCGCACGTGGCCGTCTCGCACAAAACGCTCATGATTCTCTTCGAGTTCACTGGCTACGTACTGATAACCGGCCATCACACCGAACGACGCCTCCAGACCATAGCTCCGCAAGTTTCCAAAGACGTTAATGCGCTCTAGACGCGCCCCGTTTGACAAGTGAAAGATCGCGACGGGGTCGCTGAGTTTTCCGTTCTGACGCGCTCTTGTGAGATACGCGAGGGCCAGCCGTCGAAGCGGTCCAGCGAGAACCTCGCGATGAGCGAGTGGCTCTTCAAGCAGAAGAAACAGCCCTTCTACGGGATCGCTGCGTCCCGAGGCTTCGGTGAGAGACGTCGTGTAGTCGGCTAGCAGCCGCGAAAGACGGCCCCGCGTGAATCCGTCTTCATTCCGGGTGTCTCTGAGCGCCCGCGAAAATCGTGGCAGCGGTGAAAGTGTGCTGAACGTTGTGATGTTCGGGAACTCCGCGGCAATCTCGGCCATCACCCGCCTAATCAGAAAATTGCCGAACGGAATGCCCCGCAGGCCCTTCAGGCAGTTGTTAATCGAATAAAAAATTGCCGTATCCGCTTTCTCGGGTGCCAGCACAGGCCCATGGGCGTCGAGCAAAGATTCCACATCACCCGTCCCACCCGCTGCCGCGGCCACCTCCACAAAGATGATTGGCTCCGCGGGGAGCGCGGGGTGAAAAAACGCAAAGCACCAACGATCCTGTTCTAACCGCCGGCGCAGGTCGGGCAAACCATTGATCTTGTGTACCGATTCGTAACGGATCAGTTTTTCCAGTATCAGAGGTGACGTATTCAGCGTGATGCGCTCCAGGCGCAAGAAACCACAATTGAACCACGATCGGAACAGGTGCTTGAGGTCCTCGTCCAGCGCCTCAAAAAGCATATCCGACGAGTCCAGATCGAGCAGATGTCCTCGCAGAGCGACCAGGGTTTCCGTTCCGCCTGGTGCCGTATTGATCCTTTGAAAGAGTTCTCGGCGTGGCGATTCGACCGCTGCGGAAAGTGCCGCGAGAGTTTTCGGGCTGGGCGCGCGCTCGTAGCTTGCTGCGGCGCCGCGGATGGCAGCTTCGTCCGGCAAAAATTCCCGGCAGAGCGTCTCGAAAAAACAGCGACGCTGCCCTGAATCCATCTCCTTGTAAGCGTTGACGATCTCCTGCGCAAGCACCTGTTGCGAGAGCTCGCCGCGTTGGGAGAGCAAGTGTTGGCAGAGAAGGCGCGTGCTGGGCCGTTCTCTTAGAGTCGAAGGGTGGTCGGTGAGCGGCTCGGGCATAGGCATCCCCATGGTGACTTGCGAGCTGGTCGACTCAGTTTCGATCCTTCGAGTCCCTCCCGTACCACTGATTCTTGGACACACAATCAACCGTCTCAATGGACCATAGGATTCGTATTCCGTGGTACTTAGTAGCTAGTACCGATTCAATCGGGTCGGACTCCTATCTTCGGCTAAGTTCCTGCCTGATTGAGCGCCTACCCGACAAGACAAGTGGTGCAACCGGGCGGGGTATCTGTCCGGTAAGTCGTGCGGGCTCAACTGGTCGGCGAGTTCGTTGCGATGGGGCTCACAGCGTGTTTCACACAGCGCGCGATCACTGTGCCGGCAGACGTGACGCGGCCTTCTCGGAGAGTGGCGCGACTTTTTCCATGGAGAGCGCGCTACTCGAGCCGGTCGCAGAGACCATCACCGAGACGAAATACGGACAACTTCTTCTTCCCCAGGCAAAACGCCGGTGCTTAACGGGCGAAGCGCAGTTCAAGCAGAAATGCAATCCCAACCACTATCAGGACGGTCGGCCACAGCACTGGCCTGCTCATGTTCCACATTGCATATGATTGCAGGGCCAGCGCGAACGCGACTAGGAGAAAGAACGGCCCGGTGATAACGCAATGAAAGGTTCTGTTTTGAGCAAAATTGACGAAGCACGCCAGACCCATCGCTGCGAAGAGCGCGGTCCCTTGATATCGCCCGAGATGCCCCAGATGTAAAACCATCGATCCGAGGCCATACAGAATTAAGAAAGCCGCGATCCAGGTACACGCGGCCCTACGGGTAAGGCAACAAAGCGATTTCTGCCGGACTTGCTCCATGGCCTCAATAGGTTGCTTAGATTGTAGTTCTCCTACGGTAGAGAGATCAAAGGTCAGCCAACTCCCGCGGAAACTGGGACCACCGCCTGATTTGCGTCTATTTGCCTCCAGTTCCTTCAAAGGTACAATGGCAGCGCCCCGATGACCCGAGACCAAAAATGGCTCAGGGTATCACGCGTCCTCCATGCCTCGTCCAAACGATAAGGATAGAATCATCGAGCACTACGACATCGTTAGTCCCTACTACCGCGCCCTCTGGGGCGAGCATCTGCATCACGGATATTGGATTCGTGGGGATGAATCGAAGGAAAAAGCACAGCTTCAGCTCGTTGAGCACCTCGCTCAACTCGCAAACGTAGGGCCCGGCTCAGATGTTCTTGACATTGGCTGCGGCTTTGGCGCCAGCAGTCTTTACTTGGCCAAACACTATCGCGCCACCGCCACAGGCATAACTATTTCCCCGGTGCAGGTCGAAATGGCAATCCAAGCTGCGGCAAGGGAACAACTCGATGCGAAATTCCTCCTGATGGACGCCGAAGCAATGAACTTCCAGAAACAGTTCGATGTTCTCTGGTCGGTGGAATCCATCTCCCACTATCAGAACATCCAAGGGTTCTTTGCTTCTGCCGCCAAACTTCTGAAGCCAGGGGGCTCCTTTGCGATCACCGACTGGTTCAAAAAAGAGAATCTCACGCGCGCAGAGACGCGTAAATTTATCGATCCCATCGAAAAGGGCATGTTCGTGGAACTACAAACGATGGATGACTATGAACAATTCTTCATCTCGAACGGCCTGCAGATCATGAGCCGCGAAGTTCTGAACGAGAACTGCGCCAAAACTTGGGACCTCTGCCTCGACATCATCAAAGACAAGAATCTCTGGGCGCTCGCCGCGAAATACGGCACCCACTTTGTCTCTTACCTCAAGGGGTTCCAGGCCATGCGCGCCGGTTTCGCTTCGGGGAACTTGGTCTACGGCCTATTCGTCGCGTCGGCCATTTCAAACGCCTGATAAAGGCGTTACCGGAGAAGTGGATAACGTAATCGGAAACTGGCCCTCAATATCCGGTGATCCGACTTACCTGGAGCTACCGAAGGCGGAAGCAATCAGCTGTTGATAACAAGGTTTATCAGTAGTTAACCACTGCGATCGGAGACAGGCGTATACTCCGATCCCCCAAAGCGTTCAGCTTCTCGTCAAATTGAGGTTCAAGATGAACGATCAACAAAGGGAGGAGCACAATTCTGGAGTGCGAGATCAAGAGATCCGTGCGGCACTGGATCAGCACTGGGCTGCGTCCGATGCCAACGATTTTAAAACCGAGCACCGCATCTATCACCAGGACGCGGTGCTGGAATACCCGCAGTCAGGCGAGCGAACCCGCGGTCGAAGCAACATACAGAACCAACGCGCTAGTCAACCGAGCAAAAAACGGTTTGCTGTCCGACGAATCATTGGCGGCGGTGATCTTTGGATCACCGAATTCATCCTGACATATGACGGCAAGCCGTCCTACACCGTGAGCATCATGGAGTTCAGGGACGACAAGGTTGCGCGGGAAACACAGTACTTTGCGGATCCATTCGTGGCTCCCGCATGGCGCGCTCAATGGGTCGAACGGATGGACACATAATCTCGAGGCGCCAGA
>DASYZC010000328.1:0-20810 GCA_035949735.1 Candidatus Acidiferrales bacterium | reverse complement strand
ATGCTCTGGATTCCGCGTGGCTACGTTGGAGCACTATACTGAAGACGCTTCTGGTGTCGCGTAACTCCGCGGCAGCGCGGTCGGCTATTCCGATGGCATCTTGAAATGAATCCACGGCATCTGCAAGTAGACTGAGTTCTGACCCTTGCAAGGAATTCCAAGGGCTTTCACGCGCGCGAATATCGTTGCCGAGCGATTCTACGGCCTCGTCAAGTCTTGGATCGCAGTAGGCGGATTTCATTAAAGAGGCCCGCAGTTAAGCAAGAATTCTCTCCGAAAGAGGAGCATCGTGGCAAAGCACCTGATTACTGGAGGATCCGGGTTCATCGGTTCACACTTGGCGGAACTGCTGCTTGGGCGCGGTGAACACGTTTCTGTGATCGACAACCTTTCAACCGGGAGGGTTTCGAATATTGCCTCGCTCGAAAAGAACGAGCGGTTTCGGTGCATTATCGATGATGTACGCAACGAAAGCTTACTCGAAGAGCTCATTCGCGAGGCGGACTTTGTCTATCATCTCGCCGCTTCCGTCGGAGTGCGCATGATTATCGAGCGTCCGACAGAAACGATTGTCAACAATATTATGGGCACCGAAGTTGTGCTGAGAAACGTGTGCCGTTACAGAAAACCACTTCTGATTACTTCTACGTCTGAGGTCTACGGTAAAAGCGAGCAACCCACCTTCCGGGAAGATGATGACCGGGTCATGGGACCCACCTGCAAGTCGCGGTGGAGTTACGCCGAATCGAAAGCCATCGATGAATTCCTGGCGCTTGCTTACTTTGCAGAGAAGCGTGTGCCAGTGGTCGTTGTAAGGCTTTTTAACACCGTCGGACCCCGTCAAACCGGGCGCTATGGCATGGTTATCCCTACTTTCGTGCATCAGGCGCTCCTCGACGAACCCATTGGGGTCTTTGGGGATGGATCGCAAACTCGATGCTTTGCCCATGTTCTAGATGTGGTGCCGATGCTGGCAGAGCTGGTAAAGCGACCGGACGCCTATGGATTGGTTGTCAATGTGGGGTCGCAGGAAGAAATCTCGATTAAAACCCTCGCAGAACGCGTCATCGCGCGAACCAAGTCCAAGTCGAGCATCCGCCTGATACCGTATGACCAAGCCTACCCGCCGGGTTTCGAGGATATGGAGCGGCGGATGCCGGACCTCGACCGCCTTCGCGCCCTTACGGGCTACAGCCCCAAGTACAAACTCGACCAGATCCTAGAGGATGTCGTGGCTGACGTGCGCGGACAACTAGAGTCACGGGACCCTCTCGTTCGAGCGACAATTTGACCCGTGCTAATAGGGAGTAGCTTAGCTCGTGCATTACCGTCATAGAGAAAATCCAGCGAGCTTGCGGAAAATATCCTCCAATCAGGTCTATGTGCTCATGACGGCCGCCCACAACGAAGAGGCCTTCATTGAGAAGACCATCAGGAGCGTGCTGAGTCAGACGGTGCTGCCCAAGCGGTGGGTAATCGTGAGTGACAACTCTACCGACAGAACCGATGAAATTGTCGAGAACTTCGCGAAGCAGCACGAATTCATTCATTTCCTGAAGCTGACCCGGCCTGCGGGTCGCAATTTTGGGTTGAAGGGAATGGCATTGCAGAGGGGTATCAAGTTGCTGGGGGGACTTTCCTTCGAATTCATTGGTAACCTCGATGCGGACGTGGCGATTGGGCCGCTTTACTTCGAGGCTCTGATGAACCACTTTGATCGCGACTCGAAGCTGGGCATGGCGGCAGGTTTCATTCATGAGGAGGAGAAAGGGGAATTTCGCAGTCGCGCCGCAAACAGAGCGGATTCCGTTCCACACGCCGCACAGTTGGTCCGCCGAGAATGCTACGAGGTGATCGGCGGATACTCGACATTCAAGCATGGCGGTGAAGATTGGTACGCACAGCAGTGCGCGAAAATGAATGGATGGCGCGTGGAGGCGATTCCCGCTTTAACTGTGCTTCACCAGAGGCACACAGGAGCGGCGAATAGACCGCTGCGGCACCAGTTCCGTTTGGGAAGAGTGGATTATTCTTTCGGCAGTGACCCGGTTTTTGAGTTTCTGAAATGCGCGATGCGCCTATCGGAACGGCCCTGGTTGGTCGGCGCCGCTACCAGATTCCTGGGCTACGCCTGGTCGGGTATCAGCAGGGAGAAACGACCTGTTCCGCAAGAGTTTATCGATTTTTTGCGCAAGGAGCAGCGAGCAAAGATACTGAGCGTTTTCCGTGCTTCTGGCCGCGAGCGACTGCGCGTGCAAAATCCGTGATCATCATTCGCATACAGCATCCGATTGGCGCTTCCCGTCACTACGTTCATTTCCCGGCCCGTCTGAGATATCTAGACCAAATTACCTTCTTCCTTGATTCGACACGAATCGTTGACCTGACCGAAAACTGTCCTTCGGGACAGTTGCCGCAAGCCGCAGTGGCCGTTAGTGTGTCGTTAAAGGCCAGTTCTGCGGAGGTGAAAGATGGTACGGCGCGCTTATGTTATTGCTTTAGCTTTGATTATGGCTCTAATTGGTTTCGTCATCTCACCGGCTGGTGCGCAGACTGGAAGGACCTTCTACATCGACTACGACAGCGGTTCGAATTCCAATCCCGGCACGAATGCATCCCCCTGGAAAACGCATCCATACATGCAAGCGGACCCGGCCTGCACAGGCACGGGAAGCGCTGCATCCTACGTGCATCAGGCGGGCGACCAGTTCATTTTCAAGGGCGGCGTGACCTGGCCGGCGTCCTGCTTCGGAATGGCAATGGTAGCAGGTGGGTCAGCAAGCGTGAATGATTACTATGGAGTGGACAAGTCGTGGTTTTCGGGAAGCTCTTGGACGCGGCCGATTTTTGACATGGCAAACGCCGTGCCTACGGGCGGCGGGGCGTTCATCACTACCGCACGCTATGTCACCATCGACAATCTGGAACTCGCACGCCTGAGCATCACCGCCTACACAGCCGAATGCGCCAACGCCAACATCAATGCAACCGCGGGCAACGTGACCGTTGAAAACAGTTACATCCACGATTGGACGATTACGCCTGGATTTAGCTCCACGTCAACGGCAGCTTCCACGAACCACGGCATGGGAAGCATTTGCCAAAGCGGTGCCCCTGGCCCGGTCAATGCCTACAACAATGTAATCTCAGATAAGAATACGACCGCCGCGGCCCATTTCGGAGCATGCTTCCGCAATCTTACGAACGTGGAAGGGAATGACTGCGAATATACCGCTGAGGGGGAAGTGGGCCACTTCGGGAACACGGACAACAACATTTTTGCGAACATGGACGGGACCACGGTTGAGGGCTTGGAAGGGGCTCATCCCAACCACACGAATGTGCTTCACATGAGCGACACAGCGGCCGGAGACGGGCCGATTTTCAACAACCTGATCCATGACAACCAATCCGGCGTGGACATTTTCACCTGCGCGGCGACGGATGTCTATAACAACGTCATCTATAACAACCGTAACGCGCAGATCATGTACTCGACATCTACCAACGATTGCCCCGGAGTGAACACTTCGACGGTCGGGAATGTGTACAACAACACGGTTGACTGCTCGAATGGGTGGTACTGCTTCCGGTCCGTCCAAAGAACATCAGGCAACGTGGCCTCGATTTTCAACATCCGCAACAATGTTTTCATAACGAACGGAACAGACTTGTGCATCAACAACACAGGGGGTGGGTGCGCCAACATCTCCGCCGGCAGCGCCGTTGACCATAACTACAAAATGTCAACAAGCGAGGCCAGTACCTACGGATTTACAGGCACCACGAAGTACGCGCCCACTTCCTCCGATAGTCACGTGACTTCCGCGGGCGCGAATATGTCAGGCGCATGCTCGGCCCAGCTCGCTGATCTGTGCGAGGACGTCCAAGGAACCGCGTGGTATGGTGGGAGCTACCAGACAAGACCCTTGGACACGACGGCATGGACGATAGGTGCCTACGTGTTCGGTGGCCAATCCCAAGCGTCGAAGCCGAACCCGCCCACTAATCTCACTGCCAGCGTGCAATAAAATCTTTTAACTTCTGGGCCCTGCTCTTTTGGCGTAGCGGCCACCCTCTTCATCTTTCAGCGACTTAGGTATGGGCGCGGGTCCGTGTGACACACCCGCAACGCAGCAGCCAAATGACGCACGTTTTCGAAGCAACCCGACGGCCAGTGCTAAAGTTGATCGACATCTGCTTCTCCGTCTGCGCGGCTGTGGCTGCTCGCGTATCGAAACTGCAGTGGCGGTTTGGTCCGCAGAACCTACCACGCAGCTTTCGGGCTTGGAACGCGTGCGGCGTGCTCCCAGTACCCTTTCACTACTCGGAAGCTGGGACGGGGGTGAGGTCCTTGTCGCGCCTTTTCCTGTTCGGGTATCGCGCATCGATTCCGCTGCGCTGGAAGGTGTGTCACGGATTTTCCCCCGGCAGCAGGTGTGCCGGCAGGCGTCATGTAGACAACACGGAATTTCCAGTGCAAGGCAACGAGGCAAGCAAATCAAAGGCTCCACATGAACCGTAACCCGCTCGTCAGCGCGATCATTCCCACGTACAACCGCGCACACATTGTCTGCGAAGCTGTCGACAGCATTTTGGCGCAGACCTATCCACACATCGAGGTGATTGTGGTGGACGATGGCTCGAAGGATGACACCCTAGCGCGGCTACAGCGATATGGAGACAGAATCCGTGTCGTCACCCAAGCCAACGCGGGACCCGCTGCTGCCCGCAATCGCGGCATTGCCGCGGCGCGGGGCGATCTGATCGCCTTCCTGGATTCCGACGACATTTGGCTCCCAACAAAGATCGAACGGCAGGTGGCGCTAATGCAACGAGCTGGAGCATCGGTGCCCTGCTGTTTATGCAACATCATGATGAAGTGGAATTCTGGGGACCGGACGTCATTTGATATTGCGTGGCTGAGGCCTTCGGCCGAGGAAGGCCTTTGGCTGAACGTGGACGAAGTTCTCGTTACCCGATTTGTGTTGTTTAACCAAGGCATCATGATACGCCGAGAGGTTCTGGACAAAATAGGGGGATTCGACGAAAGCATTCGTTATCTGGAAGACTACGAGTTTCCCCTGCGCCTGTCGCTCGAAGGATCTTGGGCATTCATCAAGACGCCGCTCGCTGTCTGGCGTGAGAGCATGACGAACAGTGTGTACAAGAACTCTCTACGAGAAAAAGTTCGCACGGACGAATGTCTGGTGGAGGTGCGCGAAGGGCACTTGGCGAGGGTAGAGAAGACCGGCCGCCAGGCGCGACTTCGAAGGTCCGCGAGTCGCGAACTGGAAAGGGCTCGGCGGCATTTATGGACCGCCAGGCTGGCTCAGTCGAGCTCGTGGGGATCCGCTTTGGCTGCTTCACTTGAGACCATCGAGCACTATCGAGGTGCTGTGTTGCGGAGATCACCGTGGTGGCCGAAGATGAAGATTAATCCTGTGTAATCTTGAGGCGAGTCTGGGCACCGTCACGTTGCCAGCAGCAAATTCGTGGGTATCGAGTTGAGTTGAAAATCATGGTCGCGCAATGAGCTTTTTGGCCTAGCCTTAACGCCCGGCTCAAGGACAGGCTATTCTGAAATAGCACTAACCGCTGATGGTATTTATCGCCCATTAATTAAATGTCTTTCGGCAGGCCATTGCATTGCGTCTTCTTTAATGCAGGTGGCTTGATTGCGAGAGAGACCGCATAGGTGTGCTAGCGAGACCTCATGCCTCCCAGTAATGCAGCTGCCGCTTCCAGCAAGGTAAACCGTACCATTTCTTTTGTCATCGTGACGTGGAACGCGAAGGAGTACGTGACCGAATGCCTCCAGTCGATACGCGAGAACTGTAGCGTGCCGGCCGAGATAATCGTCGTGGACAATGCATCCCATGACGGCACACCTGGGTGGGTAAGCGAGCGTTTTCCCGAATGCCATCTGGTAGAAACGGGCACGAACCTGGGTTTCGCGAGAGGAAACAACGTCGGGATTACGCTGGCCACAGGCGAGTATCTTTTCCTTGTCAACTCGGATGTCAAGATTCTGCCTCGATGTGTGGAAAACTTGATAGAGTTGATGGAAGCCAATCCAGATGTGGCGCTGGCCGGTCCACAGATGCTGGGACCCGATGGGTCCATCGGCCGTTCTACGATGCGATTCCCGACGCTGTGGAGCAGTCTGTGTCGCGCACTTGCCTTGGACTCGGTCTTTCCCCGCTCGCGGAGCTTTGCGGGACTTCTGATGGGGGACTTTGACCACAGGCGAAGCCGGGATATCGAGGTACTCAACGGCTGGTTTTGGGTGGTCCGACGGCAAGCTTTAGGGCAGGTAGGCGCACTCGACGAACAATTCTTCATGTACGGAGAGGACATGGATTGGTGCTACCGTTTCCACAAAGCTGGCTGGCGCAACACTTTCTGTGCCGAAAGTGCCGCCGTGCACTACGGGGGTGCGAGTTCGGCACTGTCGCCAGCCCGGTTCTACGTCGAACAACAGCGTGGGAAGCTGCAGTATTGGAAGAAGCATCATGGCCGGTTCGCAACTTTTGCTTATCTGCACACAGCTTTATTCTATGAAGCGCTCCGCGCAGCGGGTTACGCCGTCGCGTATCTGTTCTGGAGTTCGATCCGCGGTAAAGCCGCGGCAAGAATTCGGCGAAGCCTGCTCTGTATGGCATGTTTGGCAAAGCTCAGGGCGGTTTAATGTGCCAAGACAACGGGCAAGGAATTCGACTAAGACCAATCTCAATACACTTTTGCTTCTTCCTGTTCCAATTGCCATTCAAGGAGGAGAGATCAGCTGGGTACAATAACGAACTCGTTAGAAATGAAAGTGCCTCAAGCAGGAGGCAGCGAGCTGATGGCGTACGGGGAGAAACCGGCGTGATCGACCGCTGCACGCAGGAGATCGTCGGCGGAAACCTCTCGCTTCGGTGCCGGACCGAAGACGCGGAATAGGCCGTGCTCGCAAGTCTGCCCGAGGGCAGCCGCGAGGCTCGCTTGACGTTTGACCACCGACAATGGAACTCAGTTCAACTCTTCGCGGTTCTTAGAAATGCTCGGGCGGCTCGGCATCACGCGTCGGCGCACGACACATCATTAGTAGGGAGCGGCACAACCATGTATGAGGCTGAAGTGAATTCAAGAATCGAAACGATCTCACAACTGCCACCTGAGGCCGTTCGATTCTTTACAGATTCCAAAACCGCCGTCAGGATGCGGACCGTTCTGCCGTGGGGGGAACACTGCACGGAGTGTGTCTGGCCGACGTGCTACACAACTTGTGACTTGTACGAAGCACGTCCTGATGGGAAATGTCGCCGTTTTGTGGACGGAATGGTTCGGGTGAACTGCCCTGGAAGCGTGAACGGTTATGTAATTAAGATCCGGTTCAAGCAATGGGGAAAGCTGTGGAGTGAGGGAAGCATCCGTCTTCATCTCCGGGATCAAGCAGACAGAATCGAGCAGCGCGACTACAATATTGGGAAAGTCCTTCAAAGCCTAGTTATGCTGTCACCCGCCAGGAGTTTTCTGTCAGCGAAAAGATACTCTTTCAAGAAGAGAATTGCGCGGAGGGCAAAACCCGCGAAGAAAGTGCCAACTGCGTTTCTCGTTGAGTGCTTTAATCCCGGAGCAAACTGCATCAACCTCTCACTTACGATTCGTTCTAACAACCCTAGTCGGAAAATCCCGTTTCAGGAGCTGTTGGCTGCAAAACCAGGACCTAGCAGGTTCCGCGTTTCCTATGACTCAATAAACGCGGTCGTGGCTCTTAGTGAATCGTTTCAGATCGAGTTGATCCCCAATGACGTTCCTGATGGAACAACTCTGTATTTCGGGGCGATGGATTTTGTGCATGAGAGAACCCCACCAAGCGAAAAAGAGAGCTCAAGGCAAAATATATCGGAATTGAAACCGCAAAAAGTAAAGTGTGTGGTTTGGGATCTTGACAATACCCTATGGGAAGGAATTTTGATAGAGGACGGTCCGGAGAAATTACGGCTCAAGAACGGCATCCGCCGAATCATTGAAGAATTAGATCGCCGCGGCATCCTCCTATCCATTGCTAGCAAGAACAATCATCATGAAGCGATGCAGATGCTAAAGTCGTGGAATCTTGAAGAATACTTTCTTCTCCCGCAGATTGCCTGGAACCCCAAGAGTGAGGGAGTAGCCGCCATCGCGACGGGTCTGAACATCGGCGTTGATGCCATTTTGTTTATAGACGATTCGGAATTTGAGCGCGAGCAGGTTCACGCGGTATTGCCAACCGTGCAAATGCTTGATGCGCGGGACTATCAGTCTCTGCTGGACCTTCCTGAACTCTCAGCGCCATTAACGGAGGAAAGCTCGAACCGAAGAAAGATGTATAGGATGGAGCATGAGCGTCAAAAGACGGCGGAGGGATTCGGCCAAGATTATCTGGCATTCCTCCGATATTGTGCTATTCGCGTAGCACTTCGGCCAATGGATCAGGAGAATCTTGAGCGAGTTCATGAGCTGACTCAGCGCACGAATCAAATGAACTTTTCGGGGAATCGATACGACCGGAAGCGGCTCGCAGAAATCCTGAAGGCCCCCCACCTGGAAACCTATGTAATCAAGTGTGATGACAGATTTGGGAGTTACGGAGTGGTTGGTTTTGCAATTGTAGACACCCGGGAGCCGCGTCTCACAGATTTAATGTTCAGTTGCCGGGTCCAATCGAAACGGGTGGAGCACGCGTTCCTTTCTCATATCATCCGAAAATACACTTCGGATTTGAGGCCGAATTTCCATGCAAACTACCGGAAGACGCCCCGGAACGCACCGTCTGGGAAAGCTTTTGAGGACATCGGATTCATCGAAAGGGAGTGCGTTGACGGAGTCTCGCGGCTAGTTGTTTCTCGGCAGAAGTTAGCCCTGGAGGACGGAATCATAAAAATAGTGGAGAGCGAGGAGACTGCCCGAGTCAAATGAACAATGTCACACCGAACTATTCTTGGGAACGCTCGTCAGGCTCTACTAAGTAGAGTTGCTCGCCGCGAGGCGGTGCTCCAAACCGATGTGCCTTTGATCACTTTCTCCTTCGACGATTTCCCACGCACAGCTCTTAAAACCGGAGGCGTCATCCTCGAAGACGTAGGGATTCGAGGGACCTACTATGCAGCAGCTGGTCTGATGGGCACGACATCCGAAGTCGGACCGATTTTTATCGAGGAGGATCTACATGTCTTGACGGAACAAGGGCATGAGCTAGGCAGTCACACCTATTCCCACGTACCAGCCCGGACGACACCTCTTTCTAGATATCGCGACGAAGTTACAAAAGGTTACAGGGCGTTCGAGGAGAATCTCGGATTACCGGCAACGAGAAACTTCTCTTATCCGTTCGGGGAAGTAACCTTGAGAGTAAAACGAGAAGTCGCGCCTTCGATGATGAGTTGCAGAGGAATCATCGGAGGGCTCAACGGCCCGCTCGTTGATTTGAACTTGCTACGGGCAACTAGCTTGTACGGAGGCATCGAGCAACTGGCGGGGGCGGGCTCGTTGATCAACCGGAACGCGGAGCAGAGAGCGTGGCTGATTTTCTATACTCATGACGTGCAGGCGAATCCGACTCCTTACGGTTGTACGCCTCAACTGCTCGAGCAAGTTGTGTGCGCTGCACTTCGGTCTGGAGCGCGCATCGGAACTGTCGGAGAGGTACTAACGCTTTCTAGGATCATCAACAGCTAGGGCAGTAGCTTGGGAAAATGATGACATGAGGTATGCACCGAAGGCCGAGGACTGGCAGGCGGGACAGCCTGGAGCTGCTCGATCAGATCGGGCAGCGCGTGGCGGCAGTGGACCGGAAACTGGAACGGCGTGCCATTGCCTGATCTGGAGTTTAGGGCGAAGTGCGCGATTTGAGAAAGGCCATCGGCAATCTCGAGGGCCTTTCGCAGAGATTGTTTAATGAAAGTTTCCGCCGTCATTCCGGCTTTCAACCGCCGGGACTATCTACCCCGCGCAATCGATAGCGCTCTGGCACAAACCGTTCCGGTCGACGAAATCATTGTCGTCGATGACGGCTCGACCGACGGTTCGGCGGAGCTTGTGCGCTCGAGGTATGGAAATCGCGTTCGCGTGGTCCGGCAAGCGAATTCCGGCGTGGCTGGCGCACGCCGGCGAGGGATCCAGGAAGCTCGCGGGGACTGGATCGCCTTTCTTGACAGCGACGATGAGTGGTTTGCCGAAAGGAACGGCGAATTTCTCACAGCGGCGGAGCGCGTGCCCGCCGATGTCGCGTGGATTTTTGGCGCGCTGAGGATCGTGACCGACGACGGCGAGGGGTTGACCTTATTCGAAGAACACGGGCTTACCGTCGGGCAATCTCCGCAAATATTCGCCGACTCGATCACGATTCAGTACCCATATCAGTTTCCGATGTTGCAGGCCAGCCTCATTCGCCGAAACGCCTTGCTCGAGCTGAATTGCTTTAGCGAGGGGTTGCGAAGCGATGATGACTTGCTTGCAGGATTTCAGATTGCCTGCCGTTACAAGTTCGCAGCGGTCCCCGATGTGGTTGGAAGATATTTCCGGACATCCGATCTGGCCGAGAATTCAGTAATGGTAAACGGCAACTTTGGGCCGGACTATTACCGGTCGAGAATGCTGGCTTTCGAGCAGGTCATACAGATGGGCCGGCGACACACTTGGAACAAACGTTACGCTTCGTCGGCTCGCGGCCTTTGCCAGGCCCTGGCGAGGCAAGGAACTTACGTCAAGAAACTGGCTTGGCAGCAGTTTCAGTACGGTGGTGTTTCGCCGAAAGGAGTCGCGTTTTTCTGCGCGGCCTTTTTAGGCCCGTGGGCATTGCAAGCCTGGGACACGTGTGCCGAGTTCGCTAGGCAACATTTGCGACCGGCGAAGCCTACCCAGGTCAAGCGAAACGGTCTTCAGGCCTACTTGCAGTCCGTAGGAAAGTCTGACTAGGCAAATTGGACAGGGGAGATATCTGAAGAGCTGTTCCCGGTCTTCCGCAAGGCGCGGCTTCCAGCTCATCCTGGTAGACTGGCGTATTTAGGGGCCGCTTTTCGACCTCCAAATAGATCGAGCTAGCTTCTGAAAACGCTTTCATATAGGGAAGTATTTTGCTATTCCAGACATCCTCAAAAACAAGTCGTTCGCTCTTAACCCACACATTAGATTACACTTGCATGAAAACAAACGTGGCGCAACAATTGCAACATAGAATCACTGAACTGCCACTGGTATCAAGGTGTGCTGTTACGGGAGCACGATATCTGGCATACGGGGCCCGAGGATGTTGGGAGAGGGCCATCTCGTCAACGAGTTCGGCATCGTTCGAGGACACAAATCTGCCGTTAATCGCGACTTCCCGACGATGGCCTGCTTGGATGTACGGTTCGAGTAGGTCGGGGCGGATGGAAAGTCCGTTGGATGCAATCGTGGCGGCGACCGAGGCGGTCTGAACGTTTATGCGTACACAGGTTAAAGAACTAGAGGGCACATCGCAAGCTGGCGGGCGCGATGCAGCAGTGGATACGACACCGCTTCTTGTAATCCGGCCGCTAAAAGGGCTAGTCCCTCTGCAACTCGCCGAGTTGTGGAAGCATCGGGAAGTGCTCTATTTCTTGATCTGGCGCGACATCAAGGTTCGCTACAAGCAAACGGCCTTGGGGGCCACTTGGGCCATTATTCAGCCTCTGCTCACAATGCTGATCTTCAGCATTTTTTTCGGCCGACTTGCCAAGGTACCGTCGGATGGCCTTCCCTATCCTCTGTTTTCCTATTCTGCACTGGTGCCATGGACTTTTTTTGCGACCGGACTGACTCAGGCTTCTAACAGTCTCGTCAGCAGCTCGAATTTGATCACCAAGGTGTATTTCCCGCGCCTGCTTGTGCCCATGGCATCAGTGTTCGCCGGTCTAATGGATCTGGCCATTGCTGGAGCAACTTTGGTCTTTATGATGACATACTATCATCATGGCTCTACCGCGCACATTGTGTGGGTGCCAGCGCTTTTGTTGCTCGCGCTGGTCACGTCAGTGGGCGTTTCGTTTTGGTTCTCAGCCATGAATGTCAAGTACCGCGATATCCGCCATGTGCTGCCATTCGTAGTTCAGCTGTGGATGTTTGCGACGCCGATTGCGTATCCGAGCAGCTTGGTGCCGGCGAGATTGCGAGTGTTTTACGCTATCAACCCAATGACGGGGGTCATCGAAGGGTTCCGCTGGGCGTTATTGGGTACCAAGACCGCGCCCGGCGCGATGCTGGCGGTATCGAGCGTTATCGCTGTGTTCGTGCTGGTTAGTGGGGCCTACTTCTTTCGGCGAATGGAGACCACCTTCGCCGATGTGGTGTAAGCGCTTATGAGCCAATTTGCAATCCGTACCGAAGCGATCGGCAAACAGTACCACATCGGCATGGCAACCAGGCCGAATCTTCGCGAAGCGCTGATCTCGGCCTGCTCCGCGCCAAAGCGTTACGCATCGCGTTTGTTCGGAAGGGCCACAGCGAACGAAAACACCTTCTGGGCAGTACGGAACGTTTCCCTGGACATCCGGCCCGGCGAACTGGTGGGGTTGGTGGGAGCCAACGGAGCCGGCAAGAGCACGCTGCTAAAAATGCTCTCTCGGGTAACAGTTCCCACGGTCGGACGGGCCATTATTCGCGGCCGCGTCGGTTCAATGTTGGAGGTCGGCACAGGCTTTCATTCCGAACTGACGGGCCGGGAGAATGTCTTCCTCAGCGGCGCCATCCTGGGTATGTCGAAGATGGAAATTCGGCGCAAATTCGACGAAATTGTCGCGTTTTCCGAGATCGAGAAGTTCATCGACACAGCGGTAAAGCATTACTCCAGCGGCATGTATTTGCGTCTGGCGTTTTCGGTGGCCGCTCACCTTGAACCAGAGGTGCTTTTTGTCGATGAAGTGTTGGCCGTGGGTGATGTGCGGTTCTATTCAAAATGCATCAACAAAATGCGCTCACTTCACGCTAGTGGGATGACGATCGTGCTTGTATCTCACCACATGTTTCTGGTCCAGACTTTGTGCACGAGAGCAGTTTGCATGACCCACGGCCGTGTGCTCTTCGACGGAGATTCGCTCAGTGCCATCGTTTCTTACCGCAAGTCGCTGGACGAAGCCGCACCGGTTCAGTCCGCGCCCGGTTCGAATTCCCAATCGAAGCGCTGCCGTATTCACATTTTCCAACTGGAGCCGCTGGGTGAGTGGGCTAGCTACAGGGAGCCGTTTTCGGATTCGGGGATGAAACTCACCTTTGTAGCGGACGCCGAACCAAACAGTTTGGTAGGATTTCGCGTCGCCGTGAGTAGCGCGGGCGGTCTTTTCTATTACACATTTTATAGCGATCCGATACGAGTTCCGCCTTCCGGTCGGATAACGTGCGAACTCCAAGTCCCTGAGCTCATGCTGCTTCCCGGACATTACAACGTCTTTGGGGGGATGCTGAAAGCGGATGAGGTCAACCACTTTTTGGCTGAAGAGACGCTCCAAATATTTGTGCGGGCCCGCGGCCCGGCTCCCGCCGTCGACAACGGTTCCGGTGGCAATGACAACCTATTTTGGAATCGCGGAATTTGGAACATGTCTGGCAATACGGAAAGCGGCAGCCAGATTCAACTTCAGGATGAATGCAATCGAATGTGATCCGTTTAGTTCAGCATGGCAGCCTGACTTCGTCGGTTCGTTAACCAAAAAGTGGAACACCGTTGCACCTTGGCATAGAGGATCTGTGACCGCAACTTCTGCCCTTGATACTCAAAATCGTGCTGCCCTCGACGTCACGGTTATTCTGTGTACCTATAACCGGTGCGGGCACTTGGCTCGCGCCTTGGAGAGCATAGCCGCTTCTCAGGTGCCGAGTTCAGTCACTTGGGAAGTGCTGGTGGTTGACAACAACTCGACCGACCAGACGCGCAATGTCGTTGAGGACTTCTGTCGCCGGTATCCCGAACGTTTTCACTATGTCTTTGAACCGAAGCCGGGTAAGTCCCATGCTCTCAACACCGGAATTGCAAACGCCAGTGGCGAGGTTTTGGTCTTCGTGGACGATGACGTAAAGGTCGAGCCCACGTGGTTGCAAAATCTCACGGCAGCGTTGTTGCACAGTGGCAAATGGGCTGGTGCGGGAGGACGAACCCTCCCACTACAGAAGTTCGAACCTCCCAATTGGGTGCCCGAGGACTTTGAGAAGGACTGGGGCGGCATAATCTTCGCCCACTTCGACCTGGGTGATAACGCAGGCGAACTGGACCGCGCGCCGTACGGCGCTAACATGGCGTTTCGGAAGAGCGTGTTCGAAAAGCACGGGGGATTTCGGTTAGACCTGGGGCCCGCACCAGGTTCTCAGATACGGAATGAAGATACCGAACTCGGGCGCCGGCTGCTAGCGGCCGGCGAGCGATTGCGCTACGAGCCCTCGGCTGTAGTCTATCACCCCGTGCCAGAGGGTCGAATTACCCAGGGATATTTTCTCTCCTGGTGGTTCGACTACGGGCGAGCAAGGGTCCGAGAATTCGGCGTGCGGCCGGATGTCCATGGAATTCCTCGGGACTACTTACGCCTCGCGCGATCAGCGATCAGAATGCCGGTCTTAACGCTGCGGTGGTTGCTCGCAATACACTCAGCCAAGAGGAGGTTTCTGTATAAGTGCTGGGCCTGGAAAGAAGCCGGGCAGATGGCTGAGCTATATCGCCGCTCAATCGATAGAGAGACAACTGAATGTCGACTCAACACCACGGAAATTCGCCCCGGACCCACCAGCCGAGGTTTATGACCTCTTAGATTTTCCACTCTCTGAACTCCTGCTCCGGACTTCACCCGAGACAATGGCGCGAGAAGCGCGCGCTATGTCACGGCCAAAAACAATCGAGCCCTCCAGAACGGAAGTTGGCCCCCACCCTCCTTGCATTGTCTCCAGGCACGTGCTCCGTGCCGCCAGGCACTATTTGAGGCCCGGTAACATCTTTTCCACTGTTCGGCCTATGAAATTCGCTTGGTTCTCGGCGCAACAGGTCTGCCCGTCTCTAAGTCCTTTAGGATCTGTGGTCAGAGGTCTGGCTTTAATACTCGAATGGAAGTGAGCTTGCGTATCCTTCGATGCACCCCGATAGAGGTATAGTCGGCGTGTACAGGGAGGCGCCGTTCATGATTTCCCTAGTCGTGCCAACGTACAACGAACGCGGGAACGTTAATGCCTTAGTGGAACGTGCAGGCGCGGCCTTGGCTTCGACAAAGCAACCATTTGAACTAATTATTGTGGATGACAATAGTCCCGACGGAACTGCCGACGCCGTTCGTGCTCTGCAAGGTAGCCGCCCATGGCTCCGACTGCTCGTGCGTACGGAAGAACGCGGTCTTTCGACCGCAGTGATGGCTGGTTGGGCTATAGCCCGAGGGAACGTATTGGGGTGCATGGATGCGGATCTACAGCATCCTCCCGAGGTTCTTTCTGAGTTGGTCGACGGTATGGGGACGACTCATGCCGACATTGTCGTCGCCAGCCGACACGTCCGCGGGGGAGGCGTGAGCGATTGGAGTTTGCCGAGACGGTGCGTCTCTTGGACGGCGACATTTTTAGCCACAATGACTTTGCCCGGAACGCTTGGAGAAGTGCGAGACCCCATGTCGGGCTTCTTCCTTCTCCGCCGCGACGTGATTCGCGGAGCTGCTTTGAAACCACGCGGTTACAAGATTCTGCTGGAAGTTCTCGCAAAAGGCAGCTACGCGGGAGTGAAGGAAGTTCCCTTCGTATTCGAAGAGCGAGTGGAAGGAGGGAGCAAGATTGGGACCTCCGTAATGTGGGACTATATCGTGCACCTCGCTCGGATTTCGTTTGAGACGGGAGAAGCGGCGAAGATTGGGAAGTTTGCCTTGGTGGGTCTCTCAGGAGCCGTCGTCAACCTGTTTTTGTACCGGTGGCTTGCTGGAATCTCGTTCAGTGTGTGGGCTGCGGCAACTATTGCAGCTGGCGTGGCGATCGTGAACAACTTTGCCTGGAACGAGATGTTCACATTTCCCGAAACCCACCGAGCTTCGCCGAGCTGGGGGGCGATGCTTCGACGCTGTGGGATGTTCGCCTTAATTTCGGGAGCCGGCCTGCTTTTGAACGTGGCGGTGGTGGAGTCTCTCGTAGCCATTCTTCATCTACCTTGGCTACCCGGCGTATCTGCCGGAGTCATCCTTGCGGGAGCTTGGAACTTTTTCGCCAACGCCAATCTGACCTGGCGCTCTGACCCCAAAAAGCGCCTCGCTGGGGCAGATGAAGGGCTCAAAATGCCGCAATCAAGCGAGCCAGCTATCGAAAAGATTAAGAAGTTCATGGCTTTCTAAGGCATTCAATCGAAGGCTTCGTGAAGAAGAGGTCCGGGGACCTGTTGGATTATCCGGAACAAACAGGCTGCATCTTGGGATCTGCCTTCAAGGCGAATACTGAATCCGCTCTGATTCTGCTATGGACACGTATAGATGCTGACCGTTTTGCTGGCTACTAGAAACCGGGCCACGATTCTGCGAGAAACTCTGGAGGCCTTCTGCCGTCTTCAATCGCCTTCATCGGGCTGGAAGTTGGTCATTGTGGATAACGGGAGCACGGACCAAACATCCGCGGTACTCGCTTCATTTGCAAATCGCCTGCCATTGCACACAATATGCGAACCAACCTCAGGAAAGAATTCCGCGCTCAATACAGGACTCAGCTTTGTAGAGGGCGACCTGACCGTATTGACGGACGACGACGTTTTTCCCCACACCGACTGGCTGGTCGAATTGCGGAATGCGGCAGATACCCGAGTAGGATACTCGATGTTCGGCGGGGCAGTTGTGCCACGGTGGGAGCTGCCTCCTCCAGTTTGGGTCCGATGGGTGGAACAAGCACCGGTATATGCGCTCACCGATCCGTTGATGAAGGAAGGGCCCACGCCACCATTCCTGGTCTTCGGACCCAACATGGCGGTTCGCACCGCCGTCTTCCAATCGGGCGTGCGCTTTGACCCCTCCATCGGTCCACAGAATTCAAGTTACCCGATGGGCGGCGAAACAGAGCTACTGCTAAGACTCAGCCAGTGGGGACACAAGGCGTGGCATGTCCCGACTGCCGTGGTGGAGCATTTCATTCGCGATAGTCAGTTGCGCCAGTCCTGGGTGTTGAAGCGTGCGATTCGGTATGGCCGCGGGCGATTTCGAATGGACTACATGCGGAAATACCGAACCTATCCTTGTTGGTTCGGCGTGCCGCGAACATTTTTCCGCCAGATATTCGAACAAGAGAAGATCATAATCAAGGCATGGCTAAGATCGGACCAACGGGAGCTCTTCTGCGCTAGTTGGAGACGCAACTTTCTCTGGGGTCACATGCTTGAAGCGCGCCTCTCGTATCGGAGTGGTGGCCGTGTAATTTGATAGGCGCAACACTCCGCATGGCTGGCTCCGAGCAAATTGCCGCAGTTGCATGGAACGTTGCGTCAGGCGCATTCAACCGTTGGGTCAAGGCTGGGATAGTAAGCGAAAATCTGTGGTTGATATCGAAAAGGACATCGAAGTAGATATGTTGAAATCCCCTCACTTGAATCAGCCCTTGGTGTCCGTCGTCATGGTCGTGCGTAACGCCGAGCAGTTTCTTGCCGAGGCTATCGAAAGCATTTTGAGCCAGAGCTTCACAGGGTTCGAGTTCATCATCTTGGACTTTGGTTCTACCGATAGATCCAAAGCGATTGTCTCCAGCTACGCTGCTCGCGACGACCGAATCAGACTCCATGAGGTACCGACTTGCGGCTTGGCGGAGGCTCGCAATGCGGCTTGCTTTCTCGCGGAGGGGCAATATATCGCCCTTCAGGACGCCGACGACATTTCCATGTCAGATCGCCTGCTGTGGCAAATGGAATTCATGGAGAAGAACCCGGATTGTGGTCTGTTAGGAGGTGCTGCCGAATGGGTTGACGTCCGAGCGAGGTCGTTGTGGACTCTTAACTTTCCCACCGAGGATCGCGAAATCAGATTAGCGCTTTCCACCAGGTGTCCGTTTTCGCAGACGGCTGTCGTCATGCGTCGCGAAGCTTTCGTCGCGGTTGGAGGATATCGCGTAGCGTTCGCTCAGGCCGAGGACTACGACTTATGGCTCAGGATCTCGGAGCGCTTCCGTTGCGCGAATCTCAAGCAAGCCGTGGTCAAGTATCGAATTCATCCGCAGCAGGTGTCGGTCAGCGGGAGGAAACAGCAGACGCTCTCGATTGTAGCTGCCAGGGCGTCTGCGGCTTTCAGGAAAAATGGAAACCCGGACCCCTTGGACTCCGCGAACGCAATCACGCTGGAACTGCTGGCTGGACTAAACGTGTCCCAGGCAGAGCTACAGGCTAGCCTCTTCTCGGACTACAGCGACTGGATCACCAACATGTTCGCAGCAAAAGAGTACTCAGCGAGCCTCCAGATAGCGGCTGAAGTGTTGAAGTCTGACTGGGAATACGTCGAGCGATGGAGAATCGGCCGTCTACAACTTATTCTCGCGCGACTCTATTGGCAGCATAAGCAATTCCTGGAGAGCTTTTCCGCCGGGTGTCATGCGTTGAGGCAACATCCCCCTTCGGTGGCCAGGTATTTCGGTAAAAAATTACTGCGGCGTATCGGAGTAGCGTGATTCGGAGGTGATGTTCGCCGCCTTTGAATCTGCTTTTTTTCTCATCTCGCAATTCTTAATAGGGTATGATCGGCCAAAGGGCGAAAAACCCGATGACCATTCATCCAAAACTTGTCAGTCGGAGCTGCTATCACAAGTATGAGGTCGAACCCGGACTGTTCACGCCTGGAAACCATGTCGAAGTAGAACCCAAACGCTGCCTGGATGAGCTGGGTGTTCCGACGGACCTGTCGGGCCTGCGCGCATTGGACATCGGAGCCTGGGACGGCCCTTACACATTTGAGCTTGAGCGACGCGGAGCGCAGGTCACGGCGCTCGACATCCAAGACCCGGATATCACCGTCTTCAACGCGGTGAAGGAAATCAAGAACTCCGGTGCGACCTACGTCCGGGCCGGCGTCTACAATGCCCTTCCGGAGACTATGGGCACCTTCGACCTCGTCCTCTTTGCCGGCGTGTACTATCACCTTAAGAATCCAGTGCTGGCCCTACAGCGGATCCGCAGGTTGCTTGCGGATACAGGGACCCTGTTTATTGAGGGAGCGTCAGCCACAGACTATCTGGCTGGAGAACTGAACAAGGCGCTAGGACTACCGAAATCGAGGGTGCGGAGCACCGCGGAGATTCTGGATCAATTGCCGCTTTCCTACTTCGATGCTGAAAAGCGAATTTACTGGCACTGGAGTAACTGGTGGTTTCCGACGACGCGCTGCCTGGCAGCGATTTTAGAAGACAGCGGTTTTCGTAGTGTGGATCTTAAACTGAGGGAGAACGCCTTTTACAACTACTCACATCGGCGGCTGATGGGTCGTGCAGAGGCGGACCCTGCGAAGTCCAATCCCGAGCGGCAGCAATACGAGCATGGCGTGGTAACGAAGGACGTTATCGCGCAAAACCGTCCTTTGCCCCGACGCTCCCGGCTATTGTCCTGGTTGCCGCCGCGTTTGCATCCAGCAGCAAAGTGGATGCGCCGATTTGCGAGGCGACTAGTCGGCTGAAACTAACGCGGCGGGGGGCCGCTTAGGACCTGCGTCGCTCAACGGGACTGCGCAGTGCATGGGTAACAGATTTCCGCATTTCGGGTGAATTCTCTCCTCAGGCGCCTGGACAGGCCTCTAACTATTTCGCTAACCATTGTGTTTTCAGCAAGGGGCAGCTTGGCGAGTTGGGCAATCGCTTGCGTGTCTAGTTCCGTTAGTTTCGAGAAGCCGCACCTTGCCTGTTGAAAGCGACAGACGCTGATTTCAATTGTTGTTCCCGCATACAATGAACGTGGAAACATGGAGCTCCTGGTGAAGCGGACAGGGAAGACCCTGGCAGCCAGCGGTGAGCCCTATGCCTTATAACTGTAAAAGTTCGCATAATTTCGGCGCGTTTTGGCTTCACAAAGACTGTCGCGATTATTACTAAAGGCCATAATTTCAGAGACTTGTCACGCATCCGCATGCGCGCTAAACCGTGGCAAGGGAATTGCTCAGGACCCTGGTGTAGGGGTGTTCCGGCGTGTGGGTTAGGGAAAGAACGATATCGGGACATGTGCTAAAGGGGCACTGCTGGTTGCGAAAGGTGCGCGCCCCTGGTCCGATCTGTTCAGGTTATTTTGTTCGGACTCGAAGGAAAAGTCCGCCTCCGAAGGGTCGCGATATGCGTAGCAACTCCGGAACATTCTCGTTATGAGACGAATCGTATTCTCACTGCTCGTGTTTTTCCTGCCGGTCGTTTCTGCCTCGGGGCAAGCTCCGAACTATGGTGGGGGGTTTACATCCTCTGGTTTGACACTCAACGGAGGCGCCGCGATCAGCGGCACGCGTCTGCGGGTGACGGACGGGGGGACGAGTGAAGCGAGGAGCGCCTTCTTCAATACGCAGGTGAACGTGACCAGCTTTACGAACGCCTTCACCTTCCAGGACACCAGCGCCAAGGCGGACGGTCTTTGTTTTGTGATTGAGGCGAGCGGCCCGACGGCAGTGGGGGGAGGCGGAGGGAGCCTTGGGTATGCGGGCACAACGGGACCTCTGAGCACCCAAAGCCTTTGCGTCGCTTTTGATTTGTACAACAACAAGACCAATCAGGAGATCAGCCACACGGGATTGTTCACGAACGGCGCATCTCCGGCAGGCGGGGCAGGGAGTGCGGCGGGGGTGCTTTCGTTTCAGAGTGGACACGTCATGTCGGTTCAGATG
>DASYZC010000327.1:0-7045 GCA_035949735.1 Candidatus Acidiferrales bacterium | reverse complement strand
GTACGAAGAGGTCTACCGAACCGAGTATCGCGATCTAGCCGACGCTCAGGCGGGCATCGGCGTGTTCCTGGAAAAGGTCTACAACCAAAAACGCCTGCACTCGGCGCTGGGCTACCTGCCCCCCGCGGAGTTCGAGCGCAGTCTGCGGGCTCAAAACAACAAGGAGGCCGCTGCGCGGCATCTTCCCTTAGGAGTTTTCTCAGGCATGACGAAATCTATCCTTTCGATGAGGGCGCCGTCGCTCCCGACCGCGCCCTCGCTCATCGAACGGATGAGTTTCGGACTGGCTATTCCTTGGCAGGTTGCACTCCTGCAGAGTCTGCCTCTGCTTCACCAGCCGGCAGCCATCTTGCATTATCACGTTTGGGCAGTACAATGAAATTCCGGCGAACGGCAACGAGTGTCTTAACTGTTTGTCTCACCCCAGGGGGCAACCCCACAGGGGTCATTAGCTCGCTAATCTTCTGCGTTGCGGTTTGGTCGGGTATCGCGACACTCTGGTCGCCGTGAGGAATTTCGATGGTAGGTACCATCCTCCCCATAGGCTATGGGGACCGCCAGCATAATAAATTCGCTCCTGCCGTATTTCTTCACTGCCTAGGATACGTCCTAGGAGGTACTGCCTTCGGTACGTTCCTCGGCGCTGCCGGCGCCGTACTTCAGAGGATTTCCGGCGTCAATAGAGGCGACTCATCTGTTCCCTTTATAGCAGCGATTGCGTGCCTTTCACTCGGCGCTCGGGAGTTGCGTCTGTGTCGAGTCCCTTATCCACAGTCAACGTGGCAGGTTCCAATCGGATGGCGACGCATGCCTCTATTTCTGATGGCATTCCTTTACGCTTTGGTTCTAGGGACTGGGGTCGCAACCCGCATTACTGCTAGCTCGTTCATTATAGCAAGCCTCTGGGTACTATTGCAGGGAGACGCCCTGTTGGGCGCAATCATTGGAGCTGCGTTCGGTTTCGGCAGGGCGGTGGCGTTTGTAATCGGCTGGAGACTGAAGACTAGCGTTTCGGTCGACAGATTTCTGGAACTGGTTTCGGCCTCGAGCCCGACAATGAGCGTGATTACTGGGCTCGCTCTGAGTGGGGTGGCCGGATTGCTAATCGCATTATGCATCGGCAACCGCTAGGCGGTCTGGCCGCACCCGAACGAACTGCGACATTGGCGCGGGTTGTTTCGGTTGGTTGTGGAGGTAACAATATGGTTTCAATGGCCAACAGGGCGCTCTTGGATCTGCTCGCGAGCGTGAAACGACCGGCGCTGCTTCTCGTCGGAGCAATAGCCCTCATTCTCGCGGGGCCTTCGCTCGCGTCACACCATCCCGTTTTCAGCGGTAAAGGATCCGTGGTCGGAAATCCTAATGCTGGCCGTATATATGTGCTCGATAGTAAGCGGAGTTTTGAGCATGGCGAAGTGCTCGTAATCAGCCCAACTGAAATGCGGGTTGAGAGGCGAATCCCGACAGGTTACCGACCGGACTTTGTGGTCTCGCCTGATGGGACTCGGCTGTTCGTGACTTCCACTGAGGGCCCCCCCCAAGTTGGAACCTTAGTCGTGATTGACCCTATTAGCGGTACGGTGGTGGACCGGCAGGTTTTGCCAGACCGGATGATGTATACCGTAATGCCGACCCTTCCGACGCTAGTCGCCTCAGCGAAGGGGCGATGGGTTTTCGTGGGAAAGGATCGCTGGACGCCTAGTGACGCTCTCGGATCTTATTACCAGGAGGACAAATACACACTCGCGGCTTACGATGCTCGGCAGGGCATACTCAGCAAGAAGGACGTTGCGATTTCTGAAGACTGTGACGGAATGCACTTAGTGCCGTCGCCTAGCCGTCTTTACGTCATCTGTTCGTCACAGAACTCAGTATACTCGTACCCGATGACAGACGACGGGCTCGGGTCACCGCAGGTAATTGGCCTTCCGCGCAACCCCAGACAAGTATTTGACGGTTCGCTCGACACCACAGCAGTAACGACACCGGTATACCCAGCCATAGCAGGGGGCGTTCTCTCAGCGGACGAGAGTATCCTGACCGTTTTTACGAGTTACTTACGAGCGATACAGATCGACATAAGCACAGGTCGAATCGTTCGAGTTGAGCAGGTTGTCGATGATCGGTGGGCATTGCCCAATGGCGTGATTAGCTCGCCGGACGGAAGCCGCATCTACGTAGCCGTAGGACCAGTATCCAGTCTCAATATGGGACCCGGAGCGGACGAGATATTGGTGCTGAACAGTGAATCGTTGGCTCAGGTTGGCAATATTCGGCCGGCGTCCCCTGTTTGGAGTCCAGCGGTGAGCAAGGATGGCCAATATCTATTTGTACTTGCGCCCAAAGCACAGACTCTCTACGTGATAGACACTACCACCGGCCTCGAGGTGTCCAGAATGACCGATTTTGCAGACCTGCCCACTCGCGTGGCTACGGCGTTATCTCCAGAATAGATTTTCGCATCGCCACGTAAAGGATCAGATACCAAAACTGTCTCCTCTCATGGGTAAACTTTAGCGGGTTCGAGCACTTCAGAAAACAGGTCCAGCACCGGTCGGGAGATGCGCCATGCTACCGAGGCAGCCCGGCGCGCCGGTGCCGACGTAGTAGGCGAAACGGTCAGCAGATTCATGGACTTGGAGGTTTTTGTTCATTGGATTAGAACTCCCGTCCAGGCAAATGTAAACCTGCCGCACTTACTCGTCCGAGAGATGCAGCGGAGCTATCCAGGAGTATTGGAGCGTTACCATGAACTCCGCGACCTCCACCTCGAAGGGCGCCTTCTGTGGCGCCACCTCATCACATGGGGCGAGACTCGTTACTTTCGAAGCTCGTCGCCACCCCCGAAATTTGCGTACCATCGGTTACTTGGCTGATTGAGACGCGCAGCGGTCTAAGGCAGCGCTCGCCTCCTATCCTTCCTTTGCAGAATGGCGATGGGCCACGGACAACTATGTGGTCACCGAGAAAGAGCGGCGCAATCAACCGACCCTCGCTAATAGGCGCACGCGGCACGACAGAATTATCAAACGGAGACCGTTGGATCTGGATCAGAGGCGAGGATTACAAAGGCGAGAGCATTTACTTTCTTGGGAAGCTTCTTGCGGAATCAGGGGAACATCGGCTTCTGGAGCTATGTGGTCGGTCTTGCAGTGCGATTTTCTTTTGCCATCTTTCTTGTCATCGCAACCACAAATTTTCTGTCCTTTTTGCCGAGTTTCTTGAAGGCGTCAAAGAGCCCGCGTTCCTCTGGACCCAGCTTACCAGCATCTCTTGAGCCGGCGAGTTGCGGTTTCCCTTCGCCTTAGAAGAAAAGCTGGTACAACTCGATCTCAAGGGCTCGAGCCAATTTTACCAGTGTGGCGATCACGCCTCCAGCGAAGAACTGTAAGACCGTGTTGAAGCTGCGTAAGCGCACGGTCTTGGCCGTCTGAACGGGTTTGGGATAGAAGGGCATTCTTCGAGAAAAGCAAAAAGCGCTGACAGAGAGCCGCACAACTATTGTGGGAGACCCGTTTTATAGAGAATGGCTTTGTGGCGCGGATCAGGGCTGTAGGGGTCGTATACTGGAGCGCCTTACATCGATAACTGCTTGCCTTTAACAGTGGAATTATTTCAACAGCTCGCCTTTTTCATTCAGAGCTGCAAGCCCATATCGTATTGCCGCTTCAAGCGTATCGATGTTTATATCCTTCAGAGCTTTAAACCGAATGCAATATCCGGTCACGCTCGCCTTGCCCAGTTTTTTTCCATACGCTTTGGCTAAGTACTTCTTATCTTTGAGACCAAGAATATAGACAGAGATTCCGGATTTATTTCCGCTCACACCAATTTGAAAAAATTCTCTACTCTTTCCATTGGTATATTTTATTGTGTGAAATCCATATCCAATCGTAGGGTTGGAAACAGTATGATTTTTGCTGTCTTTACCATCGAAGAACCATAATTGGCATTCCGGTGACACTTGAAGAGTGAGCCGATGCAACTCTTGCATGTCACTTCGTTTTGGCTCCGGTTGACTGGTAATATACTTCTTGATTTGTTCCTGTACGTTCATAGGTTCTGCTCCCCAGTTGCACGCACGAGATTACGGCGCTTAATCCTGCTGAGGCGGGACGTGACAACCCGCAGCTACGGCTGGCACACGATGAAGGGATGCTTTGGGTGCAAGGCGGCGGCACCAGCCCCCTTACAAAAAGCCGCCCCGCTCCGAAGTAGCGCTCGAGCCGGCTGCAACACGTCGCCGCCAGCAACCAGACCAGCTACGGCTACGACACGGAAAACCAGTTGCAGGCGATCACCGACGCCCTTCCGATGCGTCAGAAGAGCCTATTGTTATTTCCGATCGGTGCTGATTGCTCCTCAAACGATAACCGGCGCATCACTCATATCTCAGCGCCACGATCGGATCGACGCGCGACGCTCTCCACGCCGGGAGGTAACCGGCAAGGGCAGCCGCGGCGATCATCACCGAAGCGGATACTGTAATAGTGAAAAGATCCGTCGGCTTGACGCCATACAACATACTGGAAATGACGCGGGTGGCCGCGAGCGCCGCCGGAATCCCCAGTGCCACACCCAGCGCCACGGTGAAGAGCGTTTCACGCATGACCATCCCCAGAATCTTGCGCGGGCCGGCTCCGAGCGCCATGCGAATGCCGATTTCGTTCGTCCTTCGCGCGACGGTGTAGGACATCGTGCCGTAGAGTCCCACGCACGCGATCAGGAGAGCGAGAACCGCAAAACCCGAGCATAGTTTCGCGAACATGACTTCCCGGCTGATCGTCCGATCGATTTCCGCAGCCTGTGTGACCACGTTGGTGACGGGTATGTGTGGATCTGCCTCCCGCACGATCTCATGCACACTCTTGACATAGTTCAGCGGATCACCCGCAGTGCGCAGCGCGTAGGTCACCCGGTCCGGAGGAAACTGGCTGACCGCTACGAACACGGTCATTGCACTCTCCTCTTCATTTTTCAAACCACCGTAGCGCAGGGTAGCCGACACGCCGACGATTTCGAGATCGCGGTTCTCGTCCGGGAGCGTGATGCGCCTGCCCACCGGATTCTCGTTCTCGAAGTAAGTTCGGGCCAGCCGCTCGCTGATCACTGCAACCGGCCTGGAGTCCGGTAGGTCGCGGTCGTCAATCTCACGCCCGGCCAGGATCGGAATCTGCATCGTGGTGAGGAAACGCGGTCCGGCAGCCAGGACGCGCGCGCCTTCGATGGTGACCGCGCCGATCTTCATTGGCCCCCCGATTGCCTGCCCGACGCGGGCGGCGTTGATGATCGAGGATTGCGAAAGCGTCGCGCTGCTCACGCCGGGGATCGATTCGAAGCGCTGGCGCAGGTCTGCGTAAAAAGTGGCGATCTCCGGGTCGCGATGGCCGGCCTGGCGGGCATTCAACGAGAACAGAAGGATGTTCTCGCGGGCGTATCCCAATTGGACGGAGTGCAGGTTGTTGAGTGTACGATCAAACAGACCCGCGGCGATCAGGATGAGAAAAGAGAACGCGATTTGGGCAACCACCAGAACGTGCTGCGCGCGGCGGCGCGGTCCGCCCCCGCGGCCATTCTTTAGCGCGGGCATGACGTCCGGACGCGTCGACTGAATCGCTGGAGCGAGGCCAAATAACAGGCCGCAAACTACCGAGAGCGCCGCCGTCACGCCCAGCACGTTCCAGTTCAATTCCGCGTGCAGCGTAAAGTTCTCCTGCCCGTTGGAGAGCAGAAGCGTCAGCGAGCGCACGCCCCAGATTGCAAACAAGACCCCTAATGCCCCGCCGAGCGACGCCAGCATCACACTCTCGGTAAGCAACTGCCGCACCACGCGGAACCGTCCCGCTCCCAGGCTGAGCCGGACAGCCATTTCGCGGCGTCGCGCGGCGGCCCTTGCCAGCAGCAGATTGGCGATGTTGGCGCACGCGATCGCCAGAATCAATCCCACCATCCCCAGGAGTACGTACAGAGGCTTGGAATACTTGCGGCGCAAGCTACCCAGACCTTCGGCGCCGGGATTCAGAATCAGCGCGGGCAGTTTGGCGCGCTCACCGTCGGTCTTGGCGGTGGTGGCAACCCATTGATGGAAACGAGGAGCCAGCAATGCCTGCGCCTGGGCCAAGCTGACGCCGGGACGCAGGCGGCCCATCATTTCGATCCAGTAGAAGTTTCCGTCGCCATACATGCGAGCCGCTCGGGCGCCGTCGACGAGCACATTCGTGTGCAAGGGAAGGTAGAGGTCCGGCGCCACCGCAGGGTCGACTCCGAAGAATTCCGGCGGCGCCACGCCGATCACCGTGAAGGGCACGTTATCGACAAGAATCGACTGTCCAATTGCATTCGGCGGCCCTCCAAAGCGATTTTGGCCTGTCGCGAAACTGATTACGGCGACCGGCGCCGCGCCTGGACGGTCGTCTTCGGAGTCGATCAGACGTCCCGCCGCCGGCAACACTGCCAGGCCGCGAAAATATTCGCCGGTGACGTACTCCGCGCTGGCAGTGGTGGCCTGCCCGCGGACGGCCAGGTTATGGTTTAGTCCGTTGAAGTATCCGAAGAGCGTGGAAAAGACGGGATTCTCCTCGCCAAGCGTCTCGAACGCGCCGTACGGAAACATCCCGCTGACCATGGCACCTTTGTCGCCCGGCCAAGCCATGCCCTGTACCCCGTGCATGACGTGGACCCATTCCTTGTTGCCCTCCTGGGGCGGCCGGCTATGCCAATTCAGGACCACCAGCGACTCGGGATCGGCCACTGGCAGGGAGCGCAACAGGATCGACTCCATGAAGCTGTAGATCGCAGTATTGGCCCCGATGCCGAGCGCCAGCGTAAGAACCGCCACCGCCGTGAAGCCGGGATTAAGGCGGAGTTGCCGGAGACCGTAGCGCACGTCCTGAATCGTCATCTCGATGAAGTGCACACCGCGGGCATCGCGACACTCTTCCTTCACCTGGTCAAGCCCGCCGAATTCCAGCCTTGCTCGCTTTCTCGCCTCATCCGGTGGCAGACCTGATTGGACGTACTTCTCCACCCGGTGGTCGAAGTGCGC
>DASYZC010000326.1:0-4358 GCA_035949735.1 Candidatus Acidiferrales bacterium | reverse complement strand
CGGGAGGCCAAGTCATGACAAGCGTAAGCGCTCGATTCGTGGTGGTGATCGTGCTGATTTTCGTGACGGGAGCGGCCACCGCCCAAGAGACCTCAAGGAGTTCAGCCTGGACTCGCACGACCACAAAGAGTGAAGGCGAGCCGAAGGGCTACGTGCAATTTCAAAACTACTGCTCGATGTGTCACGGCGAAGGTCCCGGGCAACCCGGCACCATGGCCCTGCAAGCGAAGTACAAGGGCGCGCAACCCGCGCTCCTATCGCAGCGGACAGATTTGACGCCGCAATTGATCAAGCTCTACGTCCGCAACGGCATTTCGATCATGCCTATTTTTCGCAAGACCGAGATCAGCGACGCCGATTTGGACCTCATAGCCGATTACCTCACGCGGAACAACAAGAGATAGAACTACGCAGCCGATTGGAAAGGGAAACGAGAGCTGGGAATGAGATTGCCGCCGGGCGTCAGCAGCAAAGATTTTTCCAGCGCGCTCGATCAATTTGCCCACGCGGTGGGCAAGGAATGGGTGTTCACGTCCGATGATGACGTGAATACGTATCGCGATTCCTATTCTCCTTTTTGGCACGAAGACGAGGAACCCATTCCCTCCGCAGCCGTCGCCCCGGACGGCGTAGAGCAGGTCCAAGCGGTCGTCAAGATTGCCAACGCCTACAAAATTCCCCTTTGGATAATTTCCACCGGGAAAAATCTCGGATACGGCGGCTCTGCGCCTCTGTTAGGCGGCAGCGTGGTCCTCGACCTGAAGCGCATGGACCGGATCATCGAGGTCAACGAAAAAAATCACTACGCGCTGGTGGAGCCGGGCGTCAGCTATTTCGATCTCTACCGCTACATTCAGGATAAAGGGCTGAAAGTGTGGATCGATCCGGCCGATCCCGGCTGGGGAAGTTTGATCGGCAACGCCGTGGATCGCGGCGGCGGACGCACGCCGATGCGCGACCACTTCGACGCGCACTGCGGCATGGAAATTGTGTTGCCCAATGGCGAAGTGCTGCGCACGGGCATGGGTGCACTTCCGAATTCCAAAACATGGCAGCAATACCGCTACGGTTTCGGTCCCTATGTCGACGGACTCTTCTCGCAATCCAGCTTGGGTGTAGTCACCAAAATGGGCTTTTGGTTGTTTCCGCAGCCCGAAGCGTATCTGACCGGAACCGTGACGGTGATGAAACGCGACGATTTGATTCCGCTGGTCGCCGGGCTCGCCTACTTGATGAATTCGGGCATTGTGCTCGGCACCACCAGCGTGGCGAACCCTCTGGCTTTTGCACGACAGGATCCCGCACTCGCGGCGCTCTATGCCAAGCCCGGCGGCCCTTCCACCGAAGAGCTGGAAAACTTCGCTCAGGGAAAAAATCTCGGCTTCTGGAGCATCGAACTGCCGTTCTACGGTCCGGCGAAAGTGGTTGCGGCGCAGTGGGAATTTGCGAAAGAAAAATATTCCACGATTCCTGATGTGAAATTCAAAGAAGGCGCGATGCACCGCTTCCCAATCAAGCCTGACGAGTTGCCGCAATTCACAAATTCAGTTGCGGTGGGCATCCCCAGCCTCTCCGTCTTCGGAGTGGGAGGGCAGCGCAGCGAAGGCCATGTGTGGTTTTCACCGATCATTCCCATGACGGGCGAGGCCATCCTCGAGGCGCAGAAAGTCTTTACCGACGTCTACAAGGAACTGGGAATGTCCATGGGTCCCATGTTCTTTCTCGGGCCTTCGTCGAATTATCCACGCTGTTTTCTGGTCCTTTTTGGTTTTCCGATCGAACACGATATCGAGAAAAACCGCAAGAATCGCGAAAACTTCAAGAAAATCGTCCAAGTGGCGGCGGAGCACGGCTGGGGAGAATACCGCACGCATACGGCTTTCATGGAAACGGTGGCGAGCACCTACTCCTTCAACAATCACGCCCTGCTCCGCTTTCACGAAACCGTGAAAGACGCCGTAGATCCGAACGGAATTCTGGCGCCCGGGAAATGCGGCATTTGGCCAAAACGTATGAGAAAGGCGAGGGTATGAGAAACGCCAAAATCGTGAGAGCAGCGTTTGTGCTTTTGTGCAGTTTGAGTTTCGCGGCGGCCGCATTCGCCGGTCCCGATGACGCTCAAATCGAGAAAGGCCACAAGGTCTATGACAAGTGGTGCTTTCCGTGCCATGGCACGGGCGCCGGAAAGCCCGGCACCGCGTCGCTGGCCGCCCGGGGACAAAAGCCCGCCGTGCTCGAGGAGCGAACCGATCTGACGCCCACCGTCATCAAAGCGTTCGTTCGCCACGGCGTGCTTTTCATGCCCATGTTTCGCAAAACCGAAATCAGCGACGCCGATCTGAACGCAATCGCAGCTTATCTGACGCGCAACAACAAGCCCTAATCCTATGAGAGTTCCGCCTGGTGTAAGTGCGCGCGATTTTGATGGCGCGCTAAAAAAATTCGAGGAAGCCGTAGGCAAGCAATGGGTGTTCACCTCCGACGACGACATCAACACCTACCGCGATTCCTATTCGCCTTTCTGGCACGAAACTGAAGAACCGATTCCCTCCGCGGCGCTGGCGCCGGATAGCGTCGAACAGGTGCAGCAGATCGTCCGAATCGCGGGCGCGCACAAAATTCCTCTCTGGGCAATTTCAACCGGAAAAAATCTCGGCTACGGCGGCTCCGCTCCGCTGCTGGGCGGAAGCGTGGTCCTCGACCTGAAACGCATGGACCGCGTCATCGAGGTGAATGACAAAAATCATTACGCGCTGGTCGAGCCGGGCGTCAGCTATTTTGATCTCTACCATTACATTCACGATCGCGGCCTCAAGGTGTGGATCGATCCGCCCGATCCGGGCTGGGGCAGCCTCGTCGGCAATGCGCTCGAACGCGGCGGCGGCTATACGCCCATGCGCGACCACTTCGATTGCCACTGCGGGATGGAAGTAGTGCTCGCCAATGGCGAACTGGTGCGCACCGGCATGGGCGCTCTTCCCAATTCCAAGACCTGGCAGCAATACAAGTATGGATTCGGCCCTTATGTGGACGGCATTTTTTCGCAGTCGAATCTGGGCGTGGTTACCAAGATGGGTTTTTGGCTTTATCCTGAGCCAGAAGCTTTTCTTTCCGGCAACGTCGTGGTCGATAAGCACGACGACTTGTTCGCGCTCGTCGAAATTTTTGCGAACTTGATGAATTCCGGAATCGTCCAAGCCACCACAACCGTGATAAGCCCGCTGGCGTACGGGCCCGATCCGGAACTGGCCGCGCTTCGCGCGAGCGGCTCGACGAAAGATCTCGAGGACTATGCCGCGCGAAAAAAAATCGGCTATTGGAGCGTCAGCCTCCCGTTCTATGGTCCTGCCGATGTGGTCACGGCCCAGTGGGAGTACGCGAAGCGGAAATTTTCAGCGATTCCGGGCGTCCGCTTCGAGGACCGCGCATCGTATCGCTTTCCCCTGGATGCCGATCAATTGGCGAAAATCGTGAATCCCGTTCCTTTCGGCGTGCCCAGCCTGCAGACATTTTCGATTGGCGGCCCGCGCAGCCAGGGCCACATGTGGTTTTCGCCGATCATTCCCATGACTGGCGAGGCCGTTCTCGAAGCGCAGAAAGTTTTCGATCAAGTTGCCAAAGACTTAAGCCTGAATGGCGGCAGCGTGGGAGGCTTTCCGGTCTGGAACTTTTTCGCGCGCGCCTTCGTCATCATCTATTTCTTCCCCATCGAGCACGACGTGGAAAAGAACCGCAAGAATCGCGAGGTCTTCAGACGTCTGATAAAAACCGCGGCGGAACATGGCTGGGGAGAGTACCGCACGCACACGGCTTTCATGGGCGACATCATGGATGCGTATTCGTTCAATAATCACTCGCTGCTGCGGCTGCATGAAACCATGAAGGACGCGCTCGATCCGAATGGCATCTTGTCTCCGGGAAAGAATGGCATCTGGCCCAAGGGAATGAGGAAGGCGCGAGCATGAGCGCGAAGGAACTTCGATGAGGCTTCCGCCCGGAGTAAGCAGCGCCGCTTTTGCCGCAGCGCTGAAGGAATTTGAAGGCGCGGTCGGCAGCGAGTGGGTTTTCACCTCCGATGAGGATACGAACCTCTACCGGGATTCGTACTCTCCTTTCTGGCACGAAGAAGAAGATCGCGTTCCCTCCGCCGCGGTTGCGCCCGATAGCGTGGAACAGGTGCAGGCGGTCGTCAGAGCCGCCAACAAGCACAAGATTCCGCTGTGGACCATCTCAACCGGCAAGAATCTCGCGTACGGCGGATCGGCGCCCGCGCTATCGGGCAGCGTGATCCTCGATTTGAAGCGCATGAATCGGATTCTGGAAGTAAACGATCAGAATCACTATGCGCTGGTCGAGCC
>DASYZC010000325.1:0-2011 GCA_035949735.1 Candidatus Acidiferrales bacterium | reverse complement strand
GCGTTATGCTGGTGCTCGATCCCTACATTGGCAAAATCATGGCAGCCGAGAGTGTGGCGCGCTTCGAGCGCGCCGTTTCTTTGGCGGCCTGCATAGCATGGCACTTCAACGAAATTAACTCCGTGATGCAGTTTCGCACCGGGAGTTATTCCACTACTATGGCCCCGGCGGGGGAAATCATCTACCCTGCGCTTCGCCAGTTGGCACTGGTTCAGCCGGAAATGTCAGAGGCAGGCGGTTTTCTCGACGGGCACACCGGCGAGCGCGAGATTTTTAAGATTATCCTTACCGCACGGGCACAAAGGTCCATTCCTGCCGCACTTTGGTCTTCCTCATATTTTATTTTTATTGATCGGTTGTAGGTAAACTCAAAGATCCTTATCGGACGAAAGGTTGAATCGCCTAGCGCAAAGGACTGCTCGTGGCAGAATAGTGCGAATGCCATCCCTGTTAACTCCCGGTCGCCGGTCCAAGATCCAACGCAGTGTCTTCGCATGGTACGGCGAGAATCGGCGCGACTTGCCTTGGCGGGCGAATCGCGATCCCTATCGAATATGGGTCGCGGAGATCATGTTGCAACAGACGCGAATCAATGTCGTGGAACCGTATTACCATCGTTTCCTGAAAGCCTTTCCTTCTGTGGATACGCTCGCGCAGGCACGCCCGCGTGATGTTTTGCAGCTTTGGGCCGGCCTCGGCTATTACCGCCGTGCGCGAAATCTGCATAGAGCAGCCCGGCAGATCGTTGCTCGCTACGGCAGAGTTTTTCCCCGAACGCTTGAGGAAGCGCTGGCGCTGCCGGGAATCGGCCCGTACACGGCAGCGGCGATTTTGAGCATTGCGTACGACGTGCCTCTCGCCGCTTTGGACAGTAATGTCGCGCGTGTGCTGGCGCGGCTCAGCGCCGTTCGCGGTGATCTTCGCCAGCCGCAATGCTGGCGGAAGCTCGCATCGGATGCCGAAGAACTGCTTGCGGCACACGCACCTGGAGATTGGAACCAGGCCCTGATGGAACTTGGGGAAACGATCTGCACGCCGCAGATTCCGCGCTGCGGCTTATGTCCGGTATCGCGATGGTGTAACGCCCATCGTTGGGGTCTCACGGACAAGATTCCGGCCGCGCGCCGGAAGCGCGCCAGCGTGAAAGTGCGCATTGCCGCTGCGGTCCTGCACGATCCTCGCGGGCGGACGATGCTAGTTCGTGACCCGGGCGTCCATGATGATGTTCTTTTCTCGCGTATGTGGCAGTTTCCAGCCATCGAAGTGACGCATGACCCTACGGCTGAGCTGAGGACCCATCTCGGTGAGATTCTGCGAATCGATGCGATCTCTTTGAAACTTGAGCCTCTTCGGGCCGCGCGCCACGGAGTTACATTCCGCAAAATCACGCTCATACCGTTCTTGGTGCGAGTCTCGCGGCTCTCAAGGATTCCCCGCACGCGGATAGTGCCACTTGCGCGCCTTGGTCACGTCGCCGTTTCCAGCGCCACACGCAAAATCGCGGCTGCAGCTCTGTGCTAGAAATGTTCGCGCCCTCTCGATCGTTGGTCATATGCCCTTTGTTGCCCCATTGGCATCGTTTTGCTGCGGGCTGAATCTGGAGTATAGCGCCCAGTGGTAGCATCGTAAAGACGCGATGGCTTCTATTCCTTCATCGACGATCCCGCATGATCTCCCGTACGGCGGTACGCTTCCGGCGGTGGAGCGATATTTCGAAGTCTCGCTTTACCTAATGGTAGCGACCGGCGTGTTAGCTATCATCTCCACTGGGAAGCTCGACATCTTTTCGACTGTGGTCCCGGCGGTGGCGCTACTGTACAAGGGCATCCGCGTCCGCCGGGGGCTGGGCCCTGAACTCTCCTCGCGCGCGGCCACATGGTGTGTGCTCGGATACTTTCTTTTTTTTCCGCTGGATCTTTGGGTGCTCTCGCGCGACTTGGCTGTCGGGGCACCGAATCCCCCGCTCTACGCTGCTCTTCTCGCTGCAATTCATTTGGTCATTTTCGCGACG
>DASYZC010000324.1:0-4703 GCA_035949735.1 Candidatus Acidiferrales bacterium | reverse complement strand
CGGAATGGTCATCGCCTGCGGCGGCGATGGCACGATCAACGAGATCGTCAACGGGCTGGCGGGAAGCGATGTGCCCATGGCGCTGCTGCCTGCGGGAACGGCGAACATTCTAGCGAAGGAACTGGGCATCCCGTGGGATATCCGGCGCGCCACCCATCTGATTCCGGGAGGAACCGTGCGCCGAATCGCATTGGGCGCCGCATTCCCGTTGAACGGAAATCATAGCGACTTGCTTTCACCGAAGGGACGATTCTTTCTCTCCGTGGCGGGCGCGGGACCCGACGGCGCAATTGTGAACGGCGTGCATCCCGGTCTGAAGAAGAACGCGGGAATCGCCGCGTATTGGTTCGAAGGCTTCCGCCAGCTTTTCCAGTATAGCTTTCCAGAAATACGAATCCGCTCGGCGGGCCGCGAGCACAAAGCCACGATCATCGTTGTGGGCAGGACGGCTCATTATGGAGGCCCGTTCAAAATCACAACTGGCGCCACCCTTTTCGAAGATTCATTTGAATTCGTAACGAACTCGCGGCGAAGCAGAATGGGCTACGTGGCTTGCCTTCCTTCCCTGTTCCTCGGCTCGCTTCGCAACATGGATGGAATCGAAGCGTGGAAATCGGGCGAAACGATTTGCGAGCCCACGGGAAGCGAGCCGATTTACGCTCAAGTAGATGGTGAGCCGGTGGGACCGCTGCCAGTTGCATTCCGAATTGTGCCGGACGCGCTATCGATCGTGACGCCTGAGCGCTAGCTCTGGAAAAGCAGGATCTTGGAACCTGTCACACACGCTCTAACTTCGCTGGCCTTTGCACGCGCCGGACAGCGCCGCCTGCCGCGTTTTGGCACGACGATGCTGATCGTTTCCGGTATCGTGCCCGATCTTGATTACCTAAGCTACTTCGGCGGAGCGCACGCCTTCATTCGATTTCATCGCACCGTGCTCCATTCTCTTGCAGGTTCGGGGCTGATGGCTTGCGCCCTGGCGGGTATGTTTTGCGCGCTGGACCGAAAATATCCTCGCTGGGCGGCCGCGGAGGAAAAATCATTTGCGCCACTCGCTTTTGCCGGCGCACTGGCGGTTTGTGCCATCGGTGCGGCGGCGCATTTGCTGCTCGACTTGGCGAGCGGCGTCGGAGTGCAGCTGCTCTGGCCATTCAAGACCCATTGGTCGGCGTGGGACCTCGTCACCAATTTCGATCTGTGGATTTTGCTCTTACTGGCGGCGGGACTCTTGCTGCCGCTTCTTTTTAAACTTGTGAATGAAGAGGTTGGCGAGCAAAAGAAGAGGACCGGACGGCTGGCGGGACTAATCACATTGGTCCTTTTGGTATTTTATTTTGGAGCAAAAGAGAAACTGCACAGTCAGGCGATCGACTTGTTGCTGGCGCGCGAATACCACGGGCGTATTCCGCTTTCAGCAGGCGCATTTCCGGAAGGCTCGGCGCCGTTTGATTGGCGCGGCGTATTGGTGACGGACGACACGCTGGAAACCATCGACGTTGAGGTAGGCCTGAACCAACCATTCGATTCCAACAGCAGCATCACCCACTACAAGCCGCAGGATTCGCCGGCACTGGAGCTGGGGCAGAAAAGTCCAGCAACGGATCAATTCTTGGATTATGCGCGGTTCCCTATCGCGAAGGTCCAGCACATTGAGGCGGAATATCGCTTCGAGGTGCGCGATCTTCGGTTTGAGGAGGACGATACTGAACCTGCAAACGTGCTGCTCCGGATCGATTACGACAGCAGCCTTCAAACCAGAAGCGAACAGTTCCGTTTCGCGTCGTCGACGGAGCCATGAAGACAACCGCCATGCGCTTCACGGCGTTGCGGGTGCTTTTGGAAATATCAAGCGGCTGATCACGTAGAGCAAGACGATAATTCCCGCGAGCGAAACAGCGAAACGAATCTTATGAGCCGTTAGAAATAGCAGCACCGCATCGCCGTATCGCACTGCAAGTACGCCTTCGATGAAATAACGCAGCGCGCGGCCCAGCAGGAGCGCCAAGACAAATGTCTTGAGTGGAACCTGGAAAACTCCTTCGGCAAGCACAAAAACTTTGAACGGAAATGGCGGCGGCAGGATTCCTGGAATGAATACGCTCAGAAAAGCGTGGTTTTGCACCCATCGCTTCACTTTATGCGAGCCTCTGCCGCCGTGCCGGTGAAAGTAGGCCTCGCCACCTTTCTTCGCCAGCAAATAGATCCAAATGCAGCCTGCGAGCGATCCCAGGGCGGCCATCGCACAGTAGTAAGGCATCCGCGCCGGCCGTTGCGCGGATAGGCGGATCACCAGCGCATCGGCGATAAATGGAAGAGTGATTACGGACGAGTCGAGAAAACTAGCGACGAACAATCCTCCTCCGCCCATCACCGCGATAATCTTCGCCAGCCAATGTGGCAGCTTGATTTGATTCATGTTCACGATGCGAAACTCGGAACCGAATTGCTGATTCTAACAGAGCAAATCATGCCAGACGCGCGGACACGGCAAGTATCGATGGCAGGATGATTTTAGAGAGAGTCGAGAAGACTACCTACAAGACGGGCAGATTGTGAGCGCCAACTCTTTCACCAGAGCAGCTTCAATCCGAACTGCACTTGCCGCGAGGTTGTGGAAGTACTCGTGATCGCCCCCGCGTCGGGGTTCGCTTGCGGAATCGTAGAGCCGGGCGGCAGCACCGCCAAAATCAGATTCGGCGTGTTGAAATTTGAACGGTTCAAAAGATTGAACATTTCGGCTCGGAATTGCAGACTCAATCCCTCGTGAAGAGCGATATTCTTCATCACCGAGAAATCCCACGTCGCGAGCCCCGGCCCGATCAGCGTGTCCCTCCGGGCATCGCCATAGAAGCCGCTGTTGTTGGGCTGAGCAACGAACGCAGCGGGATTGAACCACTCGTCCGGCTTGCCAAGCACAACCGGTCCGGTGAAGGCCGGATTGAGGAAGGGCCGCACGGGATTTTTCGTGTCGCCATTTCGCGAGGGGTTGTAGCTCAGTTGGGGCGTGAACGGAAAACCGGATTGCGCCGTAACGACGCTGTTGAGCGACCATCCCCCCACCAAGCGATCGCTCCAACCCGCTAAAGTATTGGCGAAAGCCTTGCCCCGTCCAAACGGCAATTCGTAAATGGCGCTGATCACTCCGACATTCTGAGCGTTGAATGTCGCGAGTCCCGTATCGGTTTTCAAATTGAACGGGTTGGAGACCAAGCCAGGTGCATTGTTCGCAGTCGTGCCATTCAATGAATCGCCGTCGTCGAGAGCCTTCGACCATGTGTACGTTCCGCGCAGCGAAACTCCCCTGCTGAAGCGATGGACCAAATCCACTTGCAAAGCGTTGTACGAGCTGCTGCCCAGCGCGAACCATGTCCACGTGCCTAGCAAGTTGAAGTTGCAACTCGGAACCGACGCGCTACATGCAGCGGGAGTGTAATACGTGCCAGCCCGCACGGCGGTCCCCGTGAGCGCTCCAAAGTTGGCGGGAAACGTTGCCGGACACGGCGGCCCCGGGCAAATTACCGGAGCGGGTTCATTCGCATCCAAGCCGACGATTTCGTGGTACCCGTGCGAACCAATGTATCCAATGGTGAGCGATGTGTTCGGCGTCAACTCTTGCTCAACCCGCAAAGAATAGGAAATCAGTGTAGGCGGCTTCAGATCCGGCTGAACGCCACCGGGCGACAGCTTTGCATTGGCCGGTACCGGTGAAACCGGTAGAGGAAAATCCGCCACGGGCAAGCTGCTAATCCCAAAGGTCGGATTGAATGGCGCATTCTGGTCCATCCGGTATCCCAGCGCATCTTGCAGATCGTTATACATTCCGAAGCTCGCGCGAACCACCGTCTTATCGCCGAACGGACTCCACGCCGCGCCGATGCGCGGCTCCGGCAGGAATTTTGAGTTGTTGATACTGAACGCCGAATTGCCGATGTGCGGAGCCGAATTAATCACGCCATTGGTGAAGAAGTAGTTGGCGGCGCGTCCGTGCGCCTCGTTCCAACCGGTGGAAGATTCCGCCCGAAATCCGAGCGACAAGGTCAGCTTCGGGGTCACCCGAATCGTATCTTGCGCGTACCATGCGGCAAAAAGCGACCGCCAATTCATCTGCGTTGGCGCGGGATCGTAGGTGAGCGTTCCGACGACACCGCCGAGCAGCGCGTTGATGCTGCTGAACGATGCTTGGCCGTATTGGCTGAGCGCCAGCTTCTCGTTCGATTGAAACTGCTGAAACCACGCGCCGAAGCTGACTTGATGCCTGCCGCGAGTGAACCGAATTTGATCTTCATACGTGAAAAGATTCCTGAAGACATTCAGGTTGGTGCCATTGTTGCTACCGGCCAACCCGAGCTGCGTGGCTGGGTTCGAGGCCGTGCTGCCTCCCACAACCACGGCGCCGGTCGGCAAGTTGCCAACGAAGCTGGTCACAGCGGCGGCAGGCGTTCCCGGCGTGGGTTCACCAAGGAAAAAGTATGCGGCGCGGGAGTAGCCGAAGCGCGCGGTGTTCACCAATTTGGTCGAGAAGACGTGCGTCTCTTCCAAGCTCAACACCTGCTCGCGCAAGCGCGCCATGTCCATGCTGAAGGGATCGAGCGATGTCGCGGTCACATCCCTGCCGTCGTCAACCGTGTACACCGCGCCGAACGTGTCCTTGCCGGAAAAAACGTGATCCACGCGGGCAGTACCAAAATCCTCTCGAATCGTTT
>DASYZC010000323.1:0-6182 GCA_035949735.1 Candidatus Acidiferrales bacterium | reverse complement strand
CAGCTGAATGACCAGGCGGAAGCTGATAGTGCCGCAGCCGCGAAGCAGGCACGGGAGGATGCTCCGCAGATGGAAATCGCTCGAGTGAAAAAGGAAGCCGACGATCTGGAAACGGCGCGCCAGAACAATTTGAAATCCTTTCGGTACTGATGGCGGCCGGCGGCCAAGAACAACGTCTGTGGTGAATTTTAGAATGAATGGAGGTTGGACCGATGACTATGAATGTGACGCCCCTGCATGACCGCGCATTAGTGCGGAGGTTGGAAGAGAAGGAAACTGCGAAGGGCGGCATCATCATCCCTGACACGGCCAAAGAGAAGCCTCAGGAAGGGGAGGTGATCGCCGTAGGTGCCGGCAAGCTTAACGAGAAAGGCGCACGCATTCCCCTTGACGTAAAACCCGGGGACCGCATCCTGTTCGGCAAATATACCGGCAACGATATCACGATTGATGAACAGGAATATCTGATCCTTCGCGAGGAAGAAATCCTGGCGAAAGTTAGCGGTATGGCCAAAGCGGCATCCAGCAAGAGGTAGCTTACAGCAAGAGGTAGCTTCCCCGATCCAAGATTGTGGACCGGACAGAAATATGCACTCACCCTAGGAGGGTGGAGTCCAATGGCAAAACAAATTGTTACCGGCGGGGATTCGCGTCAGGCGATCCTGCGCGGCGTCAACATTTTGGCCGACGCGGTCAAGATCACGCTCGGCCCTAAGGGACGCAATGCGGTTATCGAGAAGAAGTTCGGCGCGCCGACCATCACCAAGGACGGCGTGACGGTAGCGAAGGAGATTGAGCTGCGGGATCCGTTGGAGAACATGGGGGCACAGATGGTTCGCGAGGTCGCCTCGAAGACCTCCGATGTTGCCGGAGACGGCACTACCACGGCGACCGTCCTGGCCCAGGCCATCTTCCGCGAAGGTGTTCGGACGGTTGCGGCGGGTGCAAGCCCAATGGCGCTCAAGCGTGGCATTGATAAGGCCGTGGAAGTCGCCGTGGAAGAGATCAGGAACCTTTCCCGCGAAGTGAAGGGCGACATGATCGCGCAGGTGGGCACTATCAGTGCCAACACCGACAAGCAGGTCGGCAGCATCATTGCCGAGGCGATGAAGAAGGTCGGTAAAGACGGAGTCATCACCGTTGAGGAATCGAAGACGATGGAAACGACGCTCGAAGTGGTCGAAGGTATGCAGTTCGACCGCGGCTATCTTTCTCCCTACCTCGTTACCGATCCGGAGCGGATGGAGTGTTTGCTGGAAGAGGTTCACATCTTGATCCACGAGAAAAAGATCAGCTCAATGAAGGACGTGCTTCCCCTGCTCGAGCAAATTGCCAAGATGGGCAAGCCGCTACTGATCGTTGCTGAGGACGTCGAGGGTGAAGCGCTGGCGACGCTCGTCGTCAACAAGCTCCGTGGGACGCTGCAGTGCGCCGCCGTTAAGGCTCCCGGCTTCGGCGATCGCCGCAAAGCCATGCTCGAAGATATCGCCATCCTGACCGGCGGCAAGGCAATCACCGAGGACCTCGGCATTAAGCTTGAGAACGTCAAGGTGGAAGATCTCGGCCGCGCAAAGAAAGTCACAATTGACAAGGACAACACCACGATCATAGCGGGCGCCGGCAAGGCCAGCGAGATCGAAGGCCGCATCAAGCAGCTCCGCGCGCAGATCGAAGAGGCTACCTCGGACTACGACAAGGAAAAGCTCCAGGAGCGGCTCGCCAAGCTCGTCGGCGGAGTTGCCGTGATCAAAGTCGGCGCCGCAACCGAGACCGAGCTGAAGGAAAAGAAGGCTCGCGTCGAGGACGCCATGCATGCCACACGCGCTGCGGTCGAGGAAGGCATCGTTCCCGGCGGCGGGATAGCCCTGCTTCGCTGCATCCCGGCACTTGAGAAGCTCAAACTTCAGAACGACGAAGTGATCGGCGTGAACATCGTGAAGCGCGCGCTAGAGGAGCCAACGCGCCAGATTGCCCAGAACGCGGGACTCGAGGGTGCCGTGGTGATCGGTCGCATCCGCGACTCAAAGGATGAGAACTTCGGATTCAACGCAGAGTCCGGCGAATACACCGACCTGGTCAAGGCCGGGGTGATCGACCCGGCTAAGGTAACGCGCCTGGCGCTGCAGAACGCCGCGTCTATCGCCGCGCTGATGCTGACTACCGAAGTCCTGGTTGCCGACATCAAGGAAGAGGACTTGAAGGCCGCGGCAGGCGTGGGCCCTGGCGGCGGCATGGGCGGAATGTACTAAACCTGCCAAGCTCCTTGCACCCCGTCCGCGTCACATCGGGCGAGTTCGGACTCGCAAGGTGAGGTGCATTCCATGCTGAGGTCGACCCGTGAAGGAGCTGGTAGAGGCGATTGCGAAGGCGCTCGTCGATAACCCTGACCAGGTTCAGGTCCATTTGATCGAAGGTGAACAGGTCACCGTGTTCGAGTCGCGCGTGCACCCCAGCGACCTCGGGAAAGTAATCGGCCCCGCCATGGGCGCACTGCCAATGCCATCCGCACGATCCTGGCTGCGGCGGGCATGAAGCTGTGAAGGCGTCTCAAGCTAGAAATCCTCGAGTAGTGCTGGCCCTTCCATTCCTAGCTGTGACCTCGGCGTGGATTCTGGGCCACGCCGAAACGGTTGCATCCTCAATTGTCATTGCTAAAACCGCTTTGTCGGACACGCGAGTTCTCCAGTACAGATCACCACCCTCAGCCTCATGGATGGCATTGAAATCCCCCGCGGTCATTGAGCCCCCACAGAGAAGCTCGAACGACAGAAAGCGGGAGTAGATCGGCCAGCTTTGCCAAGCATTCTAACGGCAAAGCGCGAAGACTGGCAAATTGACGTGTTGCCGCAACGGTGCTCAACTGCAGTCTTAGGGAGAAGCAACATGTGAGCAAGAACCTCTACAACATGCGGTCGGTCCTCAGCCTCTTCTCTTCCGACCTAGCGATTGATTTGGGAACTGCAAACACCCTCGTATTCGCCCGAAGCAAAGGAATCGTCGTAAACGACCCCTCGATCGTGGCCATCAACAAGAATAGCGGTGAAGTGATCGCGGTGGGACACGAGGCTAAGGAGATGCTTGGACGGACGCCGGGAAACGTGGTGGCGATCAAGCCGATGAAGGACGGTGTAATTGCCGATTTCAAAGTGACTGAAAAGATGCTCACCTACTTCATCCGGAAGGCGCACCACCGGCGCGTGCTGGTACATCCGCGCATCGTCATCGGTGTGCCCAGCGAGATTACGCCGGTGGAGAGGCGCGCCGTGCAGGACTCGGCCTACCGAGCGGGAGCGAGCGAGGTGTACCTGGTCGAGCAGGCCCTGGCTGCAGCCATCGGCGCAGGGCTCCCTATCGAGGAGCCTTCGGGCAACATGGTGGTGGATATCGGCGGCGGCACAACTGACATCGCTCTCATCTCCATGAGCGGCATCGTCTATTCCCGCTCGGTGCGCGTGGCCGGCAACGAGATGGACGAAGCGGTGATGCACTATCTGAAGAGGAAGTACAACCTGCTGGTGGGCGAGCGCACCGCCGAACAGATCAAGATGGAAATTGGTTCCGCCTATCCTTTGGAAAGGCCTCTCACGATGGAGGTGAAGGGTCGCAACATGATCGAGGGCATGCCGCGGACGGTCACCATCGACGACAGCGAAATCCGCGAGGCGCTCTCCGAATGCTTGACCACGATTCTGAACGCCATCCGTGTGGCGCTCGAGCGCACCCCACCCGAGCTTTCCGCGGATATCAGCGACCGCGGGATAGTGCTGACCGGCGGTGGAGCGCTACTGAAAAACCTCGACAAGCGCATCCGGGAGGAAACCGGCCTGCCCGTTTCAATCGCCGACGATCCGCTGGCCTCGGTGGTACTGGGGACGGGGAAGATGCTCAGCGACTTTCGCCTTCTCCGGCTTGTCTCAATCGACTAACGCGGCTCGGGTGAATTGAGCAAGGATTGAACACACTCCATCAGTTTGCCGATGCCGTCGGCTTTATCAACTATCGCATCGACGTCATTAAGTGAAGTGAATGTCCTGCGCACAGCTTCGCTGTACATTGTGAACAAAACTATCCGCACGCTTGGCATCATGTCTTTCAGGACGGAAGCCACAACGATGCCATTCGCCCGAGGCATCGCCAAATCTAGGAGAATCAAATCGGGCTTGAGTTTCCGGGTCTTTTCGATAGCATCTTCACCATCGACGGCTTCCCCGCAAACATGAAAATTTCTCTCGGCTAGATAGTTATGAATGACCCGGCGAACGGTGCTGCTGTCGTCCGCGATTAGAATCCCTTGGGACATTTATCGCCCCCGCCGCTGGACACCGCCTGACCCTCGGTTTCCAACCAAGTGGTAGTACCGGTTAATGACCAACACGGATCGTAGGTAGGGTATCGAACCATCAGCTATCGGTGTTTTCGTGTATTTCGAGTGGGAGCTATTACTCATAGTCGCTTTTCGGTTTCTACTTAGGACAAGGCTGGCCTCTAGGCCAGTTGTGATCCTCCCGTGATAACGAAAGAATCGTGTAGATGGTTAGGAGCCGTGCCGTGAGAAAAACCTGTGGTCTTATCGTCGCCATTATCCTGACGTGTCCCACGTTCGCTGCGAATGAAAGCAGGGAGCAAAAGCGCCTCGAAGCGTGTGGCCAAGTATTCAAGGAAATCATGGACATCCCCGACGGGATTCCGAAGGACCTGCTCAACAAGGCCGAATGCGTCATCGTATTTCCGTCCGTCCTGAAGTTCGCGATCGGCGTGGGAGGGGACTTCGGTCGTGGCGCCATCACTTGTCGGGCCGGCGAACATTTTACGGGGCATTGGAGCTCTCCCGCACTATTTGCACTCGAAGGGGCAAACATAGGTTTCCAGTTAGGCGGCCAGGCCACGGACCTCGTGCTATTGGTAATGAATCCCAAGGGCGCGAACTCAATCATGAACAGCAAAGTGAAACTCGGCGCCGACGCTTCTGCCGCGGCGGGGCCTAAGGGGCGCTCAGCGGCGGCGGATACCGACGTCGTAATGAGGGCGGAGATCCTCAGCTATTCCCGGTCCCGTGGACTGTTCGCCGGGATCTCCCTCGAGGGTTCCACGCTTCGGTTTGACGGGAGCGCCAACAGGAAACTCTATGGACGCGACCTCAAGGCTGTGCAGATTGTGCGTGAAGGCAAGGTGGGTGTACCGGCCTCCGGCCGTGAATTAGTCTCTTTGTTGGATAAGGCATCCCCGAAGAACGAGTCCGATCCCGTATCTCTCAAGGAATAGCACGGGGTTCTGGACGAATCCCCTCGGTTCCTCTTCTGGGAGTAGGGGTCACTTGGATGGACCACGAATCCGTTCCGTTGCCTCATGCTTTTCTTTCGCCTGTCCCTGCGACCAGTAGTATTTTCGTGCGGCTCCTTCTAAGCTAGTTCGAACCTCAAGCTGTTGGCAAAATGTGCGAAGATGGACCCACTCAGCACGCTCAAGAAGATCAGGGGAATAATCAAAAGCACCACCGACCGCGAGCTTGTAGAGCTCATCCTCGATTTGCAGAAAGACGTCTTCGAGCTAGAGGCCCGCAACCTCACGCTTACCTCCGAACTGGCAGACCTCAAACATCAACCGGACTTGACGACAAGGATGCATACGCGCCCACCGCTCGCTTACTACTTTCAGGAGGGGGATGACGTGCCCTTCTGTCCGAAATGCTGGAAGAACTATGGGGACGCGATTCATTTACAAGCTTCCGAATTGTCGAGCGGTAGGGTCCGGAGGGAGTGTCGGGTTTGTAAGGAAATCTACTGGGAGCCAGTCATTACCGAGGGACGAGGCCGGGCTCATCACGCTTGAGGACATCTGCTCTCGGCCTGGATTGGAGCTGTGTTCCAAAAACTCCTTCGATTCGCCTGCCGTAAGTCGAGCGAAATCAGGAAATGGGATTCGCTTGTTTAGCGTTCCGAAATCAGATGTTTCTCGGAGCACCTCGTTACATGGGTCGGAAGGCGCTTGAGAGGATCGCTATTGCAACCGATCATCTTCCTCTATTCGACCAACCGAGAGCTTCTACTAGCACCATGTTGTAGAGCGCCATTTCCTCAAATCAAGCCATCACCCTGCCGGTTTTTGCATCAGTGAACATGGTGCCCTCCCTAGAGCAAGTCAGCAGTTCTTACAGCGTCGCTGGCTTGAAGTCAATCTCCGAG
>DASYZC010000322.1:0-2395 GCA_035949735.1 Candidatus Acidiferrales bacterium | reverse complement strand
GTAAAAAATCAAATCCGGCCGAAACATTTCAAACGTTCGAACCAAGTGCGCCTCCAGAATTGCAAGATAATCCGCGTCGGTGATTCCGTCGGGGAGATTCGCGTCGAGATCCGACGGCGGCTTGGGATGCGGATAATTATTTTCCTGATGAATCGAGAATGTGAACACGGATTCATCGCCAGCAAAAATCGCCGCCGTTCCGTTTCCGTGATGCACGTCCGTGTCGATGGTCATCGCCGTTTTGATCGCGCCATCGAATTGCAAACGCCGAATGGCGATGGCGACATCGTGAATCACGCAGAAGCCTTCGCCGTGATCGGGATACGCATGATGAAATCCGCCGCCGATGTTCACCGCGCAGCGGTCGGCCAGCGCGCGCTTCCCTGCTTCGATTGAGCCGCCCGCGCCGAGCCAGCAGGCATTGATCAGCTCTTCTGAGTAGGCAACCTCCATGCGAAGGATTTCGAGATAATTCAGCGTGCCCGTTTTTAATTTGTGGACATATTCGGGCTCATGAACGCGCAGAACATCTTCATCGGCCGCCGGTGCCGGCGAAATAAAATCAGATTCATCGGCCAACCCTTCCCGCAGCAATGTTTCGCGCACCAGCCGGTACTTTTGCGAGGGAAAGACGTGCGCGCCCAGATGCAAATCGTATCCGTGGTCGTAAATCAATTTGAAAAGCAGCATCGCCACGCGAGCGTAGCCCGAAAAAACGGAAATGACAATCCACCGTGCCCGGTCAATGCGTATTGGAAACAGCACGATTCGCCGGTTGTGTTACCATCGGCGGGCGATTGGCATTTGATACGAAACAAATATTTGATACGAAACAAATAAATGACGCGCCGCATTCAATCTGCCGCCCTCATCCTCGCGCTGCTGGCCGCGCCGCTCGCGCTTTTGTCGCGCAGCTATGCCTGCACGGCCAGCCAATGCACGATGATCTGCTGCCTGCCCCATAAACACGCCATGAATATGAATTGCGCCGGCAGCGGATCGGCGGGCTCGTCAGCATGCGCCCTGCAGTGCAATTCGAACAAAAATATCGATTACGGACTCGCGTCGCCGCTCGCTCCGACTCAACTCGCCAATGGTTTGTCGCTTCCGGCGCCGACAACTGCGCGGCTCTTTTCGTTTTTCCCTCGTAACATGGCTTCGCCAGGATTCATTTTCGAACCATTCAAACCGCCAAGAGCGTAATTCCGCCACTTCACCGTTTCGAGTTTCTGATTTCGAATAGGGGGAGGAATTATGCGTTGGCGATGTGTATCTGCGTTTTGGAGCTTTTGCGTGCTGGGCGGATCTTTTTGCTTTGCGCCGAGTGCTCCGGCCCACGGAATCGTCGGGAAGCGATTGTTCATCGAACCGTTGGTGACGGAGGACGCCAATCCGAAGAACGAACTCGATCTGCCCGTATGGGAAGTTATCCAAACTCCGGACGGTCACACGATCGCGTTCAATTATTCCGTGGAAAAGAAATTGATGCCGAGATTTTCCGTGAGCTTCGATAACAGCATCGTTTCCTTCACACCCAACGGGCAGAATTCCATCGTGGGCCTTGGCAACATTGGATTTGGAGCTAAGTACGCCGTCTACCGGAACGCGACGCACGAATTTATTCTGTCTTCTGCTTTTCGCCTGGAAGCGCCCACGGGGAATCCCCATGTTGGTGCGGATTCCTCCACGACGCTGACACCTGAACTTTTGTACGCGAAAGGGTTTGGGGACTTGCCGCCCAGCCCTGTTCTAAAATGGCTCAGACCTCTGGCACTGCAGGGAGATTTCGCGCTCGACCTCCCCATCAAAGGTGATTCCAAGCTTGCGCCAGGGAAAGTTCCCCACGCCGATATCGTGGTGGAGTACAGCTTGCCTTACGTCAATGCTTTCGTGCGCCACGCCGGCGCCGGATTTGCTCTTGAGGATGGTGCCATCCGGAAGGGCCGCTCGCTGCAAGCCGTCACCGGAAATCTTTTCCCCTTTACGGAATTTAACTTTTTGTGGGGTCAAGGCAGCGCGGGAAGTGGGTTGCGTCCGCAGGGTTTTATTCGACCGGGGCTGGCGTATGTCGGACACTATTTTGAAATCGGCGCGGCAGCCGAGTTTCCGACGAACTCCTTTACGGGGCGGTCCGTGGGCGCTATCGGCATCTTCGATTTGTTCATCGACGATGTCTTCCCTAAACTCCGCTGGCCAATTCACAAATAATTTAACGTTCAGGAAGACTGTTGGCAGCTGGCCCGGGCAGATCCTTCGGCGCGAAAGGCGTTCCTCACGATGACAAACGCTGTCAGAGTATAGGCCGGAACCTGTGTCAGACAAGGCAAAGCAGATTCCCTGCCTGCGGCAGACAGGCTCGCCGGATGCCGGTCGCATCCTCTCGGAATGACACTAA
>DASYZC010000321.1:0-8123 GCA_035949735.1 Candidatus Acidiferrales bacterium | reverse complement strand
TTCGTGGTTTCACGGTTGCCCTACACGATTCCTGTCCAGGAATCGTCGAAGTCTATGCTGCATACTGAAGTTAAGATCGTGGCTTTCAGGGCGCGCTGGGATTCGCTAAACCCCCAAGTATGAGTCAAGACGCTAGATCTTGGGCACAGAAGTATATCCCACACATCCGCCTCACCAAAGCCCGGCGCGACCGCCCCGCGAGGGTACTTGTGGTACGATTTGAGCGATGCGCCCACGACAGGGCGCGAAGGGGTCAAGGATGGCGAAGTTCACGATTGCACCGCATATGCGCCTTCACGAATGGGTTGCCGAGGGAAAAGGCTACTTCGCCGCTGAAGGGCTGGACTACGAGTTCCGGGAAGCGCTCGCGTCCGACGAAGCCAGGAAGCACAACCTGGGAGACAAGGTCGGGGCTTTCCAAACCTTCGAAAAAGGACGGGCTTCTGACATCGGCTGTGCCTGTCACTGGACCGTAAACGTCTCTGCCTCAGTCGGCCACGGCAAGCTTTACGCCGATGCCTACTCAGTCGCGCCCGCCGGAATTTTTGTACCCCCCGAGTCGCCTATCCACGGCCCGGCCGAGCTTGCAGGCGTTCCCATTTCGGTTGGCTACCAGTCGGGCAGCCACTACTCGGCTATCCAGTCTCTTGAACAGTACATGAAGCCCGCCGACATCAAGCTTTCCTTTGCTGATGGCATGCTTTTCAGTCGCATGGAACTCCTGATCGACCGCAAAGTTCCCGCGGCTTCTCTCTTCAGCGGGCCTTACTATTTGCTCGAGCAGCTAGGCTTTCGCAAAGTCATTGATACGACCTTCATGATGGCGTCGCTCATCACCCGCGATCCGGATATGGACGACGTGCGCAAGTATTTCCGCGCCCTGCGAAAAGCTCAGCGCGATATTGACCTGCGTCCCGACCTCTACACGCACTATTACAAGAAAGAGTTTCCCACACGCTTCCACGATGTGATGGATACGCGTCGCTGGGGTCCTGGGGAGCGCTTGGTTTTCGAGCCTTATACTAAGGATGTGTTCAAGAAATCCTTCGAGTGGATCTCTGAGCACGGGATTTTTCCTGAGGGCGCCATGGGTTCCGGCAATTACGAGGATTCCTGCGTGACGCTGGCGTCGAAGTAGGCGGTTTTCGCGCGACCATCGCCGTCCCTGCTCGGCTAGTGGCGCCCGGCTGACGGAATAACCGTCTCTACGGCCGGTGCCTGGACCTTCGGCTTGCGGGCCATCGCCTTCTCTGAAATTCGCGCGTTCCGCTCGTCGCGCCATCGAGCGTTCGCAAGTTCGCGTTCCTTGAATTCAGGCAACACCTCTTGCGAGAAAAGCTGCAACGAAGAGCACTGCATGTCTAGCGAAAGACGCCCAATTTGCCGTACGGCGACCACTTGGTCGATCCCGGCTTCCTCGAATTGGCGAAGGCTTTCGCGAATCTTCTCGGGCGTTCCAATACAGTGTGTCGCGGTGAATTCGGGCCTCGCGGCGCCTTTGGGACTCGTTTTGTAATCGTTCCAGATGTCGCTCTTCCCCGGACGGTGCTCCCCGAAAAAGCTGTAGTGTCCCAACCCGTAGACGAAGAAGCCGTAATTCTCGGCCCCGATCTCCTCCACACGCTTCTGATCCCGGTCACACAAAAAAGGTGCGGCGATGGCGATGTTCGGATTGACGGCGTAACCTAGTGGTTCGCATTCATTTTCAATTGTCTCGTAATAATCCTTCACCCACTGGCGCGCCTCCGATGGGCTCGCGAAAGAGAAAGTCAAAGCGCCCAATCCCAGCCTCGCCGCTTCCAGAATTGACTCGCGTCGGGAGCACGCCATCCAAAGGGGCGGATGCGGCTTCTGCAAGGGTTTCGGCACCACGTTCCGCGGAGGCACATTCACGTATCGCCCATCGAATCCAGTGAACGGATTTTCCACCATCATCCGCACCGCTACCCGGAATCCTTCGATCTGCATCGCCTTTTTGTCTTGTTGAGGAACGTTGAATCCTCCGAGTTCCGTCGTCGTCGCCCCAGAGCCCATGCCGAATTCACAGCGCCCGTTGCTGATCAGATCGAGCACCGCAATACGCTCCGCCACGCGTGCGGGATGATTGATGTTGGGAGGCGTTTGGATGATCCCGTGTGCGAGCCGCACATTTTTCGTTCGCTGGCTGCAGGCCGCCAGAAACATTTCCGGCGCCGCCGAGTGAGAGTATTCCTCGAGGAAGTGGTGCTCGGTGCCCCAGACATAATCAAATCCGCACTGGTCGGAAAGTTCCGCCAGATCGAGAGCGTTGCTCAGCAGATTATGGTCGGACTCGTCGGTCCAGGGCCGCGGAAGCCCCATCAGATGTATGCCGCCGAATTTCATCGCGATTCCTTTAGCGTTCGAGTGCGCAGCGTATTCTACGCTAACCCCTAACTTACCCAAACCGTCCGCCATTCTGCCGCCGAAATGGTCGAGTGATCGTCCCTTTCTCGTGCGTTTCCCGCCTAACCCGCATGGCCTCGAACTAACAGGCTAAAATTCCCGATTTTAGTGCTCACTTGCACTTTCACCGTAGACGATTTTTCTTTACACCAACAGGTACTTGCGTCGTTCGAGGCCCTCGTGTAAAGATTTTCTCTGTATCCTCGTAGTATGCCTACTCGGCCCACATCTCCACGCGGGCGCAAAGTCATCCACAGCGGTATTACCCAGTGGCCAGCAGCTCCCGAATTTCGTGGTTAGATCGCGTTGAGTCTGGGAGAATTTTCCCGGGCGAAAAGAACGGTGAATACTGGAACACAGAATCTGCGGCTAGGCAGCCGCCGGCATCGGGCGGTCAGTCTTAAAGGAAGCGCGCTGATCTCGACGGCAGTGATGCTTGCGTTTCTCAGCCTCACGCCGGTGGTATCCCAAGCGCAGGAGGGCGGGAATCTTCCAGCGGCCACGTCAATGTCTCGACCAGCCCAAGTTGCGCGCGCAGCGGTTGCTCGACGACGCGAACGATTCCAAACCCCACATTTATTATCGCTGGATACAAAACGCAGTAGATTTCATAACCCTGGATAACGGTATCGACCAAAGCTTCGATGCCGAGCAATTGGCGTGGTTCGAAGCGAGATTGCGCGCTGATTCCGCCGATAGCGGGTCCATACGATCGTCGTGGCCATGCATGTTTCTGACTGGCACGGTGAACCCTGATGGCCAGATTAAATTCAAGTTTCACGAGCTGGAGGAATCAGATGTGCCGGGCGACGTGGTCCAGCGATATACGCCGGATTTCGTGCACTGGTGTTTCACCGAGAATTCGGATGCGAAGCCAAGGCGATTCAACCCGTATTGAAAGGCAATGACTAATTGGCAATACAGGACACAGCCGGCTATCGAGGGGAGAATGACTCCGGTTCACGCGAGATCAAATGCCAGGACTTCCGAAGCCTCGCGAGCTTTGACGCTAAGCTCGGATTCTCCGGAAATCGCGGCGCCGTCGCCAGCTTTCAATTCGCGCCCATTGAGTTCAATTGCGCCTCGCGCAATCTGAACCCACGCATGGCGGCCCGGCGCAATGGCGTGTTTCGCCTTATCACCTTCGTTTAAGCGCGCGATATAAAGATTCGCATCCTGATGAATCGTGATGGGCGCTTTCGGTCCGGCAACAAGATTGAATTTGCCGCGCAAGTCCGAGTCTGGAAAAGCGAGCTGCTCGTACGATGGCGCGAGACCCTTGCGCTCCGGAAGAAGCCAGATTTGAAGCAGGTGCGCCGGGTTTTTCGGCGAAGGGTTGAACTCACTATGCATCACGCCGCTGCCGGCGGTCATGTGCTGGAGTTCTCCGGGGCGGATCACGCCGCTGCCCCCTGCATTATCCCGATGTTCCAGGGCGCCTTCGAGAATCCAGGTGAGAATCTCCATGTCTCGGTGCGGATGCATCGGAAAACCCTGGGCAGGCGCGATCACGTCCTCATTGATAACGCGCAGTGAACGGAATTGCACATGGTCGGGATCGTAGTAACGGTCGAATGAAAATGTGAAATGCGAGTCGAGCCAAGGAAGCTGATTGTGGCCACGATCCTCGGAATGTCGGATGTTAATCATTGATGTCGCCTCTGCTTTACCAGCCTTTGATGCTGCACCCATCGGTGAGGATTCGACGCTGGATTAGGGCTTCTGTGTCGGTCGCAGGAGCACTTCGCTGATAAAGCTTTGTTGCGCCTGCGTAAGGATCATCTCCACAGCATGGGCCACATCCTCCGGCTGAAGCATTTTGCCCGGGTCTTTGCTCGAGTGAGGAGAAAAATCCGTGGCCACGGAGCCGGGGCAGATCGCGCTAACTCTTATGCCATACGGACGGAGGTCCTCAGCCGCGCACTGAGTAAGTCCGAGCAAGCCCCACTTAGATGCGCAGTAAACACCGCCGCCGGCAAAAGCACTCTTACCTGCGAGCGACGCTATGTTGATGATGTGACCGCTGCGGCGAGAGATCATTCCCGGGGCTACCGCTTTGCTGAGCAGGAATACGGCCTTCAGATTGGTGTCCAATGTAGCGTCCCAATTCGCTTCGGAGACTTCTTGGATAGGAGCGAAATGACCGATTCCTGCGTTATTGACTAGAATCTCGATGGGCCCGAGGGAACGCTCCGTGGTTTGCACGAGCGATGTGATGTCATCGCGGCGAGAGACGTCCGCTGGCACGTCCAGGACCTTGGCTCCATCGGCTTCAAGTTCGCGGCGCGCACTTTGGAGCTTTCGGGGGTCCCGCGCACACAGGCTGAGCGTCGCGCCCATGCGGCTTAGAGTCCGCGCAATGGCCTGGCCGATGCCGCGGCTCGCGCCCGTAACGAGGGCGACCTTGCCTTCGAGCGGCGGATTTGTCGTCATGCCACTCATTCGCGAAGCCACTTCTATCCTTCAGGCTACATCCTAACATGTAGACAATGTGCGAGCGACGCGGGGAAACGGCGATCCGAAGACTTTACTGGTTTAAGACTTGCGCGGGTGGAAGGCTTTCCCTATAATCCCGTGGATTTGAGTTGCTTGCGCTGTTTTGCCCCGCAGCGGCGGTGGTCGTTTCTGAGCCGTCGCGGCCACCCGAAATGAGTTTTGTCCCAGGAGGCGGAGAGTGAGCATGCAAATGTATCTGAAGAGGATGGCAATAATTTTGGCCGTTCTTCTCCTGGCGCCTTCCATCGCGCGGCGGGCCGCGGCCCAAGGAGCGCAGCAGAGCCAGCAACCTAGCTACACATTGCCCGAATACAATGCCGAGCAAGCGGCAGCGGCTGAGAAAGATCCACAGGCACGAATCAAGAAGCTCGACGCCTTCGTCACCCAATTTCCCAACTCCACGCTCATGGAGTACATTTATCAGTTTTACTATCAGACTTATTACCAGCTCAAGAACTATCCAAAGGCCATCGAGTATGCCGACAAGCTGATCGCCCTCGATAAGGCGAACTTGGCTCTTCGAGTGCAAGCCCTTCAGGCTCGCGTGCAGCTATTTGGACTGGCTTTCGACGCAAAAGCGCCCGATGCTCACGACCAACTCGTTAAGGAAAGAGACGCGGCGCTTTTGGGAGTGAAGCTCTTTCCGGATCTTAAGAAGATGCCTAACTCGACGGTGACGGATGATCAGGTCAAGGAAGGCACCGCATTCCTCGATGCAGCCGCAGGTGCAGCGGACCTCCAGTTGAAGGATTACCCCGCCTCGATCGAGGCTTTCAAAGCGGCTCTGGCCATCAATCCGAAGGATGCCGTAACCGATTATCGCTTGGGTCTTGCCTATCTTGCGACCACTCCACCCCAATCGCTGGACGGGTTTTGGTATCTAGCGCGCGCCATCGCCTTGAAAGTCCCCGACGACGCAAAAGTGAAGGACTATCTTCGCTCGAGAATCCTCGCTTACGAGCAGCCGGGATGTGACAGCCAGGTGGACCCGCAATTGAACGAGCTTTTGCAGCTCGCGGCCAATTCGCCCGACCGGCCTTCAACTTATACGATTCCAAGCCACGACGATCTGACAAAAATCAGCCAGGCCAGCACCATCATCACTGTCATCAGCGATCTGAGCGGCGGAGGCGATAAAGCCAAGATGACTTGGTTGGCTATCTGCGGCGCAGAGTTTCCGGAGGTCGTCGGCAAAATTATTGACGCCCAGAAATCCGAGGGTTACATCGATTTCATGGTGTTCACAAGCGCCAGCTCCGACGAGATGCAGGCCGCAACGATGGCCAATATGGACGTGAAGGTTTGGACCGCGCCCAAGCCGGCGAGTACGCCTGCGTCAAATGCCAACGCGGCTGCGAATCTGCCGCCCGTTGCGCCGCAACCCGATGTGGCGCGGCTTTCGAAAGATGACCCCATTCGGTTTTCAGGCATGCTGGTGGGCTACGATCCTTCTCCCTTTCTTATGCATTGGGACCAGGTAAAGGTCGATCCCAGTGTGATTCCCGAAAAGGTGGGTGGAGCGAAAAAACCCATGCCCCACCGAACAACACCTCAGCACTAGCTCTTCAGCGCTTCCGATTTCCAGGCGCGATCTTGCAAGGCGCGCCTGGAGATTTCTTCTTCGGGTCCGCAACATCCCCTCGCTGGACGCCTTGTGGTAAGCGGACTAAAATGAAGCAAATGGCGCTTAAGCTGCCCGTATACCTCGATAACCACGCGACCACGGCCGTCGATCCGCGCGTCTTGGAGGCTATGCTGCCTTATTTCACGGAAAAATTCGGCAATGCCGCCAGCCGCAGCCACGAATTCGGCTGGAAAGCTGAAGACGCTGTCGAAAACGCGCGTGGACAAATCGCCCGCCTCATCCACGCCAGCCCCAGGGAGATCATCTTCACCAGCGGCGCGACGGAATCGAACAATCTCGCGATCAAGGGCGTCGCGGAGGAACATCGTGGTAAGGGCAACCACATCATCACCCAGGCGACGGAACACAAGGCGGTGCTCGACACATGCAAGCGTCTGGAGACCTCCGGCTGCAAAGTCACCTACCTGCCGGTTCACCCGGATGGATTGATCGATCTGGACGAACTCCGCTGCACGATCACTCCGAACACGATTCTGATTTCCATCATGTACGCCAACAACGAAATCGGAGTGATTCAGCCCATCGAAGCGATCGGCAAAGTTGCCAAGGAAAAGAAGGTGCTCTTTCATGTGGATGCAGCGCAGGCTGTGGGCAGGATTCCCATCGACGTCCAAAAAGAGGGTATCGATCTGCTTTCGATTTCAGCGCACAAGATTTACGGGCCCAAGGGTGTGGGAGCGCTGTATGTGCGCCGGAAGAATCCTCGCGTCGATCTGAGTGCCATGATCGATGGCGGCGGCCACGAGCGCGGCTTGCGTTCCGGAACGCTCAACGTTCCCGGAATCGTTGGGCTCGGCCGGGCATGTGAATTGTGTCAGAAAGAGATGGTCGAGGAGAGCGAGCGGCTGCGGCGCCTGCGCGACAAATTGAAGGATGCGATCACAAGCCGTCTCGAAGGCACATCTATCAATGGTTCGATGGATCACCGGCTGCCAAATAATCTGAACGTAAGCTTTGCAGGAGTGGAAGGCGACGCACTCTTGATGGGAATCAACGACGTGGCGGTCTCGAGCGGCTCGGCGTGCACGTCGGCGACGCTCGAGCCTAGTTACGTGCTGCGCGCGCTCGGAGTACCCGAGGAAGTCGCACATAGCTCCATCCGCTTCGGGCTAGGGCGTTTCAATACCGACGAGGAAATCGAGTATGCAGCTGCCCGCGTCGTTGAAACCGTGAAGCGCTTGCGCGAACTCTCGCCGCTTTGCGAGGCAGCCAAGCCCCAGGCGAACCGCTGAAACTCGTTGGCCTTCGCTAAACTGTTAGCGAAGTTTCACGGAACAGGTTGGACTTCCATCGTCTGGTCGATCACGTAGCTGGTGCAGCCGGGAGGCGTGTCGGACGGGCAATGCGCCGAAACCCGAAAGCTGTCTGCGGACGCTTCCGCTTCATAGGTGTAACCGCCGCGTCCTGTTTTCTTCACGCTCATCGCGCCGCTTGAGACCAGGTCGTCGAGCGAGGCGTAGGAGCCGTGTTCAGCCTGGTATACGCGTTCAGCCTGTCCCATCGCGATCAAATCATTTTTTACTCCTGCCACGTCGATCGTCTGGCGAGGCGTGGTCAC
>DASYZC010000320.1:0-1746 GCA_035949735.1 Candidatus Acidiferrales bacterium | reverse complement strand
CGGCCGATGCCGCCTTCCACCTCAATGACCTAGCCAAGGCGGAGACGAGCGCGCTCGCTGCGGTCGCGCTTGACCCTTGGCATCATCTCCCGCAACTGCACCTTCTCTTGGCTCAGATTTATGCCGCTAAAGGGGACCCCCGCTCAGAGGCTGAACAGTTGCGAAATTACTTGAAAGTGGCCCCTAACTCGGGGGATGCGGCCGGGGCCCGCAATACTCTCGCGCAACTCGAATCGCGGCCTGCGACCGCGAAATAGCGGTCGCTTTCCGAGGCGGGGGTTGTGGCGAGACACCCCTCGGTTCCGAAATCCACCCCACCTTCGTAGAACCGGCTAGGGCTGCGTGCTGGACTGGCGCTCCGCGACAATTTTCCTGGCATTCGCGTAAAGCGCCTTGGCTTGGGGAATCGAATCTTCGGCCTTAACGAGCTGCGGATCGTTATCCAGCTCAACTTTGTAGCCTTCATTCAATCCAAATAGAGTTGTGAATACCTCGCGCTTAATCTCCCATTGCAGCCAAGGGAGATTTTGCTGGATCTGCTGATCGGTGACTCGAATGTGCTGGTCGGCTAGATATTTCTTGAACTCGGCGACTACCGCATCGTCAACCACGAAGTCCTTGGTCACAGTGGGTTTCTGGCCGAGATAAAATCGCACGAAATCGCCCACGCCCTCGGGAAGTGGGTAGAAGATGCCCCGGCGTTCAAGCAGATCCTCGAAATCATTTGGCTTTGGAGCGGCTACAGCCACATCGGGAGTGATTCCGCCCTGTCCGTATACCTGGCGTCCCGTGTCGGTCAGCTTTACTTCCGGGGCTTTCGGGCGCTGGGGATTGTAGTGGTAATCATAGAGGGTCACGTTCTTGTAATTGCGCTGGATCAGCCGACCGCTGGGCGTGTAGTAGCGTGCTGTCGTTAGCAGGAGCGCGGTATTCTCGCTCAAGGGAAACTGCGTCTGCACCAAGCCCTTTCCGAAGGTGGTCTCACCGACGATCAGTCCCCGGTCGTGATCCTGAATCGCGCCGGACACAATTTCCGATGCCGAAGCGCTCTGCCCGTTTACCAGCACGATCAGCGGGACTTCGAGACCTTGATTTCCTCGCGCCGAATAATACGGGCGCTCCGGGGAAGACCGGCCACGGTGAGACACAACGAGCTCGTTTTTGTCCAGAAACATATCCGCCATGCCAACTGCTTGATTCAGCAGACCGCCGCCATTGCCTCGCAAGTCGATGATCAGCCCGTCCAATTTGGACGCATCGAGCTTTTTCAGAGCGTCCGAAAGATCGCTATCGGTAGTCTCGTTGAAGGTGGAGACGCGGACATATCCAATTCCGGGCTTCACCATTTCGAAGAACTGCACGCCCGGCCGAGGGATTTCGTCGCGCACGACTGTGACTTCAATCGGTTTCTCCCAACCCTCGCGTCCTAGCGAGATGTGGACCGCGGTTCCTTTGGCGCCCTTGAGCATCTCGGCCACTTCGGTTGTGGTCAACCCTGTGCACGCTTTCCCATCGACTTTCAGGATCACATCACCGGGACGGATTCCGGCTTTATAAGCGGGAGAGTTGACGAAGGGCGACTGAACGACGGTGTTGTTGTCCCTTTGCGCTACAACCATGCCGACGCCATAGTATCGGCCCTCTTGCTCTTCACGAAATAGCGCGTATTGTTTCGGATCGAAGAAGTTCGAATGCGGATCAAGCACGTGCAACATGCCCGGGATGGCGCCGTCATAGATCGCCTTA
>DASYZC010000319.1:0-5221 GCA_035949735.1 Candidatus Acidiferrales bacterium | reverse complement strand
TCCTCGCGTCAGTTTCTTCACCAGGTGTTTCGGACCGGAAGCATCTGCAGTGACGAACGGAAGGTTGATCTCGGTTTCCATGGTGGTCGAAAGTTCGATCTTGGCGCGCTCGGCCGCATCGCGGAGTCGCTGCAGCGCCATCTCGTTGCCCTTCCCGCGCAGATCTAGCCCTTCGTCCTTCTTGAACTCTTCGATCAGCCAATCGACGATCCGCTGGTCGATATTGTCGCCGCCCAAGTGGGTGTCGCCGTTGGTGGCTTTCACTTCGCCGCCTAGCACGCCGCCTTGAATCGCCGCGCCCACGGCCACCACTTCGTCCGGGTTCACGCCCTTGTGGCCTTCGCGCCCAAAAAGCTCTTTCACCAGCTCTTGGATTTTGGGCATGCGAGTCTGGCCGCCGACCAAAACGACCTCATTGATTTTTCCCGGATCGACGCCCGCATCCTTCATGCAAAGTTTGCAGGGTTCCACGGAGCGCCGGATGATGTCGTCCACCATCGCTTCCAGGCGTCCCCGCGTCAGTTTCTTCACCAGGTGCTTCGGACCGGATGCATCTGCGGTGACGAACGGAAGGTTGATCTCCGTTTCCATGGTGGTTGAAAGTTCGATCTTGGCACGCTCGGCCGCATCGCGCAGTCGCTGCAGCGCCATCTCGTTGCCCTTCCCGCGCAGATCGAGCCCTTCGTCCTTCTTGAACTCTTCGATCAGCCAGTCGACGATCCGCTGGTCGATATTGTCGCCGCCCAAGTGCGTGTCGCCATTGGTGGCTTTCACTTCGATCACGCCCTCGCCGACTTCCAGAATGGAAATGTCGAACGTGCCGCCGCCAAAGTCGTAAACGGCGATCGTTTCATCCTTCTTTTTATCCAGGCCGTACGCCAGCGCCGCCGCCGTAGGCTCGTTGATAATCCGCTTCACATCCAGCCCGGCGATTTTCCCCGCGTCCTTGGTCGCGGTTCTCTGCGCGTCGTTGAAGTATGCGGGAACGGTGATCACCGCTTCCGTCACTTTCTCGCCCAGGAAATCTTCCGCGGCGGTCTTCAGCTTTTGCAGAATCATCGCTGAAATTTCCGGCGGGCTGTACTCCTTCCCTTGCGCCATCACCGCAACATGGTCGCCCTTGCGCACCACTTTGTAGGGGACCATTTTCATTTCTTCATTCACTTCATCGTAGCGGCGCCCCATGAACCGCTTGATCGAGTAAATCGTATTCTCGGGATTCGTGATCGCTTGTCGCTTGGCCACCTGGCCAACCAGCCGCTCGCCACTCTTTGTAATCGCCACAACCGACGGCGTGGTTCGCGCGCCTTCCTGGTTGGGGATTACGACTGGCTCGCCTCCCTGCATCACCGCTACCGCCGAATTGGTGGTGCCGAGGTCAATACCTATAATCTTGCTCATAGAATCAACTCCTGACCGTGCTAGAGCCTCGGTCGGATAAAAGTAGTTTCAAACACGCGCAATATTACACGTTGAGCGTGATATTGTCAAGATTGTTGTGTGCCTGTATCACTATGATAATGCATCCCTTACTACACAATACAGCGATTTCTCACCCAACTCGTCCGCTCTTTTGCCACCTCCTACCTCCCAACCGGCTGGCGAACCAAGCACCTCCCATAGGCATCCTAACCTTTGGTAGTGCCAAGAATCGCCCGCGGCTGCTCACGGGTTAGGATGCTTGAGCGCCGATTCGCGCTACAATGGTCGCATTCAAAATTTATTTCGGTTCGGGGAGGCATATTTGAGTTACGCATCGGATCCATCTGGCGCAAACGCGCCCAATAGGACAATTAGGCGCCTTGGGACGGTGTGCGCCCTCGCCGCCACTGCCATTCTTGGGTTGGCTTTTTCGTCTCTGGCTGCGGGTCAAGGCGCGCATGCGAGAACTGTCTCAGCCAAAAGCGCTCGTTCGAAGAGCGCCGAAGTCCCGAGTGCGCCTCTAAAAAGCTACGGATCGAGCAGCGCTCCCATCACCATGGAAGTGTTCAGCGATTACGAATGCCCGTCGTGCCGCAGCCTGTACGAGACCACTCTTCGCCCCATGATCAACGACTACGTGGCCAGCGGAAAAGTTTATCTGGTTCATCGCGATTTCCCTCTGCCGATGCACAAATATGGATATGAGGCGGCGCGCTGGGTCAACGCTGCCGCCCGCGTGGGTCAATTCCAAAATGTCGAAGCGGCTTTGTATGATAATCAAGACGCGTGGGCGGCCGACGGCAACATCGAAAAATATATCGCTTCCGCCATGCCCGCAGCCGAGTTCAAGCGAGTTCAAAAGCTGATGACCGGATGCGAGTATCAGCCCCCCGGCGCCACCGGCCAAAGCTGCGCTCTCGACAATTACATCAATGCTGACCGGGAGCTCGGGATGAAAATCCCAGTGCAGGCCACGCCAACGTACGTGATCACCTACAAAGGACAAAAACTGCCAGCAGGTTCCGGCGCGGTCTCCTGGCCAATTCTGAAGCAGTTCTTCGATTCCCTCCTGAGCCAATAGTAGAGCGCTCAGGAAATGCGCGGCAACGTCGGCTCTGCATCAAGCGCGACTTTGCGGTTCGCGGGGGATCGGTCCTCAGGGGGTCGGAGCTTTAGCTCCGACATAAAGGCGGCGCCCGGTGTGCGCTTTAGCGCCTGAGGACAGCGGTGGAAGGGCGAGAGCTTCAGCCCCGCCGTAAAATCGACGGCGCGAAGCGCCTTCCTTTGCGCAGCTTCACGCGCAGCATGTTTTCATTGGCACCCGCGTTGCCGAGAAAGAAGCTTGCAGCGGATATAAAGCAGCGGTAAAAGGACTTTGGCCGCGGCAGTCATGACCTTAAAATTCCCATGAACGCAGGCGCGCGCGTCAAACTGGGGAAAATACTGCTGATCGTGGGGCACGTCGCCCTGGGAGCCATTTTCCTGCTCGCGGCCTACGGCAAGCTAAAACCGCAATATGCGATGCCGTGGTCAACCCACTCGATCAGAACATCGCTCTCCCTATTTGCCATGCAAGTGGACTCCTACCAAATGCTTCCGCCGAATGCCGTGAACTTCGTCGCCCACGTCCTGCCATTCTTCGAAGTGTTTCTAGGACTCTGGCTGCTCAGCGGCATTGCCTTGCGCGTTTCCTCAGTCGTCGCAACGCTGGCGTTTTGCGGATTCATGGTTGCAATCTTCTCCGCATACCATCGCGGCTTGGGCATCAATTGCGGCTGCGGAATAGGCCCCGTCGAACAGGTCGGCCCCGGCGCCCTGATCCGCGACGGCTTGAAGTTCTTGCCAATTTCCCTCGCCGTAGTGATCGGCTCCTTCTGGATTCACCGCAAATCCCGCCCCGCCCCCGCCCCCGAAACCGCTGCCTCCCTCCAAGCCCAATAGAACCCCGGTTCAATCTCAACGAAAACGAAATCGAGCTCATCTCGACGCTTCGGCCCAAGCAGCAGCTTCTCATCAAGACGCCGGAACTGGCGAAGGTCACCAATCTCGAAGTGGACCCAAAGAGCTATTGGCTCTATACGAACGACCCTTTCGACAACAGGAAGCGGCAGGAAGCATGCGAGACCTACGGCTTTGAAAAAGGCTTGGAAGTTCTAGCAGGAGGCCAGGCATGAGGTACGCCAGCTCTCTTCGTCCCTCTCTCATTCCTACTATAAAATTAGTGATTAGATGGATCGAAGGGCACAAAATTGTCGGGTTGCTTCGGATCGCCTTTCCCAGAGTAATGAGCCTGAATGGGGTATGGAAAGACCGGCCGGCAGCGTTCAACGACGCCGTTGGTCGAACGGCACGCGATCAGCTTTTCCGGTACCTGTCCCTTTTCCACCCAGTTCTCCAGCGCAGTCAGCGCGTCGAACTCGGTAAGCCCAGGACCTCCTCCGCCATGGTGAACGCCCGGCACAAGAAAGAGCCGGAAAAAGTCTTCCGTTTGCGTTCGACCGCCCATGAATTTCATTACGCTCTCGTAATAGCCGATCGAGGAGGTCGCCGCAATCGCGCCATCCGCCCAGCCGTGCCACAGGAGAATCTTGCCGCCACGGGCCTCAAAGGTACGCAAATCTGGGGAGGTAGCATCATAAATCCTTCGCGACCGCGCCAGATTGGCGGCATCGCGATCGAAGTCGAAGGTCAGGGCATCGCCGCTCGTTCTGGCTTTTTCGTCTACAAAGTATCGGAGAAATTGGCTGGGCAGTTCCATATTGGCAAACATCGGCGGATAGGCGGGCCCTGGAGATGCAGGATAATTCCAGCCCCTCCACTCCGTCTCTGTTGACGGGATGTAAGGATAGGCCCAGATCACCTGGCCCTTGGAGTTAACCGCCGGCGACATCAGGCGCTTTATGGCGGCGACTTGCTTTTCGTTCAGGCAATCGGGGGCGCTGTTCCCTGGAGGGCACGCAATCATTTCGGGCTGCCATCTGCAGGAAGGTGGATCGGTGACGAGCCCCTCCTCGACGCCAGCCTGAGCCCCGCAGTGCTGCAACACAGACTTACGAACCGCCAGAGCAGAGGCATCGTCGATGACCGAGCCGCCGTGTCCGTCATTCACCGCTTGCGCGAACCAAGCTGCGGCTACCGTGTTGCGCCCAGTGTAGTCGTAGACCGGCGCGCTAGGCAGCAATCCGTCAAAGTCCTCGGGGAACTTTTGCGCTTCCAAGAGAACTGCTTCTCCGCCTTTGGAGTTGCCAGCCATGTAAGAACGCTTGATCGGCTTGCCGTAATACTGTGTGGTGATGAGCTTGGCAATGAGGGTGATAACGTGATTGCTGCGCCAGCCAAAGTCCTCCTGCAATTCAGGAGCATTCGCGGCCCAGATACCGTCGAAGCCCACAGCGCTATCGTGGCCGCCGTTTCCCGTGACAGAGGCATAGCCTCGGACCAAGCTAAGATTAAGGGCGTCCCGATCAACGTGACCGCAAAAGCCGCCGCACGCGTGAAAGAAGAAGTTCTCGTTCCAGTCTTTTGGCAGCGGAAGCTTTATCTCAAACTTGTTCTGCGGCGCGACGTAACCGACCACGTCGCAGTACCGGTGTATCCGGCTCGTGCGAAGGGCAGCGCTGCTGCCGTATCCGCTAGGATTAACCACCCACCGTTCCAGGCCGCTTGCAGGCACCTCGACGAGTCGCGCTGAGGTGATTAGGGCTGGCCCTCCGGCAGCATCTTGCAGGCTGAGATTCGCCAGAGAAGCGCATTTCTGGGCGTCGGGTGGAGGCAACAGTGCGTTGGGCGCGCTCTGCGC
>DASYZC010000318.1:0-1923 GCA_035949735.1 Candidatus Acidiferrales bacterium | reverse complement strand
GACACCTTGCGGTGAGCGCAACATTTTTGTAGCAAACGAGTGGACCCTGGCGAGTTGGCAACTCTTCCATAACACATTGACGAAAATATGGGCGAAAGGATCGACACTCGCAAGCCAGTCCGCTGACCGGACGCAAGCGATTGAGGTTTGGAGAATCGTATTCGGCGAAGCGTACTTCCCGCTGCAGGTGGCATGAACGAAATAGCGACGACACGAATGAACTATTACAGTTATGAATGCTTCTGAAAATGTAAGCGCCACGAACACGGGAGAGGTCTTCCAGATTTTGTCGCTAGCAGCCCGTGGCGGAAACCCCTCTATGGGAAACCGACTCGCCAATCCGGAGTAGTGCTGATTGCCGGAAACAGTTGAGAGCCGAAATGTCCGAGCCAGTCCCAGACCGCCCGGCAGGCGTCATAGACCGCGAATAGGGCGCAGAGAAGCACTTGTAGCGGATTCAATCGCCCTTGGGATTGCCGCGGCTTGCCCCAACGGCTCAACGTGCGCAACAGCAATCCGATATTGAACGCCGCTGCCTGTACCAGCACCCGCTTGAACACATTGTCCTCGCCGCGTACATACATGCGCCGCATGGCGCCGGTTTCATAGCAGTGCGCGAAGCTTCGTTCGCACAACTCGCCGCGCAGTTTCTGTAATCGCTTCGACCGCTTTCCACGCACGCGCTGCCGGTTCGCGTACACACAACGTTGTTCGTCCGCTTTGCCAGACCAGTGCCGTTGTCCGCGCTCCGGCTCTGGAACATAGCTGCGAATCTCGCGCTCCGCCAAGTCCATCAACACCGCGCCGCTGTGATAGCCCTTGTCCAGCACCACTTCTTCGATGCCCGCCGGATGCGACTTCCGGGCTTCCTGTTGCGCGGCGTCCAACGTCTCCGCGTAGCTCGTCGTGTCGCCGCGATCGGCCGGTTGCACCGTTACCGCAAGCAGCGCACCTGAAGCCAGATCCACCGCGTGCTCGGCCTTATACGCCAACTTGGTGCGACCATCCTTCATCTTGGTAATGCGCGCCGAAGGGTCGTTCGGATTGGTCCAATCGTCGTTGGAAGACTTCTTCTTGCGCTTACGATCCAGCCGCGCCAACTGCTCTCTGGTGGGCTGCTCGATTCCTTCGGCTTGCGCCAACTGTCGCAGGTAATCCTCGTAAGCTTGGCCCGTGTCGCGCCGCACCAGACTCTTCATCGCCGCGTTTGCCTGGAGCGTGGTTCCATCTATACACACGCTCTGCCCATCGGCCAGCCCATGCTTGCGCAAAATCTTCAGCACCCACTGCATCACCGCACCATGCGTCTCCACCGAGTACAACCGCCTGGTCCGCGACACCGTGGAATGATCCGGTGTTTGCTCGCTCAGATCGTAGCCCAGAAACTTGCGGTAGCTGAAGCTGTCGGCTGCGCGCCACGCGATGCCGCGTTCCGAATCGATGCCCTCAAAGTAACCCAGCAGCAGCATCCGGAAATACGTTCCCGGCGTGATCGACGGCCGCCCCGAGCTGCTCTTGTAATACTTCCGGCAGATGGCTTCCACGCGCTGATCGAACTTCTCCGCGTTCAACACCACGTTCAGCCGCTCGTAAAACACGTGCCCCGGCGTCGCGGCGATCTCGCTCGCTGCCACCCAAAGCCCCTGCTGTTTCTCCCGGTCCTTCTTCCGCCCCATCCCCATTCAATAAAGACGTTCAAATCGCATTCGAGGTCACAGGTCGCAGTAGGTTTCTACCACGGGCTGCTATTGGAGACTAGGTAGTGATCCTCAAAATCCTGAACTTCCAGAGACCGACACCGATCAATAATCATGCAACATCCCCTTGATATCCTAATTGTGTTTTGGGTTCAAAGCAATGCCAAATAGTGATTGTTAGGCGACATGAACGCTCAGATTGCTGGTCAACACGCTACGACGAGGC
>DASYZC010000317.1:0-2069 GCA_035949735.1 Candidatus Acidiferrales bacterium | reverse complement strand
AAGGCCACAAGTTAGACGACGCGGAGGACGATTTTGCCGCGGGTGTGGCCGGTGGCGTTGGACTCCTGGGCGGCGCGAGCCTCCGCGAGCGGAAAAACCTTCTCGATGACCGGCTTCACTTTGCCCGAATCAACGAGCTTGGCGATTTCGCCGAGCTGCTCCGGATTCGCCTGGACGAAGGTATGAGCGCAGCGCACTCCGTGCTGGGCAGCCTTTTCGGGTGATGGGGGTGTGAGAATGGAGACGTACATCCCGCCCTTTTTCATCACCTGATAAGAGCGAACCTCCGTTTCTCCGGTGATCGTATCGAGAACAGCGTCGACATCGTGGACCACGTCCTCGAATTTCACGGCGTTGTAGTCGATCACTTCATCTGCGCCGAGCGAGCGCAGAAAATCGTGATTTTTCTTCGAGGCGGTGCCGATCACGCGCGCGCCCTTCAGCTTCGCGAATTGGACAGCGAAGGTGCCTACGCCGCCAGCCGCGCCATGGATTAGGACCGTCTGACCGGCAGCGAGCTTTGCGGCGTCAAAAAGCGATTGCCAGGCTGTTAAAGCGGCGAGAGGAATGGCGGCGGCGTTGACGTGGTCGACGGATTTCGGCTTGGGCGCGACTTCCGATTCCTTCACAACGATGTATTCGGCATAGGAGCCGTCGCGAGAGATATCAGGGCGGCTATAGACCTGATCGCCGGGCTTGAGGCGGGTAACATTAGGGCCGACGGATTCGATTACACCGGAAACGTCCCAGCCAGGTATGAAGGGCATCTTGTATTTGAGGCGCTCTTTGGCGAACCCCTGGCGAACCTTCCAGTCCACCGGATTCACACCAGAGGCATGCACGCGGATCAGCACTTCGCCGGAGCCGGGCTCCGGGCGCGGAGCATCCTCGTAGCGAAGAACCTCAGGCCCTCCATATTCGTGAATGCGAACCGCTTTCATCGTTGCCATCACCGATCTCCTTCGCTCGAGTGAATCGACTTGTTAGCTGGAACCGTTTTCGGCGTTCGATAATAGCAGGCTACCGTTTCATATGCGAAGCGAGGGAGCGACTCCGCGCAGAGCCCGCCGCGGCCGTATTTGGCGAAAATAGATTTTATTGAATCGGCAAGGCTCATCGTGCTAAGTTCCGCGCAACGACGTGCAAAAACAGGGGGGAGTGGTAATGCGATTCCGCGAACCCGCTATCGAACCCGAACAAGCCGCGTACCACTCAAGCCATTAGCAAGGGGGCAATGCCGGGTAAGGAGGGACCAAATGTTTGAAGCTCAAACGAAGGAGACATCGGGCGGATCGGGGCTGCTGATTGGTATCTGCATCGTTGTGGTATTGGCGGTGGTCGGAACGCTGGCCTATATGAATAAAGGGTCGGCGAAAGGCACAGAAGGGTCAGCCTCGGCCGCCGCGACTGGCTCCGCGCCCGCGCAGCAGCTAAAGGGGGATCCGGTTAAGGATCTGCACATCGTGAGCGCCACAATGGACAAGGATTACACGGGCAATTTGGCGGTGTGGTCCGTGGACATCAAGAACACGTCCAGCGTGTACACGTACAGCAACATTGGCTACCAGACCAACTACTTTGGCGGCGACAACAGCGTTCTGGTTCAAAACAAAGGGAACATCTCGCTGAGCCTGGCCCCGGGTGATGAGCAGAGTACTCAATTTCGCGACGTGCTGTATCCCGATAACACCGCGTGGTACCGATTCACGGTGGTTGGGGCCGACGCTTCGAAATAGCGGAAGGCGCTAGAGCCGCCGCACAGGAAATTTCCAGCTTTGTCCAGGATGAGAAAGCCCACGGTAAATTGCTAGACTGACAGAACCGATTGATCGCCGGCCGATCGAGCCTTAGTGGCTGGGCGGGCCGCCTTTTCAGCGTACAAAACCTCGTCGGCTCTCTGAAGCAGGGTCTCAAGCGTGTCGGCTACTTGATACTGGGCGCGTCCGCGAGCGTAGGAAATCACCACTTTCCGGCGATTCAGGAAGACTTCGAAAGGTTCAAGACGCGACAGTATGATGTGCACATTCTCTCTGGGGCATTCGGGCAAAACGACGAGGAATTCATCGCCG
>DASYZC010000316.1:0-19534 GCA_035949735.1 Candidatus Acidiferrales bacterium | reverse complement strand
GGCAGTCTTTGGCGAGGCGCAGCGCTGCGGAAACGCAGCCACCTCCCGAACCGCCGGTGAAAATGCCTTCGCGCTTGGCCAGCCGCCGCGCCCAGAGAAAGCATTCCTCGTCATTTACCTGGATGATATCGTCCAGCACCGGAAAATCCATCGTTGACGGGAGGATGTCTTCGCCAATTCCTTCCACCACGTAGGTGCGGGCCTTGCCGATGTTGCCGGTTTTCCAATACTCGTAGTAGAGCGAACCGTATGGGTCCACGCCGATCACTTTCACTTTGGGATTCTGTTCCTTCAGATAGCGACCGGCGCCGCTGGCCGTTCCGCCCGTGCCGAGACCGCAAACAAAATGCGTAATCTTACCTTCGGTATCTTTCCATATTTCGGGGCCGGTGGCCCGATAGTGCGCATCGGGATTAGCCTGATTCTCGTATTGATTTGGGTAATAGGCGTTGGGGATTTCGCGCGCGAGTTTTTTAGCGACCGAATAATAGCTGCGAGGGTCCTCCGGTTCGACCGCGGTAGGGCAGACGATTACCTCCGCTCCGAAAGCCTTCAGCAGATCGATTTTTTCGCGGGACTGCTTGTCGTTAATCGTGAAGACCACCTTGTAGCCGCGCACGGCGGCCACAAGAGCAAGTCCCATGCCCGTATTGCCCGAGGTGCCTTCGACGATCGTCCCGCCGGGACGCAATAGGCCCTTGCGCTCGGCTTCGTCGATCATATGAACGGCGATGCGGTCCTTCATCGAACCGCCCGGGTTGAGATATTCGGCCTTCACGTACACTTCTGCGGGGACGTCCTTGGCCACGCGATTCAGGCGGATCAGCGGCGTATCGGCGATGGCTTCGAGAATGCTGTGGCACTTCACGACTGCGCGTGCTCCTGTGGCTTGGCGGCTCGGGTTTAGCTTAGAGGCTTCGCGAAAGAGTGTCCAGCGGCAGTTTGGTGTGGCCGCGCGACGAGACGGGAACCGCATTGCGCGCGTGCTATGCTTTTAGCAGCGTGCCGCCCATGGAGCCCGACGCCGAAATCATTTTCTACGATGGCCACTGTGGATTGTGTGACCGCGCCGTTAGGTTCGTGCTGAAGCACGACCGGTCGGGCCGCGCCTTTCGATTTGCGCCGCTGCAGGGCACAACCTACCAGTCACGAGTTCCGGCCGAGCGGCGCGCGAAGTTACCAGATAGCATTGTGCTGCTCACGGAAGGCGGATCCACGCTCACGCGCTCGGATGCGTTCGTTCACATATTTCGGCGGCTGGGCGGCGGCTGGAAAACGTTGGCGGGTGCGCTCGCGCTGATTCCGCGGCCAGTACGCGATTTTGTGTACGATTTCATCGCGCGGATTCGTTATCGAGTATTTGGCAGGCGCGACGACATATGTCCGATCGTGCCACCTGAGCTGAGGGCACGCTTCGATCCATGATCGGAGGACAGGCACACGCGGAAGGCTAGGAATCACAGGGGAGAAACAATGAAACGAGAAAACATTTCATCTGGCACGCCGTGGGAACCAATCGTCGGCTATTCGCGGGCTGTCCGCATGGGCATGTACGTACATGTTTCGGGCACAACCGCGACCGACGCTCAAGGCCAAATCGTGGGCCCCGGCGACCCCTACGCGCAGACGATTCAGGCGCTGCGGAATATCGAATCGGCATTGGCGAAAGCGGGGGCGCGGATGGCCGATGTGGTGCGGACGCGAATGTTTGTCACCAACATTGCAGATTGGGAGAAGATCGGTCGCGCACATGGCGAGTTTTTCGGAGACATTCGTCCGGCGACGGCAATGGTGGAAGTGAGCCGGCTGATCGCTCCGGAAATGCTCGTGGAAATCGAGGCCGAGGCAATCGTAGGAGAAATCTGAGTGTGCGCCGTGATGGGTCGGGAATCAGACCTTGTATAGGTGCAAGGCCCGTTTTTTCGTTCTAATGCACACGCGGGCCTTGCACACCTGCCTTCTCTTCCTCGACGATGGAGCCATCCATCAGGTAGATGGTGCGATCGGCAATGCCGGCGTAGCGCGGATCGTGCGTGACCATACAGATGGTGGCGCCTTCGCCGTGCAATTGGCGCAGCAGTTCCATCACCGCTTCGCTATTTTTCGAATCGAGGTTTCCGGTAGGCTCATCCGCAAGCAGAATTGAGGGCTGACCAGCCAACGCACGCGCTACGGCAACGCGCTGCTGCTGGCCGCCTGAGAGCTGCGATGGATAGTGTTTCGCCCGGTGCGCCATGCCGACACGGTCAAGCACTTCCTGGACGCGTTTCCTGCGCTCCGCCGCGCCCATGCTGCGGTAGGTCAGGGGCAATTCGACATTTTCGAAAACGGTGAGATCGCCGATCAAGTTGAATGCCTGGAAGATGAAGCCGATCTCGCGATTGCGAATGCGCGTGCGAGACGCGAGCGAAAGCTTCTCAACAGGCTCGGCGTGAATCCAGTAATTGCCCTGCGTGGGCGAATCGAGCAGGCCCAGAATCGAAAGCAGCGTGGACTTGCCGCAACCCGAAGGTCCCGCAATCGAAACGAATTCCCCGCTCTTGATGTCCAGTTGCACGCCGCTCAGCGCGTGGGTTTCCACCTCCTCGGTGTGAAACACCTTGCTCACGCTTTCCAGGCGAATCAACGACTGGGCTGTGCCATCCATTTTCGCTCCTCCCGTTGTGATCGAGTCAAAAAATCCGGTCTTTTATCTCAATTCCACTCGGTCGACATTGTCCGACGCGGACATGTCCGACAGAATCACTTCGTCGCCGACTTGCAAGCCCTTGCGGATTTCCACCGAATTCACCGACACGCGTCCCAGTTCCACTGGAACGCGCAGCGCCTCTTTGCCGCCGTCAACAACTTTGAACAAGCCCACAGTGCTATCGGCATCGCCATGCACGGGGCGACCCACATAAAGCACGTCCGCGAGACGCTCGATCTCAACCGTGCCTTCGACGCTCAGGTCCGGCACGGCGCCGGGCGGCAGCGGACCATCGAGCTTCACGTCCACGGTGCGAGTGCCGTTCACCACCGAAGGATCGATGCGCATCACGTGGCCGGGAATCAGGCCGTTGTGCGTATCAATCGAAGCCTTTTGACCCATCTCTATGTCCTTCGCCTGCGTCTCGGCAATTTTGAGCTGCGCCTTCAGCAGCTTCGGCTGTGCGACGCGGGCGAGCGGCGCTCCCTGTGCTACTTGCTGGCCGACGTCCACGTCGAGTTCTTGCAGTACGCCATCGATGCCGGCGCGCACGTGCATTCCTTCGAGCTGTGATTTTTTCAACGCATAGAGCGCTCTCTTCTGATTGACATTGGCTTGCTGCACGGCTAGCTGCGCTTCAATCGAATTCGCAAATGTTTCCACTTCCTTCTGTGCGAGATCGTTTTGTTTGGCGAGTTCCTCGGCTTGCACCTCCGCGGTTTTCACATCTATCTCGGCTTTCAAACCAAGCTTGCCGAGCTGCTCGAATGCCTGCTTTTGCATCTCGGCGGTCCGAAATTGCGATGAAACGCTGGCGGCTTGGGTGCGCTTATCCATAAGTTGATTCTCAAGCTGAGCCTTGGTCTGTAGGTAGGCGGCTTGCGCGCCCTTCAACTGGTAATCGGCATCGAGAGCTTCCTGCTGCAACTGGGGATTGCTCAAATCTAGAATCACGCTGCTCGCCTTCACTGGAGTTCCCGGAAGCAAATAGCGCTTATCGACGCGGCCATCCGTTGCCGCCGGGATAACCCAGATCGTTTCCGGCACCAGCGTTCCCAGTCCACGAACGTCACGCAGCATCGGCCCGCGTTTTACGGTGTCCGTCCAAATGGTCGAGCGGTCCACGGTTGGCGCTGCCGGCTTTAGGCGCGAAAGCGCCGCGGTAATCACAATGACGAGCAGCAATCCGGCTCCGGCGTACACAAAGCGCCGCACCCGCCTGCGCCGCTTTTCTTCCTCCGGCCGCGCTATGTCCATGAAATCGCCTCACTCATACCGCAGCGCCACCATTGGATCCACGTGTGACGCCCTGTGAGCGGGAATCAGGCAGGCAAACAATGCCACAACGCTCAGCAGAATCGCTGTCACGATAAATACGATCGGGTCCCACGGCTTCACTCCAAACAGCAAACTGCGCATCACCCGCGTCAGCGCGAGACCGCTCGCCACTCCGAGTACTACTCCGATGACCGCGAGAATCATGCCTTGCGTCACCATCATCCGGCGCACATCCCCGGGGCTGGCTCCCAGCGCCATGCGGATGCCGACCTCTTGCGTCCGCTGTTGCACGGAATACGCCATGATCCCGTAGATGCCAATCGCCGCCAGTAATAGCGCGATGCCGGCAAAGATCGTGAGCAGAGTCATGTTGAATTCTTCCTGCGCGATGGAGTGGGCAAGCACTTGATCCATCGACTGAACGCTGCCAACCGGTAATCCGCCGCTGGCGATGCGGAGTTCGCGCTCGACCTGGGAGGTGAGGGAGTGAGGTTCCACGCGTGTGCGAATGAACCATTGCATCGGGATGAGCGTGGCGTCGAGCGCGGTCAGGCTATCGTTTACCTGCGCGATGGGCACGTACATCGTGGGATTAGGTTTGTCGTTGAGGCCGTTGTCCCGCACATCGCCGACGACCCCGACAATTTCCCTGGGAGGATCTTGGAACTCCGGACCCAAGCCCCCTCCGATCGTGATGCGCGCTCCGATTTCATCTCCCTTGGGCCAGAATTGCTTGGCCAGCGCCTGATTAATCACCACGACCGGCTCAGCGGCGCCGTCGTCGCGCTCGCCGAATGTCCGCCCCTGCAGCAGTGGAATGTGAAATACCTCGAAATAGTCGGGCGACACGCTTCGCCAAGAGCCACCGCCTGAGTAGGGGCCGTCGGTTGGTGGGCGGCCCTGGATGTTAAAGGGGAGTCCGTAGCCGCCCTCAAGCGGCAGGCAACAAGCTGTGGCCGCAGCTTCGACTCCCGGAAGGTTTTCCAGCCGCTGCCGGCCTTCGCGAACAACCTCCGCAACGGAGGCCGTCTTTTGAAAGCGCACTCCGCGCAGAGACGTGTCCATCGTGAGAATATTGTGCGTTTGAAAACCCGGGTCCACGCTAAGCGAATCGTGAAACGTGCGGATCAGCAATGCCGCACCCACGAGCAGGACCATCGCCAGCGCCATTTCGGTCACCACCAGCACGGATCGTGTCTTGTTGTGGTGAATCCCGGCGCCCGAACGTGCGCCGCCCTCATTGAGCGTCGCCACCAGGTCGACCTGGGAGGCTTTGATGGCAGGGATGAGTCCCGAAAGAACCCCCGTGAGCATCGAAATCGCCAGCGCAAACAGGAGCACACGCCAATCCAAAGTGATCGACTCGGGTCCGGTGATTCGCGGAAGCATGCCACCACTATTCGGGTCTCCCGCGTTGATAGCCAACAGCGAACGTACGCCGAAGTAGCCGAGATACATGCCCAGCGCTCCACCTGCCAAGGACAGCAGCACGCTCTCCGTTAGCACCTGTCGGACGATTCTCGCGCGCCCGGCCCCGAGTGCCGCGCGCAGCGAGATCTCGCGTTTCCTCAGGGTGGCTCGCGCCAGCATCAAGTTTGCCACGTTCGCGCACGCGATCAGCAGCACGAATCCAACGGCGCCGAATAGAACGAGCAAGGACGTGCGCACGCCCGCAAGCCGCACTTCGTAGATAGTCTCGACCGTGAATCCCTGTTTCGGACCCATTTCCATCGGATATTTTCTGCGAAACCGCTCGGCCATCACTTGCGTGGCGGCCTTTGCCGTGGCCAGAGTGACTCCGGGCTTTAGCCGTGCAGCGCCGAACAGATCGTTTCCATGGTTGCTACTGTTCGGATCGGCTTGCATCGGAAAGCACATGTCTCCCAGGAGCAGGTCCGGATTGTAGAAAGGAGCCATGACGCCAATCACGGTGTAGTCGGTATTGTCGAGATTGATCGTTTTGCCCACGACATGCGGGTCCGCACCGAATCGGTTACGCCAGAGTCCGTTGCTGATCACCACGACCGGCGGCCCGTTGGGAGTGTCCTCCTCTGCGGTGAAATTGCGGCCGGCCGCCAATCGAACGCCATAGAGGGAAAAGAATCCCGCCGACACACGCGTGGCACGGAGCTGCTCGGGCTGGTCGCCTCCAATAAGATTGACGCGCAGCGTGCCCGGGAAGCCGTAAAGGGCGGACTCTTGGAAGATCTGGGGCTGTTCGCGCCACATCATGTATTTGGGGATGGAAATGACCGGACTTGTCCCACCGGTGTATGACTGCATCATGACCACAATTCGGTCCGGGTCGGGATAGGCCAGCGGTTGCAGGAGGACTTTGTCCACCACGGTGAAGATCGCGGTAGTCGCGCCGATGCCCAGTGCCAGCGTAAGCAAGGCGACGGCCGTGAATCCGGGATTCTTCCGGAGCATGCGGACGCCGAACCGCGCGTCTTGGAACAGCGTTTCGAGCCACGGCAAGCCGCGACGATCGCGGGAACTTTGTGTTCCGTGTTCACCGAACCTGGTGTTCGCTTCGCTCATAACCGTTCCTAGTAGCTATTCCCCAAGAGCCTTACAGACTGTTATCCAATCAGGTATCTATATAACATCTTTAATCCATGGCGACACGCTTCCGCGCCGCCGCTGTTACATCCTGTAACACTAAGACTCCGTCGTGTCAAGAAACAAATCCGCGCCGTAGTCTCACGCCACGCCCGCAGTAGCTTGGCCGCCTACAATCCAGCCATCCGCGAGTTGAATGATCCGGCTGCCATATGCCGCCCACGCGTCGTTATGCGTCACCTGGATAATCGTCGTGCCGTCTTCGTTGAGTCTTCGCAGCAAATCCATAATCATTTTTCCCTGGCTCGAATGGAGGCTCCCCGTGGGCTCGTCTGCAAGAATCAATTTCGGCTTGCCAATCACCGCGCGCGCCACGGCCACCAGTTGCTGCTGCCCGCCCGAAAGCTGATTCGGATACAGTGACTTCTTGCCGACGATTTGGAAGCGATCGAGAATGTCCGCCACCAGCGCCTGGCGCTCCGATTTCCTGATGTCGCGGTACGAAAGCGGCAAATCGAGATTCTCCGCGACGGTAAGATCGTCGAGCAGGTGATACTGCTGGAAGACAAATCCGATATATTGCTTGTGCAGTTCCACGCGACGCCGATTGTCCAACTTGTGCACTGCGTGCTCGGCCAGGAAGTATTCGCCTTTCCAGTCGCCGTCCAGCATCCCGACGATCCCCATCAGCGTGGACTTTCCCGCGCCAGACGGTCCCATAATTGTGACGAAATCGCCCTCGCTAATTTCCAGATCGATGCGGCGCAGCACCCACGTTCGCCCCGCCCCGGATTGGTACGATTTTTCAACGTTGGCCAGCTTGATCATTCTGCGCGCCCCTTCTCTCCCAGCCACTCGCGACTAAGATCGCTTTCTGCAGTTCCGCTTTCCACCTCCAGCGTCAAGCTTCCAGCATCCAACCTCTAGAATCACTCATACCTCAGCGCCACCATCGGATCGACCCGCATCGCCCGCCGCGCTGGTATCCAGCACGCCAACAACACAGTGACAAACTGCAACGCAACCGCTGCGCCGATAGCCCACAAATCGTGAGCGCGTATCTGGAAAACCAGCGAGCGCAACAACCGTGAAGCGAACCAGCCACCGAGAACTCCAGCCAACGCTCCAGCGGTGGTCCAGGCAATCATGCTGCCGAGTACCAATGCGAGAACCGCCCGCGGGGTGGCTCCGAGGGCCATACGTATACCTATCTCCCGCGTCCGCTCATTTACGAGAAAGCCGACGACTCCGTAGATTCCAATCGCAGAGAGAACCACGGCGACAGCCGCAAACAACGAGAGTAGAACAGCGTTGAATCGCGGAACTTGCATCAGTTTTCCGACACGTTGGCCCATCGTCGCCACCGGCACTGGAACCGTGGTATCGAGGCTCGCCACTTCGGTGCGCACCCACGTCGCGATGGTTTCTGGGCTCAACGGTGTCCGCAGGACAATGTAGGCCGTGCGATAGGACGTTTCTGCTTCATCCTGCTTCCATGGAATGTAGAACTCGGGATCCGCTTGCGCTTCGAGTCCGTTGTTTTTCACATTCGCTGCAACGCCAACGACGATGCGCCAGGGCCCCTGCAGACCAAATCTCAAACTGTGGCCCAGCGGATTCTCGCCGGCGAAAAGCCTCCGCGCGAGAGAATCACTAAGAATGATTGGATCATGACCTGGCGCCCGATCGTCTTCCGTGAACGCGCGACCACGCAACATCGGGATTCGCAAAGCAAAAAAGTATTCCGGTGTGACGGCGCGCCACCCGACCATTCCGCCCGTGCCCGCGGCGAAGGGGGCGCGACCCGCAATTTCGATTCTGGCGTAGATCGTGGCGCGCATCGGTCCAGAGGGCGGCAGGCTGTCGCTAAGAGCTAAAGATGATACGCCCGGAATCTGGCGGAGGCGCATCTCCAACTCGCTGAAAAACTCCAACTGCCGCGCTGCCTGTGGATAGCGATATGGAGCGAGAGTGATTTGGGCAATCTCTAGATTTTCCGCATCCAGGCCCAAAGGGGCTCGTTGCAGATTCCACAGGCTCTGCAAGAACAAAGCGGTGCAGGCCAGCAGAACCAGCGATACAGCGATTTGCGACGCCACGAGAGCGTGACGGAGCGGGCCACGCGATGTCGTGCGAGCGTCCTGGCCCGTAAGGGACTGCGGCGCCGGTCGGCGCAAAGCGGGCACGAGTCCGAAGAAAAAACCGCAGAAAAGCGAAGTGCCCGCCGCGAACGAGACCGCGCGCAGGTTCAGGGCGGCCTGCTGCGGATGGACTGCGCTGCCGGGGGCGATAGAGGTGAATAGGCGCACCAGTTCATATGCCAACCAACAGCCGATCGCTCCGCCCATTACTCCAAGCAAAAGACTCTCCGTTAACGTCTGACGGACGAGTCGGGCCCCGCTCGCTCCAAGGGCAGCTCGCACAGCCATTTCTCCTTGCCTGTTGGCGGCACGCGCGAGCAACAGACTTGCCACGTTCGCACACGCCACGAGAAGCACGGCCAGCACAGCTCCGAATAACATCCATGAGCGCAAGCGAACGTCCCGCGTCTGATAGTCGCGAAGCGAGCGCACGCTGAGCCGCACCTCATTTCGGAATTGCGCGGGAACGTACTGAAGCGAGTCTTGAAAGAGCGGCTGCAGCGCCGAGCTGGCCTGGGCAGTCGTAACGTTCGGCTTCAGCTTTGCGAACGTCCGCAGAATCGTGATCGGATTGTCCCGCCTGAGTGCCCCCTCGTCGAGTGTCTCGGGGATGAGCAGGTCGGCCTGACCTAAGGTCGGCATTTCAAATGTTTCAGGCAACACGCCGACGACCAATGTCGGTTGACCATCCAATGAGATGCTCCGGCCAACTATCGACGGGTCGCCGCCAAAACGGGCACGCCACAATCCATACGACACGAGGGCCACTCGGGGGGCATGTGGGAGACCCTGCTCGTGAGTAAAGTTACGTCCCAAAATCGGCTGCACCCCCAGTGTCGGCAAAAACGTCGGTTCAACCAGAGCGCAAGTTAAGTGGACAGCATTCTGCTCGGTCAGATCGCAGCCAGCGCCACCAGGCATCATGGAAGTCATCGCCTCGAATGGCGTCTGGTGAGCTCTCCAGACGACGTATTCCGGAGCTAGCATGAATTCACGCGGTTCTATGGGTGCTACAACACCAAAGGAAACCAGACGGTCCGCATTGGGGTATGGAGGCTCGCGGAACAAAGTTCGATCCACAATGCTAAATACAGAAGTCGTGCCGCCGATGCCGAGGGCCAGCGTAATGACGGCGACGGCGGCGAAACCGGGATTCTTGCGCAGCATGCGCAGGCCGAAGCGGAGATCTTGCAGCAAACTTTCGAGCCACGGAATGCCGCGCCGATCGCGGTAAGTTTCCTTCACTTGCTCCACGCCGCCCATCCTGATCAGTGCTTGCCGCCGCGCCTCTTCCGGCGACATCCCCGCGCGCAGATTGTCCTCGATGTGCATTTGGAGATGGCTCTCCATCTCCTCCGCCAATTCACGGTCGCGCCGCTCCTTGCCAAACAATCCGCCCAATCTCGCAAACCATGCTCTTAGTGTGGTTACCTTCATCACCAATCACAGTCTCCGCTAGCCACTAGCCACTCCTCACTAGCCACTGCTTTCCAAAAACCGCGCCAGAATCGCCGTCGTCTGCACCCAATCGCGCGCTTCCCGTTCAAGCTGCTTACGGCCCGCGCGTGTAAGCTTGTAATACTTCGCGCGGCGGTTGTTATCTGATACTCCCCATTCCGACGAAATGTAACCTTCCTGCTCCAACTTCAGCAGCGCCGGATACAACGTGCCGTAGTTCACCGCGAGCAAATCGCCACTGGTTTGCTCGATGCGTCGCGCGATGCCGTAACCGTGCAGCGGCCCCAGCATCTCCAGCGTCTTCAGCGCCATCAACGCGAGCGTCCCCTGCCATACATCTTTCTTGTCCGCAGTCATTGCAGAATCTCCTATGGGAAACCCATAGCATGCTGCCACAAGACCTATGGGCATGCAACAGGAAAGGAGAGGTTCGTCATTCTGAGCGGAGCGCCCCGGGCTTTTGCTGCTGCGCGAAGCGCCGGGACGCGCAGTCGAAGAATCTCTCTTCGATTTTACCGTAACCGAGAAGTTAGCTAATGCCGCGAAGGGACCGAATTAAGATGCTGCGTCCACGCTGGCGCGGATTTCCTGCCAGCGCTTGGGGCGCTTCTTCGCGTCGAGGACTTTCTTGCGGAGGCGAATCGACTTCGGCGTCACTTCCACATACTCATCGTCGGCGATAAATTCAATCGCCTTTTCCAGCGTCATGTCGCGCGGCGGAATCAAGCGGATGGCTTCGTCGGCGGACGACGATCGCATGTTCGTCTGCTTCTTCTCTTTCGTGATGTTCACGTTCATATCGTCTTCGCGCGCGTTTTCGCCGACGATCATTCCCTCATAAACTTCCACGCCCGGACCCACAAACATCTCTCCGCGCTCCTGGATGCCCCAGATCGCGTACGCAACCGCCACGCCTGGCCGGTCGCACACCAGCGCGCCGGTAAGGCGCATGGCCATGTCGCCCGCATATTCGGTCCAGCCTTCGAGCAGCGAATGGATCAGCGCCGTGCCGCGCGTATCCGTAAGCAGTTGGCTGCGCAGTCCGATCAACCCCCGCGAGGGAATGCTGAACTCCATGCGCACGCGGCCGGAGTGATGGTTCACCATCTTTTTCATTTCGCCGCGCCGGGTGCCGAGCGACTCCATCACGATGCCGATGAACGACTCAGGACAATCCACTACGAGCAGTTCAAGCGGTTCAAGACGCCGTCCATTTTCGGTGCGCACCACAATCTCCGGCTTGCCGACCATCAGCTCATATCCTTCGCGACGCATCGTCTCGATCAGGATCGCGAGCTGCAATTCGCCGCGGCCCAGCACGCGAAACGCGTCGGTAGTGCCGGTATCTTCCACGCGCAACGAGACGTTGGTCAGCAATTCCTTCTCGAGCCGCGCGCGCAAATCGCGCGAAGTCACAAATTGGCCTTCGCGGCCTGCAAATGGCGAAGTATTGATCGTAAACACCATCGTCAGCGTCGGCTCATCGATCGTCAGCGGCTCAAGAGGTGAGGGATTCGCGAGGTCGGTGATGCTCTCGCCGATCTGAATCCCTTCCACGCCGGCGATGGCCACGATGTCCCCCGCCAAAACCGTTTCCGCCTCATCGCGCTCCAGGCCGCGAAACGTGAAAAGCTTCGTGATCTTCGTCGGCTGAATTCTTCCATCGAGCTTCGAAATGGCCACTTCGGTGCCGCGCTTGAGCGTGCCTTGAAAAACGCGCGCGATGGCCAGCCGGCCCAGGAAATCGCTGTAATCGAGATTCGTAACCTGAATTTGCAGCACTCCGGAGGGGTCGCCCGCCGGCGGTGGAATGGACGCGACGATTTCCTCAAAAAGCGGCTCCAGCGTCGTCGAATCGTCTCCGATTTTGCGATGCGCCACGCCGGTCTTCGCGTTTGTGTAAATCACTGGAAAACTGAGTTGGTCTTCGGTGGCGTCTAGATCGATCAGAAGGTCATAAATTTCATCGAGAACCACGGCGGGTCGCGCGTCCGGCCGGTCGATTTTATTCAGCACCATGATCGGCGGAAGTTTTGCGGCGAGCGCTTTTTGCAGAACGTAGCGCGTCTGCGGCAGTGGCCCTTCGCTCGCGTCCACCAGGACCAGCACGCCATCCACCATGCGCAACGCGCGCTCCACTTCGCCGCCAAAGTCGCTGTGCCCCGGCGTGTCGACAATATTGATTTTCGTCCCGCGATACGTGATCGCTGTGTTCTTCGCCAGGATCGTGATGCCCCGCTCGCGCTCCAGCTCGTTCGAGTCCATCACGCGCCGGGGCACCTCTTGGTTCTCGCGGAAAATTCCGCTTTGGCGCAGCATCGCGTCCACGAGTGTCGTCTTCCCATGATCCACGTGGGCGATGATGGCGATATTGCGAATAGGCATTGTCATTGATTGCTCAGGACCTTTGAACCAGACGACCGTTGCCAAAAGAGGGTGTTGGTTTTCTTTCGAATTGATCCTCTATCATACCCGAAATTCCAATACCGCGAGGCCCAACTCCGGCCGCATTTCGTTCCTCGTTTTCGCGCTTTGGCGTTGAAATCGTAGAAGCGTCGCTGCCAAAACTGCGGAGCTTCCAAGTCCCTCAGGGACGGCACAACGTAGCCCACAGCGGAAGCTGTGGGATACCGTGGTGATGTAGCATCAAGCCCCGGAAGGGCGGCACAAGCCCCGGCGGGTGAACGACCGTCCCGCACGTAGCGGCCAATTCGTCTTGGGTTTCAGGTCACACTAGAATTCACCTCGCCGGGTGCCCCACGTTCAGCCCTTGACTTTTCGGGTGCCCTACCCTCGGTTTGTGAGGGTGGGGCTTTTTTCTTTGGGTCGCGGGCATGAACTATGTAGCTATTCCACAGGAGCGATGCGGATGAGAGTTTCTTTCTGTCCTTCGTAGAACCTGCAGCTGCTCCAAATCCAGTGGTCCGGTCGCGCCACCAGTCCGCGCTTCACCGGATTCATGTGCATGTAGGCCAGCTTCTCGATCTTCTTCTTCCGGCTCCAAACATTGAAATCGTAGAACCGCCGCTGCCAGAGGGTGCTCTGCTTTGCTTCCAGGGACTCTTGCCAAAGGCGCAGCTGCGTTCGGGGAGTTCGCTTACGGCCATGCGTCCGCAGCCGCCGCGAGACCCGCTGCTTCAGAAGCTGCACTACGGTTGAGGGTGTTCCCACCTTCGGTTCGCTGATTAGAAGGTGCACGTGTTCGGGCATCACCACGTAGCCCACTAGCTTGAAGCCGCAGCGGCCCCGGACCTCCGCGAGAACGCGGACGAAGATTGTTCGAGCCCGCGCAGAGCCAAGACGAGGCAGACGCCGGTAACAACTAAACGTGATGAAATGCAGGTGGCCGAATCCGTAGATGCGCTTTAGGCCCTTCGGCATAGCTGTAAGTCCAAAGCCCCACCCTCACAAACCGAGAGTAGGGCACCCGAAAAGGAAAACCATACTCTTCCGTTAAGTGCCGCGATGGTATCATGCGAGCGCGGTTACGGCCAGAAACAGAACGATGAAATGTGGGGCACCCGGCGTCTCGCTCATCCGTTTTCTGCTTGCGTACTTCGGTGGCGCGAATCTTCGCCGAGTTTCCGATCCAGAGTTCGTGCCCCAACTCCGCCAGCAGCCGCTCGAACCAATGAAGCGGTCCCGTCGCTTCCACTCCCACTCGAACCGGTTTCGACAAGGCCCGATAGAAGCTGCGCGCTTCCCCGCTTTCGTGTTCCAGACGGCGTTCGCTCAGATCTCCGGTCGATTCGTCCATCATCGCAATCTGCTGATAGCGCGTGTGAAAATCACATCCTATAATGATCATCGCTCGGCTCCTTTCTTCCGAGCCTTGGTCGCTAGCGCAACCAAGTCTACTCGGAGTAAGGAGCCGACAACGTCATCTAATCAGCGATGAGTGATTGGAGCAGGGTTTGATGAAGCAAGAATACAAGGTGATACGGGCGTTCGCGGCCACGGCACCAATCGCCGGCACTGAACGGCAGTTCAGCCCGGGCGAGATAGTTGTTTGTGACACCAAGCAAAAAAGCTCGACCCTCACTCTTGAGGTGGGAGGAGCCTTCACCACCTTCTTCCTCGTGGACCGCTCTGTATTCGAAGCATGTTGTAAATGGATATCGCGAACTGCGGGAAGTATATAGGCCCTTACCCGGGCCAAACTAGCCCGGCCCGGGTGCCCCACGTTCGCCTTTGACTTTTCGGGTGCCCTACCCTCGATTTGTGAGGGTGGGGCTTTTTTCTTCGCATCACAGACAGAACGGCGCGGCCGGGTCCCACGTTCGCCTTTGACTTTTTGGGTGCCCTACCCTCGGTTTGTGAGGGTGGGGCCTTTTCTTTGGGTCGCGGGCATGAACTATGTAGCTATTCCACCGGATCGATGCGGATAAGAGTTTCTTCTGTCCTTCGTAGAACCTGCAGCTGCTCCAAATCCAGTAGTCCGGTCGCGCCACCAGTCCGCGCTTGACCGGATTCATGTGCATGTAGGCCAGCTTCTCGATTTTTCAAGACCGCCGCCTTCAACCCCGGATTCCGCGTCAGAGCGGAGCCTGATGCTATACTCCGCGCCGCTTCTTTGGGGGCTCGCGTGGGTTTCGTACGCTCGATCGGACGCTGGGCCATGGCCGCGCTGGTCGTCAACTGCATCATCGGCAGCGGCATATACGGAATCCCTTCGGAACTGACTGGTTTGCTGGGCAGCGCGAGTCCCCTGGCAATGGTTGGCGCCGGGCTGGCCACGGCGACGATCATGGTTTCTTTCGCGGAGGTAGCCTCCCAATTTTCCGAGCCTGGCGGTCCCTACCTGTATGTGCGGACGGCCTTCGGCCGTTTCGCGGGTTTGCAAGTAGGATGGTTCTGGCTGCTTTCGGTGGTGGCTGCCGCAGCGGCGGGCGCGAATCTGTTCATCAACTATCTCGGAGGCATGTTGCCGGGCGTGGAGCGTGGCATCTGGCGCGCCTTGGCGATGACTCTGTTGATTGCCTTGCCCGTTGTCGCAAACTGGATTGGTGCGCGGACCGGCGCGGCGCTGAGCAGCGCCTTGACCGTAGCAAAAGTTCTCCCGCTTGCCCTGTTGATTGTGTTCGGTCTCATACGTTTCGGTCCCCACACACAACTCGTCCATGCCTCGGAGATCACCGCGACCGGATGGAAGCCATGGCTCACGGCCCTGCTCATAGTCCTCTTCGCGTATTCGGGATTCGAGGATGCCGTCACGCCCGCCGGCGAAGTCCAAAACCCGCGGCGGACGGTGCCCTTCGCGATTTTCGTGGGCTTGCTCGTGAGCATGGTGGTCTATACCCTGGTGCAATTCGTAGCCGTGGCGGCCGCCGCGTCTGGGCACGGAGATCGCCCGCTGGCGGATGTAGCCTCTTTGTTGCTCGGCCGCGGCGGAGAAGCGTTTGTCGAAATTGCGGCGATGCTTTCGGCCTATGGATACATCTCGGCAACCGTTTTGAGCGCGCCACGGCTGGCCGTTGCGTTTGCCGCCCATGGCGACGGTCCCGCCTTTCTCAGCAAACTCCACCCGCGCCACCACACGCCCACTCTCGCGATTGTCGTGTATGCCTCGCTCGTATGGACGTTGGCATTGACCGGAACGTTCCGTTGGGCCCTGGCGCTTTCCGCAGGTGCATCCACAATCTATTTCGCTGCTGTGTGCGCGTCGCTGATTCGTCTGCGGAAGTTGCATCCCCAGGCGTCCGCCCTGCGCATTCCGCTTGGACCGGTTTGGGCTGTGGCAGGGATCGTCTTTTCGTTGTCGTTGGTCTCTCAGCTCGACCTCCGGGAAAGTCTTCTGATGGGCGTGACCGCACTAATCGCCACGGCGAATTGGGGGTGGGCGAGGCGGCGGGCCTCACGTATGAGGAATGGGCTTGGGAGCGGCGGCGCCATCGGTGCCTCTGGCAGCGATGTCGCCGGTGATGATGGCTTCGCGGAATTGGGCGAATAAGTCCGCAAGCGCGTTGGGAGTGTGCGGCATCATGATCGTATTGCTACGATTGGTTCCCGCCACTTCTTTGAGCGTGTCGAAATACTGCGTCAGCAGAACCATGGCCATTGCGTCCTTGGGGGTGGCGCCTTCGACCGACTCGGAAAATTTTGCGACGGAATCGCGCAAGCCTTCCACAATAGCCTTACGCTGATTGGCGATTCCTTCGCCCTGGAGCCTTTTCGATTCAGCCTCTGCTTCGGCTTTTTTCACTAGCAGGAGTTTCTCGGTCTCCGCCCGTGAAACGGTGGCTTCCCTTTCTCGCGCCGCTGCATTGATATCGTTCATTGCCGCTTTCACTTTCTCGTCGGGAACGATATCCGTGATGAGTGATTTCACGATCGAATAGCCAAACTCTCTCATCGAATCGTCAAGGCTATTCTTCACGTCAATCGCGATCTGCGCTTGCTGGTCGAAGGTTTCATCCAAAGTCAATTTCGGAACATGCCCCAGAATCACGTTGTAGACAAACGATTCGATCTGTTTGATGGGATCGGAGAGCTTGTAAAAAGCGTCATAAACTTTTTCAGGTGTCACTTTGTATTGCACGGAAATGGGAATCTGCACGAAGACGTTGTCTTTCGTTTTGGTCTCAACCTTTACATCCAACTGCTGCACTTGCAGTGAGATGGTGCTGACCAGCGTCTCGATGAATGGTGTCTTGAAATTGAGTCCCGGCGCCGCCACGCGAGAAAACTTGCCCAGACGCTGAACCACCCCGGCATGCGCCGTCTCAATCGTGAAGAACGATCCTAAGACGGTAAGCAGCACGACGAAAAATGCAAAGGCGCCCAATGCCAGCAACACCACTGAACCAGGTTCCATGCGCACCTCCCCGATTCGCGCGAAGATACACTATCTGTGTTGCTAACAAAATAGAAAGGCTAAACTTTTCCCCAAAAGGCAAACACTACTGCTCCGAAAATCAGCAGGAACGATATCGCATAATTCCACCGCAGCCGCTCACCAAGGTAAAAATACGCGAAAAAGACAAATACTGTGATCGTTACGGATTCTTGAATGATCTTCAGTTGGTACCCGGTGAACTGCCCATATCCAATCCGATTTGCGGGAACCTGAAAACAATATTGGCCGAACGCGATCAGCCAGCTGACAACGATCGCTTCCAACAGCGGCGCGGAGCGGTGCTTCAGGTGTCCATACCACGCGAACGTCATAAATGTATTGGAAATGAAAAGCAGAATGATGGTGGTCATGCGCCATCTTAAACTGCGCTTTCGTCAAGAGGCAACACGGGAGCAGAGCGCATTGAAAACGGCTCGGCATAATTTTGCAAGGGCACATCACGGCTCTCGAACTCGACATGAGATGTGTCAAGTTTGAAGCACGAAGTGCGTCTATATAGAAACAATTAGGAGTCGAAAACGGGCATCAAACAGCCGACTACGGTCGCTTCCATGCGGCGCGCAGTGCACTTCAGGCAAACTGATTTTGCACCCTCAGCTTGACACTCCCCCGTGAAAAATCTAGAATCTAGGCGAACAAAAAGCGAAACTAAGCGAAACCCTAAAATGAGCTCTAAAGCCTCGGCGCTGCGCTTGCAGGTTGAATCCGCTCTCACGGCCCGTGTATCCAGCCCCTTCCAGCATCGAGAACCGCTTGTGGACACTGTTTCTGCCGGGATCCCTTCCGTGGACATGGTCACAGGAGGACTTCCTCGAGGAAGTTTGACGGAAATCTATGGTCCACCGTGCTCGGGGAAAACCAGTTTGCTGATTTCCGCATTGGCGGCGAGAACCACCGCCTCCGAATTATGCGCGCTGGTGGATGCGCGCGACGCGTTCGATCCGCATTCCGCGGAGGCAGCAGGTGTGAATTTGGAACAACTGCTCTGGGTGCGCTGCGGGAACCTCGATCAAGCCCTTCGATCCACCGATCTGCTCATTCAGGGGGGCGGCTTCGGTTTGATCGCTCTGGATTTGGGTGACACGCCGCCGCATATTGTCCGCTACGTTCCTCTTCAAGTGTGGTTTCGCTTTCGCCGAGCCGTGGAGTCAACTCCCACAATCCTTGTTCTTCTGGAACAGGAATCGAATGCCAAGACATGCGCGTCTCTGGTTCTGGAGCTTCGCGCACAAAAAACGCGATGGTTGCAAACATGCGAAAGCGTCGAGGAGGTCTCTTTGCCGCATTCACCGGCATGCTTGCTCGGTGGATGGAAGAGTCATGCGGAAATCATTCGCTCTTCCTTGAGGCGAAAAAATCGGGTGCTGATTTCGCGAGATCACCTTTTTCCTGATATAGGCGGCGACGGCGCCGATTTTGAAACGGAAGTCTTTGGAAATTATTCACACGTTGTACGCGGCAAGCCCAGCGTGGGAGGAGGTTCAAGGCCAAGGTGAATATTTTCATCTGCTCCTTTGCCTCTCCGTCTAGCCGCCATGGCATTCGCTTCCATTTTCGTCCCTCATTTTATTTTGCAGGCGGTTCTGCGCACCGATCCCTTGTTGCGCGACCGCGCCCTTGCGCTTATCGATGGGAATCCGCCAGTAAGCAAGGTGATTGCAATCAACGAAAGAGCCGCGCGGATGGGAATCGAAATGGGGATGGCGAAAATGCATGCGGCGCAATTTTCCGAGGTGGAAATTCGCCCGCGCTCTCGAGCACAAGAAAAAATCGCCCATGCGGCGCTGCTCGATATCGGTTGGTCGATCTCTCCACGAATTGAAGACACTGCCGAGGATACAATCGTTTTAGATTTGACGGGCCTCACGTGTCTGTTTGGCCCGGAAAAAGATATTGGAACTCGTCTCGCCGCACTTTCCTCCGACTGTGGTTTGTCTTCGCACATCGCGATCGCCTCAAATATCGACACTGCTCAAATCGCCGCGCGAGGTTTCCCTGGAATCACCGTGATTTCGCCCGGGCAGGAATCTCAATACTTGAGCGGCTTGCCCGTCAGCGTTCTTTCTCCCTCCGCGGAAATAGCCGAAACATTGGGCCGTTGGGGCGTGCGTACTTGCGCGGATTTTGCCAACTTGCCAATTTTGCAGCTTTCCGAGCGCCTGGGGCAGGAGGGAGTCCGACTGCACTCCCTGGCGCGCGGCGAAAGTTCGCGCTCTCTAGCGATTGCCGAAGCCGAACATTTTTTTGAGGAAGAAATGGAACTGGATGATCCTATCGAGGAACTCGATCCACTGTCGTTTCTTCTGGGTCGCCTGCTCGATCAGATTTGCACGCGTTTGGCGGCGCGCTCCTTGGCGGCGTCCGCGATTCGCGTTCGCTTTGAATTGCAACCTTCTTTTGAAAAAGCCGTGAATATCGGCAAGGAGATATTTCGCGAGAAGAATCGGCCCAGCCTATTTGAAGAGGAGATGCAGCTTCCGCTTCCCACACGGGATTCGAAAATGCTTTTGAAGCTACTGCGGCTGCGCTTGCAACTGAATCCGCCCAATG
>DASYZC010000315.1:0-2289 GCA_035949735.1 Candidatus Acidiferrales bacterium | reverse complement strand
GCAAGCTCTTCACCTTCTCGCGAAAAGAGTTGCTCTCTTCGCCCAGCACGATGCGCCCTTCGACGTCCAAAAAGCTCACTCCATTCACGTCCCGTTCGGTCATTCGCAGTGCCACGTTAGTTCCTCCTGAACTTGAAACATCGAATCCATGCGTTGCAAAGATTGAAAAGCAGCAGCCGCTCCGGATGGTCCTCGCGTTCCTCAGTAAAAATCGGAGCAGGACATATAATACCCGCAATCAGGGCAAATCAGTTTGCAACTGCGCGATGCCAAGCGGGCCGAGCAGCGCGGACAATAGTTTAAAGCCAGCTCTGGAGAGCCATCAGGTTCGCTTGGCACCGTACTCAAATTTCGGCGTCCGCCGGTCGAAACGCCCAGCTCATTTGCATCGTTTAAGGCTTCCATACCGGTTCTCCGAACGGCTAGTTATAGCACATCCCATCTATTGCAAGAAGAAAAGGGTCTGGTATTCGACCTAGGGGAAGAATTCCGACGACGCTCAGGCCGGGCTGGACATGGAAGCCAAAAACTCCGCGTTGGTCTTGGTCTTCGCCAGGCGGCCGAGCAGTAGCTCCATCGCTTCGACAGTCGATAGCGGACTAAGAACTTTGCGCAGCACCCAGATGCGATTCAGCTCGTCGGTCGGCAGCAGCAATTCATCCTTCCGCGTTCCCGACCGGTTGATGTCGATCGTCGGGAAGACGCGTTTGTCGACCAGCCGGCGGTCGAGATTGATTTCCATGTTGCCGGTGCCCTTGAATTCCTCGAAGATGACGTCGTCCATTCGGCTGCCGGTATCGATCAGGGCCGTAGCCATGATCGTAAGGGAGCCGCCCTCTTCGATGTGCCGCGCGGCGGCGAAGAACCTGCGGGGACGCTGGAGAGCATTCGCGTCAATACCGCCCGAAAGAACCTTGCCCGACGGCGGGGTGACGGCGTTGTAGGCGCGGCCGAGGCGCGTCAGCGAATCGAGCAGGATCACCACGTCGCGCTTGTGCTCGACCAATCGCTTGGCCTTTTCGAGCACCATTTCGGCCACTTGAATGTGGCGCTGCGGCGGCTCGTCGAACGTGGAGCTGATCACTTCGCCTTTCACCGTCCGCTGCATGTCCGTAACTTCTTCGGGCCTTTCGTCGATGAGCAGGACGATAAGCGCGATTTCGGGGTGATTTGTGGTGATCGAATTGGCGATTGACTGCAACATCATGGTTTTGCCGGTCCGCGGGGGCGCAACAATCAATCCGCGCTGTCCTTTGCCGAGGGGGCAGAGCATGTCCAGCACGCGCCCCGTGAGGTTTTCCTTCACCGTCTCCAAGCGAATCCGCTCGGAAGGATAAAGCGGGGTGAGATTGTCGAAAAAGATCTTATTACGCGTGACTTCGGGATCCTCGAAATTCACGGCTTCGACTTTGATCAGCGCGAAGTAGCGCTCGCCATCCTTCGGTGGGCGAACCTGGCCAGAGACGGTGTCGCCGGTGCGCAAGTCGAACTTCCGTATCTGCGATGGCGAGACATAAATATCGTCCGGACCGGGCAGATAGTTGTACTCCGGGGCACGGAGAAAGCCGAAGCCATCCGGCAGGCATTCCAGAACGCCCTCGGAAAAAATGAGGCCGTTCTTTTCCGTCTGCGCGCGGAGGATTTGGAAGATCAGTTCCTGCTTGCGCATTCCGGAGGAGCCGGGGATGTTCAGTTCCTTGGCGATCTTCGCCAAATCGGTAATGTTTTTGTCTTTCAGTTCTGCAAGGCTAACACTCATCGATTTCTTTCCTTCTCAAGCCTAGATACTCAGGCACGATCATCGGGTGAAATAAATCCGGGGCGGGCGCGTTCGTTTGAGGCACTCTATCCCAGATTCCAAAAACGGGTTATGTACAGAAACCTACTACACTCCGGTCGCGGACCGAACCTGCCGAGCAGGATGTGGGAGGACCGAAGGACTCAATTGGTCAATTCATTGTCCTGCGCGACGTCCACGCCGAACTTGGGTTCCACTCCGTCAACCGGCGGCTGTGCGGAAATCGGCAGCGCCGTTTCAAGCGCAAGCTGCAGGACCTCATCCATGGACTCGACGAAATGGATCGACATCTGCGCTTGAATCTCCGGCGGAATATCGGCCAAATCCTTCTCGTTGTCCTTCGGCAGGATCACCGTGTGCAGGCCTAGCCGGTGCGCCGCGAGCAGTTTTTCCTTCACGCCGCCGATTGGGAGGACCTTGCCGCGCAAGGTGATCTCACCCGTCATGGCAACATCGCAGCGAACCGGAATCCGAGTAAGTGCGCTCACGAT
>DASYZC010000314.1:0-3384 GCA_035949735.1 Candidatus Acidiferrales bacterium | reverse complement strand
GGGCGATATCAGGCCGGACGCGCTCGCGATCAGCGCAATCGTGCCCTTGGGTGTGCGCAGATAACCGGGCGCGACGGCTTCGGCCACGTTGTTTCCAGTTCCGGCGTGAACGATTTTCCGGAGGTCCGCCTCGCGGATCGTGTTTTGAATGCCCGTCACCTTCAGATCGAAGGCGTGGTTGCCGGCGAGGGACAGTAAGTTAAAACCGAACGTCTTCAGAGCATCGAGCGCTTCCGGCGGAGCGAGGAAGCCCCGGCCCTCGTGGACTGTCTGGCCCTTTTCGGCAACCGCAGCTTCCAGGTTGGTGAAGACGACGTCACCTTTCAGCAAACCCTTTATCACTTGGACTGCCGCTGGAGCGGTGGCGCGGATGTCCGACCGGATCATCGACTGTCCCGCCAAGGTGATCGTTATCGCGGGCGATTGTGGCTGCGCGGGAGCGCACATCGCGCAGACGATCACGAATAGAAGCGCCACGCGCGCCGCTTTCGGTGATAACTGGCCGAGTGGTTCCATCCCCTTCTCCTGCTGATGCGCTGTACTCCCCTGAGCCATGTCTACGTGGGAGACCAGCGCTTGAGGATAGCTCGGAAGCCCTGCGCTTTGAGCTGGTCCTTGACTCTTACAGCGGAACTGGGATCGCCATAGGCTCCGACGGCCACCCGGTAGAAAGGATTGGCTCCACGCTTGAATACAAATGCGGGGAAATTTCTCTTCTGCAAGGTTCTTGCAAGCGCGTCTGCGTTGTCTTCGTGCTTCATCGCGGCTACCTGAAGCACGAAACCAGGAACGTCCAACGGAAGCGTGGGAGGAAGAGAGGGAGTTGTCACAGGCGAACGCTTAGCTGATGCACTTGGGCCCGCAGGGGGAATCTCAGGCAGCTTCCCTGCGGCCATGATCTCTTTGGTCCGCCAGCTGCTTCCAGTGCCGCCCAGGAAATGATGGATGAAGGCGACGCCCGCAGATAGGGACAGCGCGCCGAGGACGAGCCACGTCAGATAGTGCGGCGCGACATAGCGGCTCAGCCCTTCGTAGGGCATTGGCTGTGGCGCACGGAAGTCAACAGAATCCGTTTGGTGGGTGAGAAAGGCTGATGGTTGGGCGGGCTCCTCCTCAGCGAGAGCTAGCTCAGTGGTGTCGAAGACGCTGGCAGATATCCACTGCCTGAGCTGCTGCCGGGAAGTATCGGCCAAATCCACGAAACGCAACCCGGTACGCTTTTCGGAATCGTCGGTCCAGGCAATTTCTCCTCTGGCTTGGATATGACCATGGCCGTCGGGCAGATCAAACACAAGAGGGATGACTTGAGCCGAGATCTCGGAGCCCAGATCGTCGATGGCCAGACCTTCTTCGGAGAGATCGAAGAGGAGCCGACACTGGGATTCGCCGCAGCGAACTAATAGCGGCTGATCGGGAATCACGCGCTGATATTGTCGGCGGTCCTGGAGCATGTGGCCCTCAGTGAGAGGCTAAGAGCTTGCGGGCGATAATAAAACGAAGATCCGCGGCAGAACTTCGATCTGATGCGTGGAATTGTTCAAAAGTACAACGCCCTGGCAGACTGGCGCCAAGCCGCGAGCTTCTGGGGATGTGGGTAATCTGAGCTACTCTGAAATTCGAACACTGCCTGCGGTTGATTCCGATACAATTGACGACATGGAGTAAGCGCGGCAACAGTCGGCCGAAATACACGGGGTTTTCGAGTGGGTATCGAGCACAAATTAGAGGCGGAACGCGCGCGGCTGCTGCGATCGGCGCGGCGAGTGGTAATCAAGGTCGGAACCGCTACCGTGACGGGGCCAGAGGGAAACCTGTGCACCGAGCGGGTGGAACCCGTGGTTCGTTCGATCGCGGCTTTAATGAAAGAGCGGCGGCAGCTTGTGCTGGTTTCTTCGGGAGCCGTAGGGCTGGGTAGAGGCTGGCTGGGACTGCACCGGTCACGGTTGGAAGATATGGTAACGAAACAGGCCTGCGCGGCGGTGGGCCAGAGCCTTCTGATGGACGCGTACAAGGACCTGTTTTCGAAATGGGACATAAAAGTAGCGCAGGTTCTGCTGACGGAAGAGGACTTCACGAACTGGCGCCGCTATTCGAATCTTCAGCATACGATCGAGAAACTGCTGGGGTTCGGAGTGCTGCCAATCGTGAATGAGAACGATACCGTTTCCACGGCGGAATTGGAGCCGGTGGCGCCCGAGTCGCGCACGCCAGCATTCAGCGACAACGACCGTCTGGCGGCGCTGGTAATGAGCGGACTGGAAGCAGACGCGTTGGTGCTACTAACCAACGTGAATGGATTGCTCGAGCGAGGATCGCGGAACGGCGCGGGGAGCGGCGAGGAAGGCGAGGTGATTCCGCTGGTCGCTGAAATCACACCCGAGATTCAGGCGCTGGCAGCTGGTCCATCGGAAAGCGGACGCGGCGGGATGCGGACGAAGCTCGAAGCCTCGGAGATTGCAATGAAGTGCGGCGGGATCGCGGTGATCGCGAATGGCAGCCGCCCAGATACACTGGATCGAGTTTTTGCGGGCGAAAGGACGGGAACCGCGTTCTTGCCAGCCAAACGCATGCCGGGAAAGCGGCGCTGGATTGCCTATGCCGCGAACGTCCGCGGCCGTGTGGTGGTGGATGCGGGCGCGCACCGGGCCATCACCCAGGGGAAAGCGAGTTTGCTGGCATCGGGAATCGTGCGCGTCGAAAACCGCTTCGCATCCATGGACGTGGTGAGCATCGTCGAGTGCGAGGGGCGTGAGTTCGCGCGGGGCATCGCGAAATGCGCGAGCGAAGAAGCGGAAAACTTTTCGACGAAGAAACGCGATCCTTCGGGAAGTAAGACTACCTCTTCGCCGGTTCTAGTGACGCGCGACAATATTGTGTTATTAGAAAAAACATGAGCCAGCCGACGACAGCATCGGCGAGACAAGCGAACGATACGTCCGTGGCAGCAGTGGCGCGGAAAGCCAGGAAGGCTTCGCGGGCGCTCGCGAAGCTGTCGGCTGACGCTCGCGTGGAAGTTCTTATGGCGGCGGCGCAAGCGATCGAAGACGAGCGCCAGAGAATTCTCGACGCCAATGAACGAGACTGCGTCGCCGCGAAGTCCACAGTGGCTTCTGGGAACATGTCTTCCGCGATGCTGGCGCGGTTGCGTGTGACAGAAGCGGGCATCGCGCAGATGGCGACGCAGATTCGAGAGGTCGCCCGGCTCGAAGATCCTCTGGGACGGAGACTAGCCGCCACAGAGCTGGATGAAGGACTGGTGCTGTACAAAGAATCGTGCCCCTTTGGCGTGGTCGGCGTGATTTTTGAATCGCGCCCGGACGTGATTCCGCAGGTCGCCTCGCTGTGCCTGAAATCGGGCAATGCAGTGATCCTGAAAGGCGGCTC
>DASYZC010000313.1:0-6249 GCA_035949735.1 Candidatus Acidiferrales bacterium | reverse complement strand
AAGGCTCGAATTCTGAGCACGCTTTTAACACTGATGAACACCCGCGAAAACATGGACCGCGCCGCCATGCGGCAATCCGCCATCAGGCGTTTCGCCGGTTAGTCATTTCTCTGCTATCAAGTCCCAATGTAGCGAGCGTAGAGAGAGCGTGCGACGGCGGGATCTTTTGTGCCCTTTATGATGGCCCTGCCGTCAGCAAACACGGTTACTTCGTAGGGTGAAACACAAAACCGCAAGAGAAAATCATTACTTTTCACGTGTGTGCTCGCCGCACCGCGAAGGCGATGACCGAGTTCATCGAGATTAAGTTTCCTGCCCCGTTCGTGTATCTGGACGGAATCGCGCCCGCACAAGGTGATGTGCGGCTGAGCGTCGCCCGTCAAATAATGAAAATCACGCCGGGCACAAGCGCGGCAGGAGGGGTTGCGCTCGGTTCGGATGGACTGAAATTTTCCCGTCCACACATCGCACGAAACAAGCCGTCCATGCAGTGCATCGAGCCGGCCGGAAAGAATTTTGATTGCCTCGGTCGATTCGATCGAGGCGATGACACCCGCAGCAGCACCGAGGACACCGGCTGTGTCACAGGTCAGTTCATTGCCAAGGCCAGACATGCCATCCGGCTGGCCGCTTTCGAGCAGGCAGGCAAGGCACGCCGTTTCAAAGGGTCGAATCGTTATTGTGACGCCATAACTCCCAACGACGGCGGCATAAATCCACGGGATGGCGAGCGAAACTGCGGCGTCATTCAGCAGAAGGCGTGTTTGGAAATTATCGGTCCCGTCCAAAATCAGAGGGAATCCGGAAAGAAGTTCGAGTGCATTTTGCGGGGTGAGGTCTGCAACGATTCCTTCGACTTCCACGCCGGAATTGATTGCGTGCAAGTGGCGCTCGGCTGCAACAGCCTTGGGCAAAGCGCGGCGCGCATCGGCCTCATCGAAAAGCGTCTGGCGTTGCAAGTTGGAGAGTTCCACAAAGTCGCGGTCGATGACACGAAGCCTCCCCAGCCCCGAACGGACGAGGAGGCCCGCCACCGCCGTACCCAGCGCGCCGCAGCCGATCAGGACGGCGCCACCCTTGAGAATCTTTTCCTGCCCGTCCTCACCGATTCTGGAGAAGAGGATCTGTCGCGAATATTTTTCGTAGAGTTCGGGCTTCATTCGGAGCGACCCAAAACGGCACCGACGCTTGCAGAGGTCCCTTCCAAGAGAGATTCTTGCGTTTGGTGCGCCGGGCCAAGCGCAGGCTACCAGGCTTATCATATCGCCTTTTCACACAGGTCATGCAACCGGCTATGCTAACCTTTGCTCTTAACTTTTGGCGGAATGAGATCTCATCATGAGCGTGTGTTGCGCTTAGCGACGCATCCCGCGGGACGCATGGACGCGTTGGCGGCGCTACTGATTTTCGCAAGCGTTTTATTCCCTCTGGCCACGCGTTCCCAGGACTCGACCATCGAGGGCCTTGGAATCACGCGAGTTCGGGTCGTGGACAACAGTGGAGCGGAGGTTCCTCAAGCAATTCCAAAACTGCCCCTGGCGGCTGGAGGGCGTTTTGATTTCGCTGCTGAGCGACAAAGTATCCGCGAGATCTACAAGATGGGCGACTTCTCGGATATTCGGGCCACGGTCGCACGAGAGGGTGAAGGCGTCGAGGTAGATTTCATCGTCACCCGCAATTTCTACAACAATGTGGTTCGCATCAATGGGCTGAAACCGCCCCCCAGCGAGCCCGCAGCCCAGGCGGCGCTGCGGCTCGGCCTGGGAGAGGCCTATCGGGAGAGCGCGCTTCGCGAAGCTATCAGCCGTTTGCAGGACTCGCTGCGGGACGAAGGATTGTACCAGTCGAAAATCACTTGGGAAGTGATCCCGCATGAGGATACCCGCCAGATGGACATTACGATAACCGTGGATTCGGGACCGCGGGCGCACGTGGGCAGCATCAGCATGCAGGACAATACTCGTTACCCCAAAGAGGAGTTGTTGCGGAAGTCCAAACTTTCGCCGAAGAACGAAGTAACTTCCGCCCGCCTTTCGCGCGCAACAGAAAGCGTCAGGAAATTTCTACAGAATCAAGGCTACCTGGGAGCCGCGGCCGTGATTTCCAGAGGAGACTACGATGCGCAGACGAATCAGGTGCCGCTTACTTTCTCGATTACGGCGGGGTCGCGCGTGCGCGTGGAGATCGAAGGCGCGCGGTTGAGCAAGAAGAAAAGGCGTGCCCTGCTTCCCATTTTCGCGGAAGGGGCTGTGGATGAAGATTTGCTGCAAGAAGGCCGCCGCAATATTCGCGATTATCTGCAGAGCCTGGGATACTTCAATGCAGCTGTCCAGGTGAGTTCGCGGCAAGACGACCAGCGGCACGAACAGGTGATCACCTATCAAGTTGTGAGAGGCGATCACTTTCGCCTTGACGGGGTCTCCTTCTCGGGGAATAAGTACTTCAGCAGCGACTTGCTTTCCCGGCGGCTTGCGCTTCAGCCGGCTTCCTTTGCATCGAGCGGGCGGTTCAGCCAACAACTATTGCGGGGTGATACCGATTCCATCCGCGGGGTGTACTTATCGAACGGTTTTCAGGATGTTCAGGTTACCTCCACGGTGGATGACCATCACCGGGGCAAGAAAAATAACCTCTTCGTTTCATTCAACATCGTCGAGGGAACCCAGACCCGAATCGACGGCCTACGGATCGAAGGGAACCATGCCATCAAGACGCCGGACTTGCTCAGCGTGATCGGCTCGACGCGTGGAGAGCCATACTCGGAGGCGGGCGTGGCGAGCGACAGGAATAACATACTGGCGTTTTATTACAACGAGGGATTTCCCCAGGCGAGCTTCCGTAATGAAGTCCTGACCGCAGGGACAACGCACGAGGTGAATCTCGTCTATCACATAACAGAGGGGCCTCGAACAGACGTTGCCAAGGTCCTCATCACAGGCTACGAGTTTACGCGGCCGGGAATCATCCGCAGGCAAGTGGCTATTGAGCCGAACGGCCCCTTGCGGGAGAGAGACATCGGAACGACGCAGCGCCAACTCTACAACTTGGGGATATTTAACCGCGTGCAGATCGCTCCACAGAACCCGGATGGCACCGATCCCGATAAAGCGGTCGTAGTGGAGGTTCAGGAAGGGGATCGTTACACGATTGGCTACGGCTTTGGATTTGAGGTTCAGCGCATTGCGGGAGGGACCTCGAATCCAAACGGCACGACGCTCGGTGCAAGCCCCCGGGGCATCTTCGAGATTTCCAGAAATAACATGTTCGGCCGGGCGCAGACGCTTTCGTTCAGGGCGCGGGCCAGCACTCTTGAATATCGTTTCGGTCTTGGGTACACGGCGAACAATTTCCTCACCAACCGAAAATTGAGCCTGGGTTTGACCGGATACGCCGACAAGACACAGGACATCAATACGTTCACGTCGACGCGATACGAGGGCGGGTTGCAGGTGGTTTACAAAGTCTCGCCTTCCAGTTCCTTGCTTTTCGACTATTTCTATCGCCGGGTGGAAGCATCCAACCTAGTGAACACGATCAACGTGGAGCAGATTCCATTACTCAGCCAACCGACACTCGTTTCGGGCTTCGGAGTAACGTATGCGCGCGACCGCCGCAATAATCCAGCGGACGCCACCCGGGGCACATTCAACACCATCGACGTGAGCGACGCGATTCGATCGATCGGTTCGAGCGCCAGTTTTTTCCGCGCGTATATGCAGAACTCTTCGTTTCATTCCTTCGGCCGCGCTTTCGTGTTCGCTCGCTCGGTGCGTTTTGGCTTCGAGCAGCCCTTCGGCAATACGGCGGGTGAAACGCCTGGGTCCTGCGGCGCGACGCCTGTCAGCACCACCGGGTCGATCATTCCCCTCCCGGAGCGCTTCTTCGCCGGCGGCGGAACTTCGCTGCGCGGCTTCGGGTTGAACCAGGCCGGCCCTCGCGATCCCTGCACGGGATTTCCGATTGGAGGCCTGGCGCTGCTGATTTTCAATCAAGAGCTGCATTTTCCGATGAAACTCCCCTTCGTAGGGAATCGCTTGGGCGGCACGCTTTTCTACGACGGCGGCAATGTCTACAGCGACACAGGCCACATCTCGTTTTCGTGGAAGGCGCCGTCGCTGACGGACCTGAACTATTTTTCACACACGATCGGGTTCGGTTTACGCTATCCCACGCCGGTTGGGCCTGTGCGGATCGACTTCGGCTATCAGCTCAATCCGCCCCAATACCAGGGAATTGTCTTTCCGCCTGGTTCCACTGTGGGCGTGAGCAAGGTTCTTCAACTTCCGCACTTTGGATTCTTCTTCAACATAGGACCGATCTTTTGATGAGGCGCGCGACCTTCATTTGCATAGTGGTACTGGGACTTTCAGGGCTTGCGGCAGCCGGCCCAGCGCGCACGAACATGCCCGCTCAAGCTGCTTCCTCACCCTCCAGTGCCGCTCCAGGGCCGCAGACCGTGGACCGAATTGCCGCTCGCATCGAGGACGACATCATAATGGAGAGCGATGTTCGCGAGTTGGCGGGCTTTCAAGAACTCGTGGACGGCCGCGCCAAATCCCGCAGCGAGTTGATTCGAGAGCTGGCCGGCGAGTGGATCGTTCGCGGCGAAGCCGATGGAGCGAAATATCCCCGGCCGACAAAGGAGGATATAGAAAACGCCTACAAGGGGATGTCGGGTCAGTTTGCATCGGCCGAAGAATTGCGCAAGCGAATGGCCGCGGCCGGATTATCGGAAGCCGCGGTGCGGAGAATGCTTGGCCAACAGTTGTATCTTTCCAGATTTCTCGATTATCGATTTCGGCCATCGGCGCAGGTGGATCAGAAACAGATCGAGACATATTACAAAGAAGAATTTGCGGGCCAATTGAAGGGGCGCGGGGAGCCGGTTCCCCCCCTGGAGGATGTAGCGGACACCATACGCGAAGTGCTGGTGCAGCGCGCGATCACTGACCGGGCCAATCAGTGGATCGATGAGACTCGCGCCGGCCTGAAGATCGATGTTATTGCCGATGGGAGTCAGCCGTGAGGGTTGCTTTCAAACGGCTGGTGGCCGCGGCGTTGATCTTCATCACCGTCGCCGTCTTGCTCGTGGCCGTAATTCTGAAGTCGGGGTTCGCCGAGAGGTGGGTCCGCCGGGAAATCGTTAGCCGCATAGAGCAGAGCACTGGGGCGCGGGTCGAAATGGGCGCGTTTCACCTGAATGTCTGGCAGCTCAAGCTCGAAATCGACGATCTCACTGTGCACGGCCTCGAAAGCGCGGATATGCCTCCCCTGTTTCATGCCGAGCGCGTGGATGTGGGAGTTCGTATTATTTCGCTGCTGGCCCGCAAGGTTGCGCTTGACGAGCTGATTATCCAGCGCCCCGAGGTTGCAGTTCGGATCAACGGTGACGGACGCAGCAACGTGCCTACTCCCCGAGCGCGGTCCACAAATCGTCCATGGCGGCAGACGTTATTCAATCTTCGCATCAGGCACTTGGAACTGAAAGACGGAACCGTTTCCTATAACAACCGGCGGACGCCTCTTGCGGTGGATGGCGGCAATCTCGATTTCGTTTTGCGTTACGACGCGCCGGCCAATGGCGCGGACTCTTACGCCGGCAATCTCGAATGGCGGGACGTGAGAGTAGCGGCTAAACGCGATGTGCCATTCGCGTTTGATTTTTCGGCGAAATTCCTGTTACACCGCGATTCCTTCGAGGCTGACGAATTGATCGTCAAGGCCTTGCACTCGCAGTTGAATCTTCGGGCCGAACTGCCTAGCTTCGCAGGCGGTGACTGGAACCTTAAGTATCGCGGGCAGCTCGATCTGGCGGATATTCGCCACATCTTTAGAAGTCCCCACACGCCGGGCGGCGACGTGGAATTCTCAGGACAGGCGCATTACGCGGCCGCTGCCTTGAATCGCAACGGCGGTCCCGGCGCCGGATGGACCGCGAACGGGTATTACGGGAGCCGGGATATCCGCTTGCCGTATGCCTACTTCCACGAAAGCGGAATACAAACCGATGGCAATTTCGAAGTGGCCAGTGGACATCTAGTTGTACCCAATCTTAGGGTGCATAACCTGGGAGGGATAACTTCGGGTCGCCTAGAAATGGATTTCGCGGGGCTGGTGTTCCGCACCAAGACACAAATGCGAGGAGTGAGCCTGCCGCAGCTCTTTGATGCCCTGGATAATCCCAAGCTCCCGGTTCGATCGTTGCACTGGGATGGAGTTATGGAAGTGGATTCGGTGAACACGTGGCAC
>DASYZC010000312.1:0-4300 GCA_035949735.1 Candidatus Acidiferrales bacterium | reverse complement strand
TCGATACGGTCGTGCGCATCGTGCGCAAACACCACGGTTCGATCGACCTCAAATCCCAGCCCGGCGACACGCGCTTTCGCGTTCGTCTACCCTTCAAGCAGCCAGCAGCTCTATCTCCGGGCGAGGGGCCGCACGAAGGGTTGGTTCAACCGGCAGGCGCGAGCAATGAGCCAAGCGATCCGTGAAGAGCGCGTCAGCGGCGCCGATACGGACGGCACTGCGAACTATTCGAAAACATCAGCGGCGTCTGAGCGCTGTTCACATGTTCCGACTCGGGGTATTCTGCCGGTCTCGCTATTGGTTGCGGAGAAATCCATGGATTTGAACATCACAACGCGTGCGAACGGAATCGCCACGATCGTCGACGTTTGCTGCGATGTCACCCTGTATAACACTCCTCAGCTTCGCAAGGCGCTTATGGGTTTGCTGAAGGTGAAGAAAGCGCCGCGCGTAATCCTGAACATGACCACCGTAGGTTATATCGATAGCGCGGGAGTGGCCTGCTTGGTCGAAGCTTTGAAGGTCGCTAAGGATCAGAAGCTCGGCTTTGCGTTCTTCGGGCTGAATCGCGTAGCGAAAGAAGTCCTCGAATTGACGCGTTTGATTCACGTGTTTGAAGTGTACGGCACGGAAGAAGAGGCCGTCCGTGGCGAGCGGCCGGCTCCTTCCAGCGCCGCGGTTTAAGACTCCACTATTCCGTCATCGGAGTCGGGCAAACTCAGTCGACAAATCATCCTTCCACACCGTCGGCATGGTTAGAGAAATTCTCGCCTAATGCATTTCAAGGTCCGAATACTCCGGGTGCTGCTCTACGTATCTCCGTACCGTCGGACAGATAATGTCGACCTTAAGGTTGTGCTCTCGTGCCCACTGGAGAGCGTACTCTGCCAGGGCCGATGCGAGACCCAAACGTCGCAACCCTTTAGGAACCTCCGTGTGGGTCAACTCCAGGATGTTTCCCGTCGAACTATATTCCAGATAGGCAACTTGCCCGCTCTGCTCGATTTCGAACCGGCCGGTCGTTACTTTCTGCAAATGTAGAGGCTTCCGATGAAAGATATTCCACACAGCGATAAGACCCTTCTTCGCGTGAGTGCCTATTGATGGCGGTCGGCCACCGCTCAACAGGGTCATCCGTGACGATTCGATTAAGCGGAGCCTAACCTAAGCGGACGGAGTTTTATACCGACCGCCAATCATTAGCGATGCGACCGCAGCACTTGCCAACGACAAACCTGCACAGATTAACATTACGCATCGGAATCCAAAGACGAAGGCACGGGAAATTGATACCCGGATCAGCGCTGTCTTGTCGGCATCGAGGCCAGAGGGTAAGTCAAGGCCGGCGAGCTTGATTTCGTTCGCCTGAACGTACTGGAGAATGCCGGGCGGAAGCAGTCCGCCCGCGAGACTACGATTCAAGCTAGAACTGAATGATTTCACCATCACGATCCCGAGGATCGCAATGGCAAGTACCCCCGCCACGCGCGCGACCGCATTGTTGATGCCTGAGGCCGTGCCGCCACGGTCCTGGTCTACTGAACTCATAACCACAGTGGTGAGAGGAGCCACACTGACCGCCATTCCAAACCCGAGAACAACGAATGCAGGGCAGAATGTTTTCCAGTAGTTAGCTCCGACACCAGGTACGGCAAAGAGGACGAAACCTGCTGCCGCAATCAACGGCCCGACGACCAACGGCGGCCGCGGCCCATAACGCGTGACCAGTCCGCCAGACCAGCGCGAAAGGAGGAACATCAGCAGAATTAGCGGCAGCGCGGCAGCACCGGTCGCAGTCGTTGAGTATTCCTGCACCTGGATTAGATTCATCGGGAACAAGAAAAAGAAGATTCCAAGAGCGGCATAGAGAAACAAAGTGAGCAGGTTCGCGCCGCTAAAACTGCGCGACAAAAAAAGCGTCAACGGAACCATGGGTGAACTTATCCTGGCCTCGATGAACACGAATCCAATCAGACAGGCGAACCCGGCGATCAGGCTTGCGAAAACCAATGGATAGCCCCAACCAAGACTTATAGACTCGATCAGGCTATAGACCACGCCACCTAATCCGACAGTCGCGACGAGGGCTCCCAGCCAATCCGCATGCCTGGCAGTAGCGCTACGGCTTTCGGGAATACGGCATAGCGAAATTGCGATCACGGTGGCCGCAATCGGAACATTAATAAAGAATACCCACCGCCAGGACGCATGCTCAATCAGCCAGCCGCCGAGAACCGGCCCCGATGCTGTTGTGATCGCCGTAAAGCCGGACCATGTACCGATCGCTTGACCGCGAGTTTTTTCGTCGAAACATGCGCTGATGATCGAGAGGCTGCCCGGCACCAGGAAGGCAGCTCCCACACCCTGAATACTCCGTGCGAGCACTAACTGCTGAATGTTCCAGGCAAGACCACAGCCGATGGAAGCAGCCGTGAAAATTCCTACGCCGCACAGGAACATCAATCGGCGGCCGAACAAGTCGCCGAGGGAACCGCCGACAAGAATCAAAGCTCCTAAAAACAAGCCATAAGACTCGACCACCCATTGCACACCGACGACGGTTGCGTGGAGATTTGCTTGGAGCGCAGGCAAAGCGACATTAACGACAGTGCTGTCGATAAAGGCCATGCTTGAACCGAGAATTGTCGCTGCCAGGATCCAACGTCCATTTGCCGCTGTGCATGGAGTGTCAGCATTTATCGACCGGAGCGCGGCTTCGTCGCATGGCGGTTTCATGACGGTTATGGATGCATGCTCATGTGGATGAGGCTCCGGCAGCCCCCGGTCGTCTAGACTCATACACTTCAACAGGGGAAACTTTGCAGCAAAGGAGCTACAAAGTGAACAGAAAAAGAGGAGAACGATACAGCCAGAAATTTTGTTGTCAGACTGTTAGCGTATGGACGTGGAGTGAACCCCTATTGTGAGACAGTTTTCGCGGCCAGCCGTGCGAGTCCGACAATTACCTCCGAGTTTCCGAAAATTCGGGAACTACTCGATTTAGTAGACACAATCCCAATTATCAGCACGCAGTGGCTTCAGGCGCGCGCAAAAATCATGCGCCAAATGCGGAGGTGTAGGCATCGAATCACGCAGGGAGGAAGACATTATGCAAGCTGCAGTCGTACCCGCTGTGAGCAGTTCGTGGCAGGTCAAAGATGTTCCGCAACCTCAACCCGGGGCGAACCAAGTTCTCGTGAAGATGCACGCGAGCGGAGTCTGCTATACCGACGTGCATGAAACCCTCGGACACATTCCCGGACAATTTCCCCGAATTCTAGGCCACGAGCCGGTCGGCGAGATCGTTGCCGCAGCTCCCGACGTCACCACGCGAAAAGTAGGCGACCGTGTGGGTACCGCATGGATTCAATCCACGTGTGGGCGCTGCGAGTGGTGTCAGCGAGGCCGCAAGATGTTCTGTCCCTATCTGAAGAGTACGGGGCTCGATGTACAAGGCGGTCACGCTGAATATATGTTGATGAATGCCGACGCCACCTACCTGATTCCGGAAAAGGTTTCCTATGAGCAAGCGGCCCCGATTTTCTGCGCCGGTTACACCGTCTATAGCGGGCTCCGCTGGGCCGATCCCAAACCGCATGAGCGCGTGGCCGTGCTCGGGATTGGCGGCCTTGGGCACCTCGCGGTGCAATATGCAAAAGCTGGGGGCTTCGAGACCATCGCGATTTCGCACTCCCCCGATAAAGACAAGATGATCCGCGATCTTGGCGCGGATGAAATTGTCCGCGACGGAAAGAGCCTTGCCGCAGCGGGTGGCGCAGACGTGATCCTCAGCACTTCCAATTCGACCAAATCGATGGTGGACAGCATTCAGGGGCTGCGACCGGACGGCCGGCTCGTTACAATGGGAGCCGACGCGGAGCCGCTTTCGATCTCGCTGATGGACCTCATCTCGAAGCGCATTCGGATAATTGGCAGCCAGCAAAACGGCCCCGAATATCTCTACGAAGCCCTTGATTTTGTGGCGCAAGGAAAAGTTAAAACGATAGTCGAGACGTACCCGTTGGCCGAGGCTCCGAGAGCATATCAGCGCGTTGTGGAAGGCAAGGCCCGGTTCCGCGCCGTACTCACCATGTAGCACCGAATATTTCGCCGAAGCAAGGAATGCGGCATCACACACGACGGCTTCGCGATCGACATAGCGGGCGTGCGCGTGCGCGAGCGCAAGCACAGAATGGCGCGTGGCTTGAACGACATGTATATGGAAAATTACAAAGTGGCCTTCGGCAGGGACTTACCTACCGAGACCCTCGTCCGAACCAGCGATATTCCTTGTATTTTT
>DASYZC010000311.1:0-20062 GCA_035949735.1 Candidatus Acidiferrales bacterium | reverse complement strand
TGGAACGTACGGCCTAGGCTGCTGCGCGAGCGGCGTCCTAGCGGGAGTTTCCTGCTTTTTCTCTCCCCACATTTACCCTCCTTGGGCCCGATTGCGCCAGAACAGCTTATTAACACGGACCGGGGTTATCAATGTATTCTTGCCGCAAGCTGACGCCAATCCCAAAATGAAACGCTGTGTCCGTGTCATTAACGGGTCCGAGGGCCAGGCGAATAAGAAAAATGTTCGCCAGAGTCACGGTCGACGATGTCTTTGCGCAAATTCGACGACTTGCCGGCCAACTGCATTCAGTTGATTCAGAACTTTCTCATCTTTGCACACGCCAGTCGCATCGAAAACCCCGTCGGTGGTATTCAACGTCGCGCCAAGCGGCGTTGGCCAACCGCGAAGCGCGTGCACGATTGATCGCAGCGCCATCAGCGTGCTTACGCATGCCTGCCAACCGGCTGCAGTAACGATACACCCCACCGCGCGGCCATCCAAGTAGCACGGATCGTCTTCGCGCAAATCCTCGAGCAGATCCAGCGCGTTTTTTACGAGGCCGGAGACACCGCCGTGGTATCCAGGGCTGGCGACGATCACACCGTCCGATTTCCTGACCATTTCCAGGAACTGGCGCTGTTGGTCGTTTCGCTCGCGATTTTCCGGGGCAAAATGCGGAAGATGCGACAAGAAAGCTCCGCCAAACAAAAAAGTGCGGGCGCCGGCTTCCTCGGCCGCTTGCAACGCGATGCGCAGCGCGCGGTCGGTGGAGGAAACGGTGCGCGTGGTGCCTCCAATCCCTACCACCAAAGGCTTAGCGGACGGATTCGCCTCGACTTTTTGGCTTGTCACTTCGTTTTCTCCGCCCTTTCCGTAGATGGCACCTTCAGAAATACAATCGATAATTTAAGACCAGCGCCTTTCCAGCGATTCCGCGATCTTGTCGTGAACGTAGTGCAGTTCCTGCTGCGAAATTACGTAAGGCGGCAAAACATACACGATATTGCCAAGCGGCCGGAGGAGCAATCCGGCTTCCAGAAAAAATTGATACAGCTTCGTTCGGACCTTCGAAGTGTACCCCGCATCGTCGGCTTTAAGCTCGATAGCCGCCATTGTGCCGATCGAGCGAACATCGGCCACAGCGGGATGATTTTCTATGGCCGCCAGCCGCTCGCGATGAATCGCGGCAATACCGTTGATGCGATCAAAGACCGGCTCGCGCTCGAAAATTTCCAGACTTGCTACGCCCGCCGCCGCTGCGATCGGGTTTCCCGTGTAAGAATGCCCGTGATAAAAGGTTCGGCTTCGATCTGAACTTACAAATGCATCGTGAACGCGGGCCGTGCAGACGGTGGCGCCCATGGGAAGCACACCACCGGTCAGCCCCTTGGATAAACACATCACATCGGGGACAATGCCCGCCAATTCGCACGCAAACATTTTCCCGCAGCGGCCGAAACCGGTGAGAACTTCGTCGGCAATCAGCAACACGTCGTATTCACGGCACGATTTGCTTACACGCTGAAGGAATTCGACGGGGTGCACGATCATCCCGCCCGCGCCTTGCAAAAGCGGCTCCACGATCACCGCGGCAATCTCGCCGTGCTTTTCTGCTAGCAGCTTTTCTAACCGCTCCACGCAATCAATCTTGCACGTTGCGCGCTGCTTGCCTACCGGGCAGCGGTAACAGTATGCAGAGTGCGCGCGGTGAACAGGAAAAAGCAGGCGGCGAAAAGGTTCATTGAAACCCGAATCGGCGCCCACGGACATCGCTCCTACCGTGTCGCCGTGATACGCGTGCTCGAGCCCCACAATCGACTGTTTCTGTGATTGGCCCACGTTCCGCCAGTATTGCACTGCCATTTTAAGGGCGACTTCCACGGCCGTTGAGCCATCATCGGAGAAAAAAATGTATTCGAGGTTGCCCGGCAGAATTTTTCTGAGACCGTGGCGCAAATTCTCAACTGCATCGTGTGTAAAGCCAGCGAGAAGGACGTGATCCACCTTCGCGGCTTGCTCCGCGATCGCGGAAACAATCGCGGGATGCCCGTGTCCGTGGATATTCACCCACCAGGATGAAATTCCATCGATCAAGCGCCGGCCGTCGGCGGTGTACAGGTATACACCCTCGGCTTTGACGATGCGGAGTGGCGGTGGATCGAGTGCTTCCTGCGTGAAAGGGTGCCAGACTCGCAAATCAGCGCTCATGCGCGAAACGTCCTGCGATCGAAATGTTTGCGGAATATTGTCCTTAGCGCCGCGCGGTCAATTTTTTTCAGCAACGGCACCGTGCCAACCACCGGAATTTTTCCGTAGCGTTCGATGGCATCTCGGTTGTCACGATTCGGTTTGCCTACCACGATCACACCTCGAACATCGAGGCAAGCGGTACGCAGTGCAGCAAGCGAAAGCAAGGTGTGATTGATGGTGCCAAGGGAGTTGCGGGCGACAAGCAGCACAGGCAGGTTCAAATGCCGCATCAAGTCAGTCATCAACTGCGTGCGATTCAACGGAACGAGCGCTCCTCCCGCGCCTTCGGCGATCAGGCTGCCCTGCACTGCCACGGGCACCTTGATTTTTCGCAGCTCGATTTGCACGCCCGCCCATTTCGCGGCGAGGTGAGGCGAAACCGGAGGCTTGAAGCGATAACTTTCGGGCAGCGTTCGATCGCGTGGCAATTGCGCCAGCCGCATCACGGTTTCGGTGTCGGTGCCCTCGCGTGTTCCGGTCTGAACCGGCTTCCAGTAGGTAGCATCCAGGCCGACGCAAAGAAGCGCGGAGACGACTGTCTTCCCTACTCCAGTATCGGTTCCCGTGATGAAAAAACTTTCAGACATGCACCGCATTGATGGACGAGGCTGGATCCGCGGATTTTCGAGCTGCGTCCATCGCCTCGATCAGGCGAAGAATTTCGTCCGTGGTGATCCGGCTGGTGAGTGAAAGTCGAATCCGCGCCGTGCCTTCGGGAACGGTGGGCGGACGAATGGCCTTCACGCCGAATCCGGCTCGTTGGAGTTCGCTCGCGATGTGCAAAGCCATCTCATTGGTGCCGAGCATGACGGGAACGATATGCGTCGCGCTCGCGCCGCAATTGAATCCGTGAGCAAAAAGCCCTTCGCGAAGCAAAGAGGCAATTCGCGCGAGGTGATCGCGCTCCGCATCTGCCTTGCGGGCCGTCGCGACTGCGGCGCTGATCTGCCCCGCGATGTACGACGGCAGCGCGGTGCTAAAAATAAACGTCCTCGCGCGGTTCACGAGATATTCCTTCAGGGTGGCGCTGCCGCACACAAATGCTCCGCAACTCGCGAGAGCTTTCCCGCAAGTGTGAACGATGGCCAGAACATCGCGCTCGCGGCGGTTCGCTGCCGCGATTCCGCGTCCCTGCGGACCGCAAACTCCCGTGGCGTGCGCTTCATCGACGACAACGTCGGCTCGATATTTTAGCGCCAGTGACAGAAGTGCGTCGATGCGCGTAACGTCCCCTTCCATGCTGAAGACGCTTTCGGTGACGATCAATTTCGATCCGGGCACCTTCGCGTGCTCACGCAGGGCGTTTTCGAGAAATTGCAAGTTAGCGTGCGGGTAAACTATTTTCTTCGCGCCCGAGAGCCGGACGCCGTCGATCAGGCTGGCATGATTCAGCGCATCCGAAAAAACGATGTCGCCGGGTTCCAGCACCGATGTCAGCAAGCCGAGATTCGCGGAGTATCCGGATCCGAAAAATAGCGCGGCATCGGTGCCTGCAAATTCCGCGAACTCGTGCTCTAGATCTTCCCACTCGGGCGAATTTCCGGAGAGCAGCCGCGAACCGGCTGCCCCCACTTTGGTCGCGCGCGCCACGGCTTCCCCTACGGCGCTTTTCACACGCAGATCAGCCGCTAAGCCCAGATAATCATTCGAGGAAAGATCGATGCCGGCGGGAATTGCGAGGCTGCGGAATTGCGATCGCTCGCGCAGCAAGCCCAATTCTTCATTCATGCGCTGTTCAATCTTGTGCTGATCGCGATCACGCACTTTGCATAGCCCTCATGCCCAGGTTTTCGAGCAGCTTTTGGTCATCATCTGCGGCGGGATTGAGGGCGGTAAGCAATTTCTCTCCCGTGAAAATCGAATTCGCGCCGGCGAGGAAACACAGCGCCACGCTCTCGGCCGACATTTGCCTGCGCCCTGCTGCAAGCCGCACCCTCGACGCCGGCATCAGAATCCGCGCGGTGGCAATGGTTCGCACCATAATCAAAGGATCGAGTTCCGGTGCGTTTCCAAGCGGCGTTCCCGCGCTGGGCACCAGCATGTTGATGGGCACGCTCTCGGGATGCGGTTCAAGGCAAGCCAGCTGGTGCAGCAGGCCGACGCGGTCCTCATCCGTTTCTCCCATGCCGAGGATTCCTCCGCAGCAAACTGTGATGCCGGCCTTGCGCACGTGGGCGATGGTTCGCAAACGGTCGTCGTAAACCCGCGTGCTGATAATTTCTCCGTAGAATTCCGGCGAGGTATCGAGATTGTGGTTGTAGGCGCTCAGGCCCGCTTCCTTAAGCCGCATCGCTTGCGATTCAGTGAGCATGCCGAGCGTGCAACAGACTTCCATTCGCAGCGCCGCAACGCTGCGCACCATTTCCAGCACACGCTCGAACTCTTTCCCTTCGGGGACTTGCCTCCACGCCGCACCCATACAGAATCGCGTGGCTCCTTCGACTTTGGCACGCTTCGCGGCAGCGAGGACATCCGCGGGATTCATCAGCTCATGCCTGGCGACGTCCGTTTTGTAGTGTGCACTCTGCGAACAGTAGGCGCAATCCTCGGGGCAGCCGCCGGTTTTGATCGAAAGCAAACGGCACAGTTGAACTTCCTCCGGCGGGTGAAATTCGCGGTGCGTGGACTGCGCTTGAAACATCAGCTCCGGAAATGGAAGTTCGTAGATGCGACGGATTTCTTCCCGGGTCCAATCGTGACGAACGGGCATCAGTAAAGGTTCCTCGCGTGATCTAAAAGATATCAAAATCGCGTGCGATGAGGAGTGAAATGTTGCCGCGGCTCAGATCGAAGAGAGATTCCGCTGATCTCCCGGGTCGTCTGGCAAGACGAAGGTCGGACGACCCGGGAGACCTTTCTTGCGTGCGCCGGCGCTTCGCGCAAATGCAAAGGCGCGGGGCACTCCGCTTCCTTCCTTCGTCAGGGCATCTGTGAAAGCGTCGGCGTTGTCAAGAGAGATGGGTAGTGGGACGAGACGGGCTCGCCGTTTTCCTTCCACAGGATCTTTTTGCCGGCCGACCAAGGCTCGTTCTCCTAAAAATCCTGCGGTGGTTTGCTCCACCAGCCATCTATTCGGTCTGGACTGCGACCATGATTCACTGCGAACTCCCTCGGCTGGTTCCGAGGGAGGCAGGGTGCCCAATCAAGCAGACGGTGAACCAGCTGCGTTTACCAGCCCTGACGCCGAGCGGCCCTGCCATGGGAGCCGGTTGCACGGATTTCTGCTCTTCGAAGGCGCGCAACCGCCAGTACAACTTCACCGCCAACTTTCTGGCTACCGCCACCCCAGCGATCTTGCGGCCGCGAGCGGGTGGTCGAGCTGCGGCAGCAGTATGGCTGGGGCGCCAAGAAGATTCGCGTGCTGCTGGAGGAGGAAGGGATTTCGCTGCCGCTGACCACGATCCATCGCATTCTGAAGCGGCGCGATCTGATCGGCCTGAAGGAATCGCACGCGCCGGCGCTCGAGCGATTCGAGCGCGCGGCTCCCAACGAGTTGTGGCAGATGGACGGCAAAGGCGAATATCGGGCCAGCGACGGGATCTGCTATCCGCTGTCGATCCTGGACGACCACAGCCGCTACGTCGTGGGGTTGTACGCCCTGGGCTCTTTCAGCGCGGAAAAGATCTGTGGAGTGCGGGAGCTTGTTTACCCTGAGCTTCGAAGGGCTCCCACCGTTTGCCGCCCGGCCTGCCGCCGTGGCGGGGCTTGCCCCGGGCGTGCTGCAACCACACCCCATATAGTGGCAAGCAGTCTCAGCGCGCCACGCTGTCTTGGATCGCGGCGTCGGCTGGCGGTACTATTCCCAGATCAACGTAGATTGGCCGGATGAGCCGCCGAATCATTCTCAGGTGCAAAGCGAACCAAACCGCCCCGGCCACGCAACACGCTCCGGTCAGAATCACCGTCTTCGGCGCGCCAATCAAGTTGGCCAGGCTGCCCGCCAGCAAGCTCCCGAACGGAGCCATGCCCACAAACGCCATAGTATAAAAACTCATCACCCGGCCTCGTTTGCTTTCTTCGACAATCGTTTGAATGATGGTGTTGCTCGCGGCCATTTGTTGCATAAGTCCGAAACCACACACCAGCATCAGCACAAGCGATATCCACAGGTTTCGCGATAGGCCAAAAAAGATCAGCCCGATTCCGAAGGCTCCAGCGGAAAGCGGGATCATCCTGCCAAGTCCCAAAACCGTTCTTCGCACCGCAAGCGACACGGCTGAAACCAGCGCGCCCACTCCCATCGCCGCCATCAGAAAGCCCAGCGTATGCGGCCCGCCCTTCAAAACCTTCGCGGCAAAAATCGGCATCAGCACCGTGAACGGCCATCCCATCAGGCTCACGATTGCGAACAAAAGCAGGATCGTGCGAATCGGTGCGAACCCAGAGACGTATGTCCAGCCCTCCTTCAATTGCCCGAGCACTGAACGCGCACTCCGCTCGATAGTCTTCGCCTCCAGCCTCATTGCCAACAGCGAGGCGATCACCGCAAGGTAACTGATCCCGTCAATCAGGAAACAGTAGCCCTCGCCCGAAATCGCAATCACCGCCCCTGCCAGCGACGGCCCAACAAGCCGCGCCATGTTCACCATCGACGAATTCAGCGCGATCGCGTTGCCCAGGTCTGCCTTGTCCGCCACCATTTGCACCAGGAACGCTTGCCGTCCCGGCATGTCGAACGCATTGATCGCGCCTTGAAATGCACCGAGCCAAATGATTTCCTGCACGTTGATATGTTTGCTGAGCGTCAGAACCGCCAGCGCGAGCGACTGCAGCATGGCCAAAATTTGCGTAATCACCAGAACCTGGCGTCGGTTCAGTCGATCGATCCATACGCCCGCAAATGGCGCGAGCAGAAACGTCGGTATCTGCCCCGCAAATCCCACCACTCCGAGTAGCAGCGCGGAACCGGTCAGCCGGTAGACCAGCCAGCTCGTTGCCAGCCGCGTCATCCACGTCCCGATCAGCGAAATCGTCTGGCCACCGTAGTACAGCCGGAAATTTCTGTGCCGCATCGCCCGCCAGGCGTGGGAAATCCCGCCGCTCTTCGCCGCGCGACCAGCGGGCGAGCTGGTTTTCTCCGAAGTATGCTGAACACTCACAATCCCATTTTGCCATCCGCCGAACCACAATTCGACGCCCAATCATTACGCCGCGCGCGACCACCCAATCGTCGTCATTCTGAGCGGAGTGTCCCGCGTTTTTGTTTTTGCGCGAAGCGCCGGAACATGCAGTCGAAGAACCTCTGTTGGATGTCACCACGCCACCCGCGCGCCGACGCGCTCACTCATTCATGGCTCAGGTGAATTCTCGCGACTTGCAAAATGCTAAACTGGCGCGACTGAATCATGGAAGAAACCGAAATTTATTCCATCATCGGAGAGGAGGGCTTCACGCGCCTGGTGGCCGCCTTCTATCGCCAAGTGCCGCATGACGACATTCTGGGCGCGATGTATCCACGCAACGAACTTCAAGACGCCGAACAGCGCCTTCGCGATTTCTTGATCTATAGATTCGGAGGTCCGGAGAAATACATTGCGGAACGCGGACATCCCCGCCTGCGCGCCCGCCATCTTCCCTTCCGAATCGATCAGGCCGCTCGCGACCGCTGGATGCAGCTAATGAACAAAGCCCTTGCCGACGCCGCGCTGCCCACCGACGTAGAACAACTCCTTCGCGCATTCTTCGAGCACATGTCCACCTTCATGATCAATCACCCGCAGCCCTGATCGCGGTCGTCACAGGGTATTTGTTATCTTGGTCTGCAGAAACCTCTGGGAAATGCTCTACGGAATCGAGAGCACATTGCCTTCTCGGACTGCGGTGGCTTGTTCGCTGCCCTTAAACTGATAAATCACAATCAGCACCTTGTCCGCGCCTGGAGCCGGGTCTCCGCCCAGCGAACCGTTATTCACACGAATCTCCAAACCTCCATGCCGCACCATGCCCTGCAACAGATCGGTGACGTTAACCGTTCTTCCCTGGACCCCATAAAAACCCATGATGACCGAAAAGTCGCCTCGGTCGCGCCCGCGGTATCCGTCCCGGTCTTCTCGGCGATCATCTCTGTCGCGGTCGTCACGGTCATCGCGGCGGACCGCAAACATGTTCACATCGACGAATCCGCCCTCCCGGTAGTCAAACTCCTGCTCTCCGTTCTGATCGTTTCGCGCGATGATGCGCAGTGACTTGTCGGCCCCCACCGCCGGATCGCCGCCCATGGTTTGGTTGTTGACGGCTACTCGGCCGTTCACGCCGCCACGCGCAATCAGATCCTGCAGAATATCGGTTACGTCCGTGCGCCGGTTCCCATAGCCATAGTCCGCGTGCGTGATGCGCCAGCGATCGTCCTGGCCAGCGAGACGCGCGGCGAAAATCGCAGCGCCCATCGCGACTACAACCAGCGCAACCACAAATGTGGCATAGCGACTCGATGTTCTCATGGTGGCTCCTTCGCGGGAAACTCGGATGCCCCTCACTCTACCACTCGGCCGACCAGATGGAGTCTCGCGGAACGGTATGATTGACCAAAACGCCCACACCAGCGCCGGGCACCAGGGTTCGCGTGACCTTTGGCCAGAAATCTCTTTTAACGCCGCTGTAACAAATCCGTTATAGCGTGGCTGCTCCTGTCGGAGTTACCTCCGCAGGAGCGCATACATGCCAACCGCAAAAAAAAACGCCCGGGCAAGAAGAGCTGCGCGCACATCTGCTACCCGCGCTAAGAAGCCGGCCAAGACCGCCAAGTTTTTAGAATTCGCTACCTGCGCCACCTGCCGCAAGGCGCGCGCCTTCATGAAGAGGCGCGGATTCAAGCTCGACGTTCGCGACTTGCAGAAAAATCGGCTAAGCGCGGCGGAATTGGAAAAATTGATCGGCAGGCGCGATCACGAGGATTTTCTCAATCCCCGCTCGAAGACTTTTCGCGAGCACCGCATGGACGATAACCCGCCATCTCGTCGCCAAGCCGTCTCCTGGATGTCCAAAGATCCGGGTCTTATCCGCCGTCCGGTCGTCGTCGCTGGCGGCCGCGTCGTCGTCGGCTTTGACAAAAACGGCATGGCCCGCCTCTAACCCATTGCACTCTGCGGTCTATTCCCAGCCGGTTTTCGAATTGTAAGCTTTCGGAAATCCCATGGCTTCGATCTCATGAATCTTCCCGTTTCGAATCTTGAAAATGTGTGCATTCACACTGTCCCACGGATCGCGGTTCATCGGCACAGATTCCACGCCCGGCACGCCCACGATTTTCACGGACTTCTCTTTCATCGGGTGGCGAAACTGCGAAAGGCCAAACACCAGGCCAGTCTCCGGGTCGGCAATTTCCACGCGCCGAGGCTCGATCCGCGTGATGTAGCTCATCACTCTTGTATTCAGTTGCGCCGCGCAGCCCATGGCACCCATGGTTGCAAAACCCCCCGGCTTTGCCGGTGGAGGATTGCCGGTCGTCTGCGTTCCGTTTTCGCGCCGGACGCAATCGTCCGCGAACGGCGCCGCTTTGCCATTGCTCGTAACGATCGCCGTGTAATACGAGAGCGCGTCCTTGATCATCTGCGCTCGGGGCGTGCGCTCCGAAGCCGGCACCGTAGCCAGCAAGCCGGGCCTTGGTGTCACCAGATTAGGCAAGCTTGTCGGCCGGAGATCACGAGCGATCACGTGCTCGGCCTCTTTAATTTTTCCGTCGCGTATCTTCAGGCGCACGGCCAATTCGATAGGCTTGTCGTTTTCCGTCATCACCCCAATGAACCCAACCTCTTCCGAGACTGGATCGGGCACGTAAAGTTTGAAAGTTTTCGGCGGCCCGGACGCAGTCTTCCAAAGCCCCTCGCCCGTTTTCATAGGCACCGTGTTTTCCACAAATTTCGCATCCGGAGCAAACTTCACCCGCGCTGGATCATGGGCGACAACAGCCGCAAGATAACTATTCATTTCGCTGATCAAACAGGCACGATCGCATCCTGCCGTGCGAGCTTTCGGCTTTTGAGCGACGGCTATAGGACCGCTTGAAACGAGTAAAATCGCAATGGCTTTTGTTAAGGTTCGCAATGGATTCTCCCTATATTCTTCTGCATTCCGCGACTGCGAAGAGCCGGGTGCTCACCTCTTGGCATCACACTTGGGTCTTTGCCAGGTGCGCCGCCAAAATAAACGCGACAAGCATAACGCCGATTGCACGCCATTCGTAGGGTTACAAACCGTGCGCCCAGAGCTTGTCCCTACCCTGTGAATCCTTTTGGGGGGCCTTTCCGTACCTGGAATATGATGAGCACCGCAATTCACGTCTGGGAGTCTCCGATGGTGCTTGACGCAGACGTTGTGCAACTGCGGCGCGGGGACCTCGACGCGCTCACCGCGCTGATCGCGCGTTATCAAAACCGTCTCTACCGCTACTTGTTGCGCCTCGTTCGCGAACCCGCTGAGGCCGAGGACCTCTTTCAGCAATCCTGGCTTCGCGTGGCGGAGAAAATTCGCACTTACGATCCAACCCGCAGCTTCGATTCTTGGCTCTTCACCGTGGCGCGCAATCTTGCCCTCGACCATCTCCGCCGCGTCCATCCGCAAAGCCTCGACGAGCCTGCCTTGAGGGGCACCGATTCCGAATCCCTCGCCGATCGCCTCCCATCACGCGAAATTCTTCCGCTCGACCGAATTCTCGAAAGCGAGCGCTCGGGAAAGCTGGCGGCTGCACTCTCCGATTTGCCCGCAACGTACCGCGAAGTCCTCTCGCTTCGTTTCGAAGAGGAAATGAAGCTCGAGGAAATTGCCGAAGTTCTTGGCGCGCCTCTTTCCACGGTAAAAACGCGCCTGCGGCGCTCCCTTGCACAGCTCAGAGGCACGCTGGAATCTTATGGCTTCCATGGAGACCCATCATGAACGCTCCGAAAGAACACGAAAAGGTTCGTTCCTTGTTGTCCCTGGCCGCTTCGGGTGTGCTCGATTCGGCCGAGGAAATGAGCGTCGAAAGCCACGCGCGAAATTGCCCGGAATGTGCCGCCGAGCTCGAACGCTGGCAGGCTCTCGCCGGTGGTCTTCGGCGCTTGCCCACTCCTCAGCTTTCGCCGTTCGTCCTGCAGCGATCCGTGGCGCTCGTTCGTGAAGCGCAAAGTGCCGCGGACGAGCGCCGCGCCACGCTCAGAATCTTGACGCCGCTCCTCGCTTTGTCTTGGTTCTCGACGATCTTCAGTTGGCCCTTGTTCAAGCTTGCGAGCGGCGCTTTGCGCGTCGTATTGGGGATCCGTGTCGAGCCCGATTGGCGCGTGTTTGCGTTCTTCGTGGTTTGGACTTGGCTCGCCGCGGGTGTCGCAGCCGCTATGCTCTCATCTCAGCAGCGGCGGGATAGGAGACTGGCATGACCACCACCGAACGCAAACAACGCGTGATCCCGAAGGTCGCTTGGTTCTTGGCATGCTTCCTTGCGATCGTGTTCGGCACTCTGATCTTTGAATTCGCGCTGGGCGATCCGGAGTTTTCGCACTGGCCTGAGCCGGGCAGAATTGCGCTGGCCTACGGCGGCGCATTGCTCGGGGCCGCGTATGTTCTTCTTATCGTCTACATCTGCCGTGACGCGAAGCGCCGCGGCATGCGATATGTGATGTGGACCCTTCTTGCTATTTTCATTCCCGACGCCATTGGCATCATTCTCTACTTCATTCTCCGCGGTCCGCTACCCGTTTCCTGCCCGTCGTGCGCCAGGTCTGTAAAAGCGTCCTTTGCGTTCTGCCCGTTCTGTTCCGCCTCTCTGCAGCCCACGTGCCCGCAATGTGGCTTTGCCGTAGATCGCGCCTGGCTGCACTGCCCTAAATGCGGAACCAAGCTCCCCACGCCCGCTCCTCACCAGACCGTGAGCCCTGCGGCCCCACGATCGTCATTCTGAGCGGAGTGTGCTGGTTTTTTCTCTTCCCATTCGTCGCGCACTCTGCGGCGAATGGCCGGCACACGCAGTCGAAGAACCTCTCTTGGATTGTTCGCATCGCCGAGCCGAACACCGCACTGGCTCGTCGATTTTGCCTTTCCCTGGGAACGCGAATCTCCCGATTGGCGCTTTCGCCGTTTGCCCACATGTCGTTGTCACACGCGGCCCGTGCGCCAGGGTGGAAGGGCGGGGTTTCAACCCCGCCATAAAAACAGCCGACGACGCGAAGCGCCCACCTGTGCGCCACCTCACCCGCAGCATGTATTCGAGTTCGTCGCCACCATTGCAGCAGCGATAGTTTCCCTCGCTCTCTGTCCAGCTCTCCTAAGCCGGGTGGTGAGTCTCTGCCAAATTCCGCCCTCCAAAAAAGTCCACAGACGCGGGTCCTTGCGCTGCGTCGCTTCTCTCCCTAATATGGCTGGCGTGAACCATCGCGCACAATTCGGCCAAGAGGCAACAAAGCGTTCGCGTGAAACGCGCACCGTGAGACTCGGCCTCTGGCTCGCCACCCCGCGACCTGAAACGCCCTACTCGCACATTCCTCGCTCTTATCGACACTATGGACGAGTAGAACATGACGCAAGTCACAGAAAACAAAGGTTCACAGCACACTCTACCCGGCACAGAATTGGAAGGTCGAATTCACACGGCCATGACCGGTAACGAAATTCGAGCAACCTTTCTCCGCTTCTTTGAGGAACGCGGCCATCGCGTCGTGCGCAGCTCCTCGCTCGTCCCCACCAACGATCCCACGCTGCTCTTCACCAACGCCGGCATGAACCAGTTCAAGGACGTTTTCCTCGGCCTCGAACAGCGCGATTACAACCGCGCCACTTCCTGCCAGAAATGCGTCCGCGCCGGCGGCAAGCACAACGACTTGGAAAACGTCGGCTTCACCAACCGTCACCACACTTTTTTCGAAATGCTCGGCAATTTTTCCTTCGGCGATTATTTCAAAAAGGACGCCATCGCCTACGCGTGGGAACTGATCACGTCGGGAAAATGGTTCGCCCTCCCGCTCGACAAACTCTATTTCACCGTTTTCGGCGGCGCGGAAATCGCTGGCAAGAAACTCGATCCCGACCACGAAGCCGCTAAGCTCTGGCTGAATGTTGGAGCACCCAAGGACCGCGTCCTCGAAGTTCCCGGCCTGAAAGAAAATTTCTGGGTTATGGGCGACACCGGTCCCTGCGGCCCCTGCAGCGAAATCTTCTATGACATGGGCCCCGCGGCCTCCGACCAAGGTCACACTGATTGCAAATTCGGTTGCGATTGCGGCCGCTACGTCGAAATCTGGAATTTGGTTTTCATGCAGTTCAACCGGGATTCGAGCGGCCACCTAAATCCCCTGCCCAAGCCTTCCGTCGACACCGGCGCCGGCCTCGAACGCCTCGCCGCCGTCCTCCAAGGCAAAATCAGCAACTTCGACACCGATCTATTCAAACCCCTGATGCAAGAAGCGGCGAGGCTCACGAATGCCGATGTTCATGACGCGAAGATTCAACCTTCGCTGCGAATCATCGCCGACCACACACGGGCTTCCACATTTCTGATTGCCGATGGCGTTGTTCCTTCCAACGAAGGCCGCGGTTACGTTCTGCGGAAAATCATTCGGCGCGCGCTGCGACACGCGCACACGCTGAATGCGCCTTCACCGTTTCTCTCGGTGATTTCAGGTACCGCCCGCACAGAAATGAAACAGGCTTACCCGGAGCTCGAAGACGGCGCGACTCGCGTCACCCGAATTCTCGATGAGGAGGAGCGCCGCTTCACCCACACAGTCGAGGTTGGTCTCAAGAAGCTTGATCTATCGTTGAAAGTGGTCCCAGGGACGAGCTATGTGGATGAGCTAGTGGGCCTACACAAGATTGCAATGCCTGACCCTGACTCCGAGAGATACAACCTGGAGAACATATTGCTGACGAGCGACCAGCAGCAACGCCTCTTCGCTGCGTCCATCGTTGTGGGCGACCAATATGCTCCAGAACTGGTCCGACGTCTAACAGGCCCTGTGGCCGCTAGCGTTTCACTCCGAGGCTCTGAGGCATTTCGCGTATATGACACATACGGCTTGCAGCGTGACTTCATCGAAGACGTTACTCGCGACGCTGGCCTAAAGGTTGATTGGGTTGGCTTTGACCGCGCGATGGAGGAGCAGCGAACTCGCGCTCGCGCGTCCTGGAAAGGTACGCACAAGGAAGTCGCCAATCCCGCATACGCCAGGCTCGCGGAAACTTTCAAGACCGAGCCTGACTTCTACTTCGGCACCGACACGCGCGATTGCCGCATCGAGGCCATCATCACCAAGGAAGGCTCGGTGAATGAAATCAAGAAAGGGACGGAAGCCGAAATCGTCCTCGACCGCACCTCCATCTACTCCGAATCCGGCGGCCAGGTCGCCGACACCGGCGGCTTTTACGACGATTCCGAAACGCTCGAAGTCGCCGAAGTAAAGGGCGCGTACTATCCGGTCACCGGACTCATCGCTCACCGCATCGTCGCCAAGGAAGGTCTCCACGTCGGCGATCGCGTCGCCACCGTTGCCGATCCCGAGCGCCGCGCGCGCAACATGCGCAACCACACCGCTACGCACCTGATGAACGCCGCGCTGCGCAATATCCTCGGCACGCACGTGAAACAGGCCGGCTCGCTCGTCGCCCCCGACCATCTTCGCTTCGATTTTTCGCACTTCGCCGCGGTCGATCCCAGCGAGCTTGCCGACATCGAGCAGCAGGTAAACGAAGAAATTCGCAAAAATCTCGACGTCACCACCGACATCATGAATATCGACGATGCCCTCGCCTCCGGCGCCCTCGCCTTCTTCGGTGACAAATACCCCGAGGCCAACGTTCGCGTCGTCACCATGCCGGACGCTTCCTCGCCCCGCGGCTTCTACAGCAAGGAGCTTTGCGGAGGCACCCACGTCGCCCGCACCGGCGCGATCGGCGTCTTCAAGATCCTGGGCGAGCAATCCACCGCCGCTGGCGTCCGCCGAATCGAGGCCATCTCCGGCGACCGCGCCCTGGCCGAATACCAACGCGCCCTGGCCACCCTGCACACCGCCGCTGGCCTTTTGAACGCCTCCGAGGACCAAATCATTCAAGTTCTGGAGCGCCAAATCGATCAAGCTAGAAGCCTGGAGAAGCAGCTTGAGGCCCTAAAGCGCAAGGCTGCCGGCTCCCAGGCTCAGGATTTGCTTGACCGCGCCCGCGAGGTCAAAGGAGTTCGCGTCCTAGCCGTTCAGGTTGATGGCGTGGATCGCGAGTCCCTGCGCAACCTTTCGGATTCCCTTCGCCAGAAGATCGGTTCCGGTGTAATCATCCTCGGCGCGATCGAGGACGGAAAAGTTGCTTTAATCACGGCAGTTACAAAGGACTTAACCCCCAGGCTCCACGCCGGCAAAATCGTCCAGGAATTAGCCAAGCTTGTTGGCGGCTCAGGTGGCGGTAGACCAGATTTGGCAGAGGCTGGCGGAAAAGACACATCGGGCATAGAAAAGGCTATCGACCAGGTTTATCCCCTCCTAGACCGGTTGCTATAATTCCCATAGCGCCAGAAGCTTACACCGGGATATCCCTGTCTCCGGGCCGGGTTTTCTGGTGTTTGTAAGTATTCGAATTCAGAGATTTCGTCGCGAGCAAGCCCCTCGCCTTCCCCAGGGCTGGGAGTGAGCGCAACCGATGGCCACAGGCGGGATTACCGTTGTAATTCTGGTGGCGGGGTTCTGGTTCTCGCTGCCTGCTCCATCCCATGCCCAAATCGCATCCTACACTGATGAACACGGGAACCAGGTTTACATAAACAAGGATTCGCCTAAAGGGCGAAGGCGGAGTACTATTAGTGCTCCCCCGAGGGCCACGACAGGCGAGTTTGGCGCCGCCGCAGTGCAGAATGGTGCCGCTAAACTGTCCGAGTTAGACCTTTTGGGTGCGTCAAACTCGAAAGAAGATCGGCTGGATCGGATCGTGCGCGAAGCGGCCGAACGCCACAACGTCGATCCGGCGCTGGTCAAGGCGGTAATCACCACCGAGTCGGGGTGGAATCCGCAGGCGGTTTCGCGCAAGGGTGCAGTGGGGTTGATGCAGCTCATTCCACAAACGGCGCAGCGATTTGGGGTCGATAATTCGTTCGATCCGGCCCAGAACGTCGAAGGTGGAACGTCGTACTTGAGATCCCTGCTCGACCGGTATAACGGTGACCTGCCGAAGTCCCTGGCCGCTTACAATGCCGGCGAGCGGGCCGTGGATCTGAGCGGCGGCATCCCCGATTATCGTGAGACGCGAATGTACGTCCAAAAGGTGACCAACAACTACTTCCGGCCCGGCTCAGGACGCGATCCGCATCTTTGGAGCCCGCCGCGAAGACCGGTGCGGCAGGAAGCCGAAGCGAATGGCCGCGTGGTTTTCACGAACCAGTGAGGCGAGGGGTGCCCATCGGATTCAAATCGGCAGCCGCCCGTAGGCTTCCCGCCGTGGGAGTTGCCCTTGCAGCCGCACTGGCACTATGCCTTGCCTTACCCAGCCGCGCCGACGATCGCTCCCAAGCCCGCGACCAATTCGCACGCGCCGTCCGCATGCGGACCATGCTCGAAGGCTACCTGGTAAAGGACCGTTCGCTTTCCGCATACCAGCAAACCGTGGCGGCTTACCACAAGGTCTACCTAATTTCAGTGCGCGCGGACGAGGTGACGCCCGCGCTGGTTGCAGAAGCCGAACTGGACGAGGAAATGGGCCGCCTCTACGATCCCAAATACTTTCAGTCCGCAATTGACGCCTGCAATTTCCTGGTGAAGCAATATCCCGGCAGCAGCTATCGCGGCGAGGCTCTGCTATCCATCGCGCGCGTTCAGAAGGACGACCTGGATAAGCCGAACGACGCGGAAGGAACGTATCAGGAGTACTTGAAACGCTTCCCGCATTCGCAAAAGGCTAAGCAGGTTCGCGAGGCGCTGAAGGACCTGCAGAACGCCGATCTGAAAGATGCAGACTCTCCCGCCACACCTGCGCCTACTACGAACCCGGCAAACGCGAAGGCGGATGTAAAAGACGCCGCCGCAAAGGCCGTTGGCGCCAAGCCCGCCGACGAGCCACCTGATGAGAGGGGTGCCCACGCCGATCCCCGCGTGGCCGATAGGGGCATGGCGACGGTCAAGGCCGTGCGCACCTGGAACTCAGAAAACTCTACGCGCGTGATAGTCATGCTGGGGGACACCATCGACTATAAGTCGGCCCACATCGCCTCGCCCGATCGCATCTATTTCGACCTCTCCAAAGCGAGACTGGGACCAAAGCCGAAGATATCCCTCGATGAAAAGGCGGGCTTATTGAAATCGGTACGCATTGCGCCAAACCGGCCGGGTGTCGTCCGGCTGGTGCTGGATGTGGATGGCGCAAAAGATTATTCGGCTTTCCTGCTGGCAAAGCCGTATCGGCTGATCATCGATGTTCGCGCACAGGGAACAGAAACAGCCAAGGACGCCGCGGCTCCTCGCGCGAAGCCGCCCGCAACTGCGAAATCCTTTGATGCCGACAACGGACCTGCGTCAGGCGCACCGACAGCGGCGGCCGAAAGAGTTGCCGTGATTTCCGAGCCATATCCAAAAGCGGCCGCACCGGATACCGAGCCTCCGCTTCCAAAACCTGCCGCGAAACTCGTTACCCAAACCGACCTTCCGGCGAAGAAACTCACAGCCAAACGGAAAGAGGTTGCGCTGCTTCCGCCGACGGAGCCGAAGCCAACGCATGATGGGCAGCGTTCCCTTACGCGCGCGCTCGGACTGAAGATCAGCCGGATCGTGATCGACGCGGGACACGGCGGCCGCGATACGGGAACGATCGGCCCGCATGGCTTGATGGAAAAAGATGTGTGCCTGGATGTGGCTCTTCGTCTGGGAACGCTGATCGAGGAAAAGCTGCCAGGCGCGCAAGTGGTCTACACACGCAAGGATGACACGTACGTTTCACTCGAAGAACGGACAGCCATCGCGAACCAGGCGCATGCCGACCTTTTCATCTCGATTCACGCGAATTCGAGTAATGATCCTCAGGCGCGAGGAATCGAGACGTACTATCTGAACTTCGCCACATCGACGGAGTCAATGGAGGTGGCCACTCGCGAAAACGCGACCTCCGAAGAGTCGCTTCACAACCTCCAAGATCTGATCCAGAAGATCGCGCGAAACGAGAAAATCGAGGAATCCAAGGAGCTTGCGGGGGATATACAAGATACGCTGAGTCAAAGGCTGCGCCTTGTGAGCCACCAGGAAAGAAACCGCGGTGTGAAAAAAGCCCCCTTTGTAGTACTCATCGGCGCGAATATGCCCTCCGTGCTTTCGGAGATCTCCTTCGTAAGCAATCCCAATGACGAGCGCCTGCTTCGCAAGCCGGACCAGCGCCAGCGGATCGCCGACGGCCTATACCGTGGAATCTCCGCCTATCTGGAGAATTTGAACAGCCTCGCATCAAATAAGCAAAAGTTGGTTTCCGATAACCATTCCTCCGAGGTCGTCTCGAAGCAGGACCAGTGACATCTGCCTGGAATCCCAAGTAAAATCTGTGGCGTCTAATAAAGCAGCAATATTCCCGAGGATAATTATGCGTCGTCTGACCTGGTTGCCGCTTGCTGCGTTGGTATTCGCGGCGCTGCCCGCCTTGGCACAAGGGATTCTGCCGCCGTCCGTTTCAGGATGGACGTCGCCAAGCTCTACGGCGAACCCAGGCCCCATGGACAACGCCCAGTCCAGCGCTTTCCGGGAATACGGATATGTCTCCGGCGAGACCCAATCCTATGTCCGAGCAAACGATCGAATCGATATGGCCGTTTATAAGTTCAGGGATCCGAGCGGCGCATATGGGGCGTATTCGTTTCTTCGTCAGCCCGACATGGCAAAAGCGGATTTGACCGAGCATTCCTCCGCTTCATCCGATCGGGCCCTCGCGCTAGCCGGTGATTTGGTTTTGGACATCCACGCCGACAATATCGCAGATCGCGAGCGACAACTGAAGTCGCTGGTTTCAGCGGTCGCACAACACGCCCAGGATGGGCTTCTCCCGTCGCTCTGGGAGCACCTTCCGCAAGACAATATCGTCCCACGATCCGATCGGTACATCCTCGGTCCGCAGACGCTCAACCAGCTTTTCCCCGGCAACCTTGGCGATTCGCTGGGATTCCAGAACGGCGCGGAAGCTGAGGTGGCGCACTATCGCCTGAACGGACAGAACGCCGAGCTGTTGATCGCGGATTTCCCCACTCCTCAGCTTGCGCAACAGCAATTGGCCTTGCTGCAAAAGAAATTCAACGTGAACGGCTCGAATCCGGGCGCAGGCTCGCCGCTCTATGCCAAACGCACGATTACGCTGCTAGCCATCGTCGCGGGCGCACCCAGCCAAGCCGATGCGGGAAATCTGCTGAGCGCAATTCATTCTGGAACGGAACTCACGTGGAATGAGCCAACTTTTCAATTCAACGAGCCTCGAATTGAAGTGATGATCGTCGGATCGATCATCGGCTCCGGGATCATTTGTCTTTTTGCTGTGATCGCCGGGATATCATTTGGAGGCTTACGGCTTATTGTGAAGCGCGTGATGCCCGGGAAGGTGTTCGATCGCAGCGAATACGTGCAGATTTTACAACTCGGGCTGGGGAGCAAACCTATCAATTCAGAGGACTTTTACGGCTACAGTGCGGCCCCCACTGAGAAGGTCCTAGTTGATAAGAATCTTCCCGACAGGGTCGCCTTGCGCATATTTCGCTGATAACATTACACTTATACGGCCGAACCTACGCTTGGGTTTCGCCTTGACTTCGCAAAACCTCCACACTAGACTGCGTTCCAGGAACGAGTTCCGTGGCCTACCGCGCATTGGCCAGGAGCTTTCTCCCCTGAAGGCCCGCTGCAAAGGCGGGCCTTCTGCTTTTTAC
>DASYZC010000310.1:0-16606 GCA_035949735.1 Candidatus Acidiferrales bacterium | reverse complement strand
TCCGATTCTCACGCGCTCAACGCCCGAGGGCGCGCGCGATTGCCTGGTGCCGAGCCGCATTCATCATGGACAGTTTTACGCGCTGCCGCAATCGCCGCAAATCTTTAAGCAGATCCTGATGATTTCCAACATGGACCGCTACTTTCAGATCTGCCGGTGTTTTCGCGACGAGGACTTTCGTGCCGACCGCCAACTCGAGTTCACGCAACTCGATCTCGAGATGTCTTTTCCGCGCCAGCAAGATGTTTTCGAGGTGATCGAGCGGGTGATGGAGCGCTGCTGCGCCGTGGTGGGAGTGCGTGCGAAGGGCCCGTTCCGCCATCTCGATTATAAGGAAGCGCTGCGCCGCTATGGATCCGACAAACCCGACTTGCGCTTTGGCATGGAGCTGCACGACGTGACACAGATCTTTGAGCCGGCGCGCGCGGTCCTGCATTTTGAAGGCAACGTGCAAGCGATTGTGGCGCCCGGTGCAGCGGCATGGTCGCGCAAGCAGCTCGACGAGCTGGCTGAGTTCGCGAAGTCGACGGGCGGGCGCGGCGTCTACACCGTAAAGGTGACACCGGAAGGGATTTCGTCCCCGCTGGAAAAGAATCTCGGCGCGGACAGGCTAAAAAAGTTAGCTGAGGCTGTGGGCGCGAAGCCCGGTGACCTGATCGTCGCGACGGCAGCCAAGGAACAGATTCCGCACATGGACACTTCGCTCCACGTGGCTGGACAAATTCGCCTCCATCTCGGCGACAAACTGAATTTGATTGATCGCAACAAATGGGAGTTCGCATGGATTACCGGCTTCGCGCTCTTTGAATGGAGCGAAAACGAAAAGCGCTGGGTAAGCGCGCAGCATCCCTTCACCGGAATTTACGAGGAGGATATCGATAAGCTCGAAACTGCGCCCTGGGAATGCCGCTCGAAAGGATACGATCTGGTGCTCAACGGCAACGAGCTTGGCTCCGGAAGCATTCGAATTCACCGGCAGGATGTGCAGGCGCGCATGTTTAAGGCGCTCGGGCTGACGGACGAGCAAGCGCGCCAACGGTTTGGATTTTTTCTTGACGCGCTTACGTATGGCACGCCGCCGCATGGCGGCATCGCACTGGGGATCGACCGCGTTGTGATGCTGCTGGCCGGCGAAAAATCGATTCGCGACGTCATCGCGTTTCCAAAAACCACCGCCGCGGTTGATTTGATGGCCGAGTCGCCATCCGAAGTGGAACCGGCGCAGCTTGATGAATTGGGAATCGTGATCAAGGAACCTGGCAAATGAGTTTCGAGAAAACGTCGCGAACGCGGGCGACTTTTAGGGGGTCGGAGCTTCAGCTCCGACATAACAACGGTGGTGAGACGGGCTTTAGCCCTTGAGGAATGAAATGGGGAAACTGACGCACCGCACGGCGCCAGGTTGCAGCTACTTCGTCACCACGAAGACCTGGCAGAGCCGTGAAATATTTTGTGTTAAAGAGAACGCGGAGATTCTCGTTGAGTGCATTCTAAATTACCGGGACGGGGGCGCGTATCTGCTCCACGAATTTGTCGTAATGCCGAATCATTTGCACCTGCTGTTGACACCTACGGATGGTACCTCTCTCGAAAAGGCGATTCAGCTGATCAAGGGCGGAAGCTCCCATCAAACCCATCAGCAGCGCGGCCACAAGATGCAGATATGGCAACCGGGTTTTCACGAATCTACAGTGCGCGACGCGGATGACTTTCAAGCCCGCCGATTGTACATTCACAACAACCCTGTGGCCGCCCATCTGGTGCCCGAACCGGCGGGATGGCTTTACAGTTCCGCAAGCGGTAGGTTCCCGCTGAATTCAGCGCCGGAACCGCTGTCCTCAGGGGCTAAAGCCCTGTTTGCAGCTGGCGGTTATGTCGGAGCTAAAGCTCCGACCCCCTAAAAGACTTATGAGCCGGATACGGATACTTGCGGAAAATGTGGCCAATAAGATCGCGGCGGGCGAGGTTGTGGAGCGTCCTGCGTCGGTGGTGAAGGAGCTGCTCGAAAATGCGCTGGACGCGGGCGCGCGCTCGATTCGGATCGAAACGGAATCCGGCGGCAAGCGGATGATCCGTGTAATCGACGATGGCAGCGGTATGAATCACGACGACGCGCTGCTCGCTTTCGAACGCCACGCCACTTCGAAATTGCGCACGGCGGACGACCTGCTTTCGATTGCGACGCTGGGCTTTCGCGGCGAGGCACTGCCCTCGATTGCTTCCATCTCCCGGCTGCTGATGGAAACGCGGACTCCGGAGGACGAACAGGGCGCGCGCGTTGAATTTGCAGGGGGCAAACTACTGGGCGTAAAACCAGCGGGCGTGCCGCCGGGAACGTCGATTAGCGTTGCGGATATTTTTTACTGTGTGCCAGCGCGGCGCAAATTCCTGAAATCCGAAACAACGGAGCTGGGGCACATCGCGTCACTCGTCACGCATTACGCGCTGGCGCATCCCGAATGCCATTTCGTCTTGAAGACACCGTCGCAGGAAATTCTGAATTGCGCGCCGGTTGAAAAGCTCGCGGACCGCGTGTACCAAGTTTTCGGACGGCAGGCACTCGAGGAGCTGGTCGAAATCTCGCCGACCGAAGCTCCCGTCCGCTCGGCGATTACAGAGCCGGCCATCGAACCGGACGAACAGGCGGCGACGCTTCGCGTGACCGGGTTCACCTCGCGGCCCGAAGTGCAGCGGACTAATCGGAATGGGATTTATGTTTTCGTGAACCGGCGGCTGGTGCGCGACCGGCTGCTGCTTCACGCGATTCATGAGGCGTATCGCAATGTGACGCCGCAGGGAGTTTTTCCGATTGTGCTGCTGTTCCTCGATCTGCCGTATCAGGAAGTAGACGTAAACGTGCATCCCGCCAAGATCGAGGTGCGATTCCGGCACCCGCAGTTCGTGCACGATTTCACGCGCGACGCGCTGCGCCAGGCGCTTTCGATTGCGCGGCCGATTCCGGGATTTCCCGCCGCAAAGGCTGCAACAGCGGGGATGGGCACCAGTCCTCCAGCACGAAGCGGGGCCGATTTCGTGCCGTCGTCGGAAGGCGGAAGGTTTACCGGCGCTCCGGGCGCGGGCGGCGCCGCAGGGCCGCCGCGGGCCGAGATTCCGGCTTCCTTCGCTTCGAGCGCCGCAATTGGCGGGGAGTTCGAATTGAGCGGCGCGCCCGAGCGGCCCCTCGCGCAGCGCTTCGGCTTCGAATCGAGCGCAGCGATGAATTTTCCTTTGAATGCGCCGCCGACTGATGCTTCGTTAGAGGCTGCGCCCAAGCCCTCGGCCGACGCTACCGGCGCCCTTCCCACAGCGGAGGAAATTGCCGACTTGAAGCCTTTGGGCCAGGTCAGCGCCAGCTTTATCGTCGCCGTGAACAGCGAAGGCCTGTGGATCATAGACCAGCACGTGGCGCACGAGCGCGTCCTTTTCGAGCGGCATCTACAAGCGCGGCGTGGAGGCGAACTTGGCGGGCAGCGGATGTTATTGCCAGTGATGGTGGAGCTGAATCCGCGCCAGCTCGTGACGTTCGAGCAAATCGCCGAAGAGTTGCGCGCAAACGGCTTTGAAGCAGAGTCGATGGGCGGGCGAAGCGTAGCGATTCAGGCTGCACCCGCCGGAATCGCCAGCGGCGACACCGAAAAGCTGCTTTTCGAAATACTGGACGGCATTGGGCGCGAGAACCAGGCTATTTCGATCGATTCACTGCAATCGAAGATCGCCGCTTCAACTTCCTGCCACGCTGCAATCAAAGTGAATACGCCGCTGGACAGGACAAAAATGGAATGGCTGCTGGGTGAGCTGGCGAAAACCGAATATCCGATGAGCTGTCCTCATGGGCGTCCCGTGGTCCTGCGCTATTCGACACGTGAAATCGAACGCGCGTTCAAACGCATATAAATGGTCAGGAAGCTGATCATCGCGATCGACGGCCCGGTGGGCTCAGGGAAGAGCACGCTGGCGCGGCGCGTGGCGGCGATGATGGGCTACGTCTATATTGATACGGGTGCGATGTACCGAGCGGTGGCGCTGAAGGCACAGCGGCGCGGCATTTCATTCGATGCCTCGGATGCGCTGACATCACTTGCGGGCGAGACCCGGATCGATTTGCGGGCGAATGATGCCACCCAGCAGGTGTTTCTCGACGGCGAAGATGTAACCGGAGCCATCCGCACGCCGGAAGTGGCACAGGCAGCGTCGAAAGTAGCGGTGGTGCCGGGCGTCCGCAAAGTGCTGGTGGCAGAGCAGCGCCGGGCGGGCGAGCGCGGCGGCGTGGTGATGGAAGGACGAGATATCGGCAGCGTGGTTTTTCCGGAGGCGCATCTGAAGATCTTTCTGACGGCTTCGCCTGAGATTCGAGCGGAGCGGCGCTGGCGTGAACACCAGCAAAAATGCGATGCAATCGACTTAGCGAGAACGCTCGTAGAAATTCACGAGCGAGACCGCCGCGACCGCGAGCGCGAGATATCGCCTCTGGTCCGGGCGACGGACGCGGTGGTCGTGGACAGTACGGCGATGGAGGCGGAGGAAGTGGCGCGGCTGGTGGTGATGCTGGCTAAGGAGAACACCAAGGAAAAAGTCTAATGAAACTCGACTCTGCCGAGCAGAGAAGGACGATTTCCTATTTCAGGCGGGCGCTGTTGAGTCTCGGCTTTCAGGCTGGTGGCCATCGGCGTTGACCCAAAGGGCACCGGCGAGAATGAGCAGCATCGAGAGAGCGATGTTGCCAAGCCACACAGAAGTGCTTCCCGCAAGGGCGAGGCAGATTTCGAAGACAACCGGCACCGCCAACACCACCAGCAGCGCCACCATAACGCGCAGGCCAGCGCGCGAGGCGAGCTTCCTCCAAACGAGGCCGAGGAGGCAGCCTGCGGGCAAGAAAACCATTGCGTAGAAGATGTGGTGGTAGCCGTTCAATTCGCCCGATTTGATCCGACGCAGATGGAGAGCCAAACCCGTTCCAGGATCCAGCGGGTATGGTCGACCCTCCTGCTGGCCGTCGACGTAGAGGGCCAGCCGAGAGCCGTCGTACGAAAGTAGGAGATTCCGAAATTGGTTGGGAACGAAAACATTCGGAACATCCCAGGCGAGGCGAGGCCGGTTGGCAGAAAGAGCGTTGCGGAACCAGAAGCTCAGATTAGTGTTTTCCTGGCGCAACTCCAAATCCACAGCGCCTGAGGGGTGCGCAATGGAAACGATGCGGCCGTGCTTGATGGGGAGCGGGCCGGGCCGGCAGAGTACGCGCAACGAGAATTGGTTGGTGCGCTCGATCTGCTTTACGAGAGCGGAGACAGGCGCGCGGGAGATTAGCTCAGTCACGCCGGCGAGCGAAGGCAATGACGCGTCACGCATTCGTATAAGGTCGGGGAGGAACCGGCGCTGATCTTGAAACGGAGGCGAGCCCGAGAAATTGTAGGAAGCAAGCGGAGCCGGGACTTCCTCCGCACCACCGGATGTGATGGCCCGCGCGACGTCGTTAGGAAGTGCGCGGTCCCACAACTCAACATCGGATATTTTTCCTCGCCACGCGAAAAATGGGTTTTCCACGGTAGAACCGCCAATCAGCAGCATCGGGTTTGGGGTCAAATCGGTTATCCGAGCCTGTCTTTGAAGGGGAATCGAAACGCCGAGCCATACGCCTACATAGAAGAGCAGAACCACGATGAGCCAGCGCCAATTAACCCACGTAACAAAAGCAGACTCGATGCTCGACGCAACGCGAAGGGTCGCAGCCCCTGCAAGCTCGTAGACAAGTAAACCAAGTACGGATCCCGTCGAATTGGTGACAAGGTCGCCCCAGCCCGAGTCGCGCATCGGAATGTAGAATTGAAGGAGCTCAACCGAATACGAAAACAGCGCGCCTGCCAGAAATGTGACGCCGAGCACGGCGGTCCTTGACTTGCCACGCTCGCGAAGGAGTTCGGCCAACCCAAAACCATAAGGAACAAACAACAGGATATTCAAGAAGGCGTCGAGCGAGCCCGCGTCCTTGCCCCAACCCGCCAACAGGAATGGGGCCCCGTTCCTGACCAAGCTGAAGCGGAACGGATAGAGGGTAAGAAAGAAAATGCCGACGACGGCGGCAATTAGAATTCGGTTCGACCAGGTAGGTGTGCGCGCCTCACTTCGTGCAGCGGTCCGTAAATCTGTCATCAGAAATGGCGCGCGGCCAGTAACGAGTCTAGCATGGCAGGAGGAGGGAGCGTGTTCGCACTTTAGATTCATGCGGTGACTGATCGAAGGTCGGAGTTTGGGAGAAGTACAAGCGCCCGATGGCTAGCCGAACAGGTGGTTAATGCCTGGCCTTTATTTGTTCGGCTGTCCAGTAGGAAACGATTCCCGGCGCGCCTAGACTTCTGCCCTCCATGGCATCGCCTCTGCGGAACACGGGCCTCGGTGCGCTAGCTCTGGTCTTGGTGAGTGCAGCGCTTTCGGGTTGCGGCGCCTATGCAACGTCGACCCCGAAAAGCGCTTTGGTGGCGAGTTCTGGCGCAATAAGCTTCGGGGACGTGCTCGTCGGGCACGCGACGGTTCAAACCGTGACAGTGTCCAACCTGGGAGACACAAGCGTCAACATTTCACGCGCCGCAATCAGCGGCCGCGGCTTTCAGCTCATAGGCGGAATCCCGTCCGGAGCAGTGGCAGCCGGCGAAAGCATGAGCTTGCAGTTGCAGTTTGCCCCAGCATCATTCGGCGTAACTACCGGAGCCGTCACTTTAACCAGCGATGGACCCGATACCGCACTCAAAATCTCCCTGCGCGGAACGGGGACGCGGCCCGGGCTCAACGTTTCGCCAGGCTCACTGGTTTTTCCTGACGTACCAGTGGGCCAGTCGAGGACTGAGAACGTTACTCTAACGAATAGCGGGAGCAGCAGCGTAGTCATGAGTCCGGCGACGATCTCCGGCGCCGGCTTCACATTGAGCGGACTATCTGCGGCAGCAAAACTTGCACCTGGGAAAACGCTTCTGGTTGCAGTTAAATTCGCACCAACTGCGCCCGGCGCGGCAACCGGGACCGTCTTCATTGGCAGTAACACAGCTAATGCGCCGGCCGCGATTTCGGTGAGCGGCGTTGGCTTGCAGGCACTGCTATCGGCCAGTGCGTCGAGCGTCAACTTTGGAAAGGTCGTGGTGGGGGACACGAATTCGCAGCCGATAACGCTTAGGAATAGCGGTAACGCGACGCTCACGTTTTCACAGTTGGCTGCGAGCGGAACCGGAGTGAGCTTGACGGGATTGTCGACGTCCACCACCATTGCGCCGAACTCCAGTGTTACGTTCAATGCGGTATTCGCGCCCAGTTCGAGCTCGGCGGTCAGCGGCTCCATTACGCTGGTGACAAACGGCGTTCCTTCACCGTTGGTGATCGGCGTGACCGGAACCGGCTCGGGGGCGCAGGCATCGCTGGGTTTGAGTCCCAGCAGCTTGAACTTCAGCACGGTCGCCGAAGGCAGTAGCAAGACCTTGAGCTCGACGCTGACGAACACGGGGAACTCCGACATAAATATATCGAGCGTCAAGGTTAGCGGCGCGGGCTTTAGTGCCGGCGGAGTTTCCGGCGGCACGATTCTGATGCCGGGACAATCGACCGCATTGATGGTCACGTTCTCGCCCAGTAGCGTAGGGAGTACAACTGGTGCGAGCGTGACGATTGCGAGCAATGCTGCCAATTCTCCAGCAATTGTGAGCCTCGGCGGTGCCGGACAGGCACCGGCCTCTCATCGAGTGGCTCTGTCTTGGAACCCAAGCTCATCCAGTGACGTCACGGGCTATAACGTGTTTCGCGCAGTGAACTCTGGCGGTTATGGAACAAACCCCCTGAATGTGGCACCGGTTTCGGGAACGGGATACACGGACGCAAGCGTGACGGCAGGACAGACTTACTTTTACATTGTCACAACCGTGGGTTCTGGCGTCAGCAGCACCGCCTCGAATGAAGTGGCGGCGACCATTCCTACGCCGTGAGGGCGACAAGGACGAGACAAATATCGGCTGACAACTTGATGTTTCCGTTCAGAGTGGGGACGTGAATCAGCGGCCCAGGCCGCTCAGGGGCGCCCTCTGCAAGCGGGAGGGCGTTCTGCAGAAATAGTGTGCTGTCCTCGCGGACAGGTGTAAACACCTGTCCCAAGAGTGTACCTCTGTCCAGTAGCTCCGTTATGCGCCCGCCGCTCACAATCTTTCCTTCACTTAGATGGAGAGGTGGACGATTTCCACAGATTCCACGAGAAGTAATCCACGGTGGCTGCCTGCACGAACCGCCATTCGCGGCCGCGTTTTCGCGGCGGCGATCGCAATTATAGCGGCTGCCGGTTGCGGCGTGAGTGGACCTAGCCTGGTGCCGAGCGCGACGAAGGTCGACTTCGGAAATGTCGCGGTTGGCGCCTCGACCTCACAGCTCTTAACCCTGACGAATATGGGAAACGTGAGTGTAAACATCGCCCGGGTTTCCGCCAGTGGTAAGGGATTCAGCGTGAGTGGCGGATCGAAAGTGATTCTTGCGCCCAGTCAAGCGGTTACGGTGTCGATAGGCTTCAATCCTGCTACGGCTGGTAAAGCTCAGGGGTCGCTATCCGTGACCAGCGATGGATTAGGCAGCGGCGTTGTGCGGGTCGCGTTATCAGGCAGTGGTGAAGCCACATCGAGCAAGCACTCTGTGGCGCTCAGCTGGCAAGCGAGCTCGCAGGCAATCGGATACTTTATCTACCGCAGCAGTAAGGGACGTGGGGCACTTTCCAAGCTGAACGCTGCGTTAGATGAGTCCACGAGTTTCATCGACAGTGCGGTCGCGAGCGGGGAAACCTACGAATACGTAGTAACGTCTGTGAATTCCAGCAATATCGAGAGCGCGGCATCCAACCAGATCACGGTCAAAATTCCGAGTCCCTGAAACCGAACCCTTCTCAGAAAGCCCTCGCCTTGAAGCCTAGCGAAAAGGCTCGACCACCGAACGTCAGCAATGAACGATTTTTTCGCGCCCAGTCTTCGCGCGCCGCGTGGCATTCCGGGTATCGACCACGAGCTTGGCATCACGGACAATAGCGTCATAGTCGTAGTTCGAGTGGTCCGTTGCGATGAGGACACAATCGTAGCCAGCGAGGCGCTCGGCGGTCAGGCTGACAGAATGCTTATCCGAGAAATCGTAATGGCGCATTTTGAAGAGCGCGGGGAAGTACGGATCGTTGTAATCGACGAGGGCGCCACGCTGGGTGAGCAGCTCCAGCAACTTCAGAGACGGAGACTCCCGGAGATCGTCTACGTCTTTCTTGTAGGCCACACCCAGCAGCAAAATTCTGGAACCCTTGATGCTTTTTTCGCGTGCGTTCAGGGCTTCGGCGAGCGCATTTACCACGTGGTAGGGCATTTCCGTGTTGATTTCACCGGCTAGTTCGATGAAGCGGGTGGCGAAATCGTATTCCCGCGCTTTCCAAGAGAGATAATACGGGTCAACCGGTATGCAGTGGCCCCCGAGACCCGGGCCGGGATAAAAGGGCATAAATCCAAAAGGCTTGGTTGCCGCACTATCGATCACCTCCCAGATATCGAGGCCCATGCGAAGGCTGAGCTGCTTCAATTCGTTGACCAGCGCAATGTTGACGCATCGGAATATATTCTCCAGGAGTTTGACCATCTCGGCCGCCCGCGTCGAGCTAACGGGCACCACTTTCGATACGATCTGCGCGTAAAGAGCCGCCGCAGCCTGTCCACTGGCAGGATTGATGCCGCCGACCACTTTAGGTATTTGGGCCAAGCCATAGTTCTTGTTGCCCGGATCTTCGCGCTCCGGGGAAAAGGCGAGATAGAAATCAGTTGCCACTTCCTTGCCGCTCGACCCTCCATCAATAGGGCAGCGCAAGCCGCCCGCCGCGAGTATCGGCAAAACGAGTTCTTCCGTGGTTCCGGGATATGTTGTGCTCTCGAGCACAACGAGTTGGTTACGTTGCAGATTTGGGGCAATCGCGAGCGCGGTATTCTTAACGTAGCTGAGGTCAGGTTCCCGGCGCTCATCCAGTGGAGTCGGAACACAAATGAGCACCGCATCCATCTCGCGGAGGCGTGTGAAGTCGGTGGCAGCGCCGAAACGCCCGCCATCCACGTGCGCGCGAATTTTGTCGGCCGCAATATGCTGTATGTAGGATTGGCCCGCATTGAGCTTGTCGACTTTAGACTTGTCGGTATCGAACCCGGTGACTTGCTGCCCTACATCCGCAAAACGCAGTGCGAGCGGGAGGCCTACGTACCCGCATCCGATGATGCCAATCCGCATTCCCTTGCCTGCAAAAAACTCCGGCTTGCGCTGCGCGTCCATTCCGCCTCCACGGTCAATGTCTGTCCGTACAAAAATCAACTATAGCAAGAATCGGAATTCTGCGATCCCCTCCGCGGGACAAGAGCGCAACAGAGCGGCCAGGGCCTACCCGCCCGCATTAAGTCTTATGCAATAGTTCAGGCCAAGACCTCGCTGACGAGCCGAGTGACGTGTTCACCAATCGAAGGCGCAGAAGTAAGACCCGGCGATTCGATTCCAATCAAGTGGATTGCGCGTGGAAAGTCGGGATCCGACTGGATGATGAAATCAGCCATTCCCATAACTCCAGGCTCCGCCCCGGAAGAACCGGGCGGAGGGACCAGTTTCGCGCGAATACCCGAATAGGCGGGTACGAAGTCCGAAGGCGTAACCGAGGGTAGAAGCTTTCTTGCGAGATTCGCGAAATATTGGACGGTTTCACGATCCTTTTCATAGTCATTCTTGTCAGTAACGTAACGCGCGGTGGGGCCGACGAGGACGCTGCCCCAGAGCGTCTTGGTGAGATGCACGCCAAGACTGAGGCCGTCTGCGTGAGGAAGAGGGTATACCAGGCCGCGCACTAGATCCTGTTTCTCGCGTATCAGCTCGCAGTATTCGCCGCGAACCGGATAGATACGATGCCGGGCCATTCTCGAGCCGAGCAGTGCAGCGACTTCATCGGCAAACAGGCCGGCGCTATTCACTAGGCAGCGGGTTTCGATTTCGCCAGCAGCACTGGTCACGCGGATGCACTCACCCACAGGATCGAGATGCTCGGCGCGCGCATTGGTAACGATATGAGCCCCACGGTCGGTGGCGACGCGGGCGTAAGTCTTTACTAGTTCTTCGCTCGCGACAATGCCGGTGGAAGGCACGCCAATGGCCTTGAATCCTTCGACGTGAGGCTCGCGGGCGCGGATCGCATCGCGCTCCAAAATAGTGAGGTCTTCCAGCCCATTAGCGCGCCCATTTTCGATTAGTGCGTATAGATCCTTTTCTTCCGGGTGACTCGATGCAACAACCAATTTGCCAGTTTTGCGATGGGGAACGTTGTGAGCGGCGCAGAATTCGTAGGTCAGCTGGTTGCCGCGGACGCAATGCTTCGCCTTGAGGGATCCGGGACGATAATACAACCCCGAATGAATCACGCCGCTGTTTCGAGAGCTCGCGCCCATGGCTAGCTTGGGCATGGCCTCCAGCAAGAACACGTCTTCCCAGCGGAACGAGAGAGCGCGCGCGATGGCGCAGCCTACTACACCACCTCCGATAATTACGACGTTGGCGTTCTCCATTCAGGCCTCAAATTACATAAACGCCAGCAGTTCCCATTAAGAACCAGCAAGCGACAAATGCGAATTGTAGCGCAGGCAACCCGAGCCCCACGAACCATGTCGCATGCTGATTCGCAAAGACAACGGCTCGCTATCTTATTCGACGCCCCCGGCCAGTACGGAATCGAGCTGGGCGCGCCACTCGGGCAAATGGACCGCGAACGTTTCACTCAGCCGCCGGTTGGAAAGCACGGAGTAAGCTGGCCGCCGCGCGGGCGTGGGATAGTCCTGCGTCTTGATGGGAACAATCCTCTGAACCGTTAAGGGCTTCCTGCTCCCAGCCCGCAACCACGATCCTTGCGGGGCGCGAAGGGCACCATCCAGGATAGCAACAGCGAATTCGTGCCAGGTCGTTTGACCGGCGGCCGTCATATTGTAGGTTCCGCTGACGCGCTCGAAAGACTGAGTACCTGCACCGAGTCCTAGCAATTGGCCGAGGATATTCGTTGTGGCGCGCGCGATCTCGCGACTCCAAGTGGGTGCCCCAAACTGGTCGCTGACAATTCGTAGTTCCTCCCGTTCGGTGGCGAGGCGCAAGATGGTCAGCAGGAAGTTCTTTCCGCGATTCCCATATACCCATTGGGTTCGCAATATCAGGTGAGGAACAGCGGCGTGGCGGATGGCATGTTCGCCGCCAAGCTTTGTTCGACCATACGCATTGAGCGGATTCGTGGGATCCGTTTCTTCGTAAGGAGTGTTCTTCGCGCCATCAAACACATAATCCGTCGAGTAGTGCACCAGCACCGCTCCGATTTTCTTCGCTTCTTCCGCCATCAGGCCAGGAGCGTCCGTATTGATTGATCGCGCGAGGGACTCCTCTTTTTCGGCCAGATCCACGGGCGTGTATGCGGCGGCATTGACGATGAGCTGCGGGCGAATGTCGCGAATCATACGACGTACTTGATCCGGATGGGCTAGATCCAACTGCTGGCGATCGACCGCACTAACGTCGCCGATTTCCGGGAGGAGGCGGACAAGTTCCCCGCCCACCTGGCCGTTCTTACCAGTCAGTAGAATCCTCGCACTCATTTTCCGGAATACCGGGGAAGGAGATCCCGTGGGACGTCAGCGAGCTTGGGATTGCGAGAATCCTTCTCGGACAGCAGAGGAGCGTCGATTCCCCAGGAAATGTTCAGCGCGGGATCGTTCCAGATTACTCCGTGCTCATCCGCAGAATCGTAGAAGTCGCTGCATTTATAAAGAAACTGCACCTTTTCACTTAATCCCAGATAGCCGTGTGCAAAGCCAACGGGCACGTAGATCTGGTTCTGGTCTTTCGCCGAGAGAAGGACGCTGGTCCACTTCCCAAAATGCGGTGAGCCAAGACGAATATCGACGGCTACGTCCAAGGCTTCTCCTTCCACCACGCGGCAAAGCTTAGCCTGCGGCCGATGAAGCTGGTAATGGAAACCGCGCAATGTTCCCCGCGAGGAAGCGGCGTGGTTGTCCTGTACAAACGTATCGGTGATGCCTATGTCGGCGAATTTCGCGCGCTGGTATGTCTCCATGAAAAAGCCGCGAGCGTCACGGATGACCTTCGGGCGCAACTCACAAACGCCGGGGAGCGATGTTTCAATTCGTTGCACGGATTCATGCCCCCTGGATTCGACCGAGCAGCCAGCTTGGACGGCAAAATGACACCTGCGTCCGGGAAAGTACCATTAACAACGGCGCAAAGTCAGCGGGAGGACTTTGGGCCGGATTGAGCGACAGCGTTGAGCGACGAATCGCGATTCTCATAATACTTCTCATAGTACGAGCGATATTCGCCAGCACGAATTGTTTCCACCCAATCGTGATTCGCTTTGTACCAGTCGACAGTTTGAGCGAGCCCCTCAATTAGTGGAATCGAAGGCTTCCAGCCGAGATCTCGTCCTATTTTGTCGCAGCTTAGGGCATAGCGGCGGTCATGCCCTGGGCGATCCTTTACGTAGCTGAGCAGCGTTTCCGGCTTGCCAAGCAACCGGAGTAGGCCCTCAGCCAAGGTTAGGTTCTCCACGATGTCCAGACCACCAATATTGTAAACTTCTCCGATTCGGCCTCGCTCCAGGACAGCGAGCACTCCGCGGCAATTATCTTCCACGTGCAGCCAGTCGCGCTGCTGCTTTCCATCGCCGTAGATCGGAAGCGGCTTCCCGTCGAGGGCATTGGTGATCATAAGCGGCAGGAACTTTTCCGGAAATTGATAAGGGCCGTAATTGTTGGAAGAGCGCGTGATCAAGGCCGGAAAGTCGTAGGTGCGCACGTAGGAATGCACTAACAGATCGGAACTCGCCTTCGATGCGGAGTAAGGGCTGCTCGGTTGGAGTGAAGAATCTTCGTCCGCAAGAGCGCCGGGGAGAATATCTCCGTAAACCTCGTCGGTCGAAACGTGGACGAAGCGCTTGATTCCGAGCTTGCGGGCCACTTCCAGCATCACAGACGTTCCTACAACATTGGTATTAATCGCGGCGGAAGGTTCGTAAATGCTACGGTCGACATGCGATTCGGCGGCAAAGTGGACGACCGCATCACATCCTTCCATCGCCGACTCCGTAGCGCTGGCGTCGCAAATATCGCCCTTGATGAAACGGTAGCGCGGATCGTCGGCAACCGAAACAAGATTTGCCAGGTTTCCGGCGTAGGTGAGCTTGTCGAAGTTGACGACCGAATATTCCTCACTATTGGCCAGAATATGGCGGATAAAGTTGGAGCCGATAAAACCGGCTCCCCCAGTGATGAAGATCTTCATCGAGATACTACCTGCCGTTTGGCGGGCGCCCCGAGCTTGTTCGCGCCCGTTTCTGCCACGAGGTTATTCGCTCGAAGCAGGGAATCGAATGTGCCCGCATCTGTCCACCAGCCGTCGAGTACTTCGTAGGTGAGTTTATTCTCTTCGATGTAGAAGTTATTGACGTCAGTGATTTCGAGTTCGCCTCGTCCGGAAGGCTTTAGGCGGCGAATCTTCTGAAAAACGGTGCCATCGTAAAGATAAACTCCGATCACCGCGTAGTTCGATTTGGGCGACTTCGGCTTTTCTTCAACGCCCACAACGTTCTTTCCGCGGATCTCGGCGACACCAAATCGCTGCGCGTCGCTGACTTCCTTCAGGATGATCTTGGCGCCTTCCCGTTGTTTCTTAAAGCTTTCCACGGCGTGACAGACATTTGTCTCGATGATGTTATCACCGAGGATCACGCAAATGGGCTCGCCACCCGCGAAATATTCAGCCAGTCCAAGCGCTTCCGCGATGCCACCCTCGCCCTCCTGATATGTGTAGTTCAGATGCCTGAGGCCGAAATCTCGGCCATTGCCGAGAAGCCGAAGAAAGTCGCCGGCATTCTTTCCGCCGGTGACGAGGAGTATTTCCTCGATTCCAGCATTCACAAGCGTCTGGATCGGGTAGTACACCATGGGCTTTTCGTAGATTGGCAATAAGTGTTTGTTTGTTACGCGAGTGAGCGGGTTCAAACGACTACCAGTGCCGCCGGCCAAGACCACACCTTTCATAACTTATCCCCCAGCTCTTGTCTGGAATCGCCGAAGATCGTCAACCTCTTCGCAGGCCAGATAGATGGATATAACGGCAAGGCGTCCGTCATTACAAGTCATCGCACCATAGGTTCCCATAAGAAACGGCACATCCAGCATCAGAATCTCAGCCGGCGTTGGTCCCGAGTCCCAGCCTTGAGCGTCACTGCGACCGCAGAGGATGCATTTTAAGTCGACGATTCGGTTCGTACCTTACCGGGCTGCTCCCGCTGATACTCGAAAACTCCGGGGGCAGTCATGGTCTCACTTGAGGCAGGGATTAGGCACACATTTAGCGAGCGCAAACGCACATCCCGCAAGGGTAGAGCGCTTACTAGAGCAGAAACTAATACGCCCCGTCACCCATGAAAACTGCGCGCGGAGTCCGCAGAAGGATTGTGACATCGAGCCAGACGGACCACTGGCGCGCATACTGAATATCCAAACGTACCATGTCGTCAAATGGTACTCGGCTACGCCCCTTGACTTGCCAAAGGCCTGTTATTCCAGGCTTAACTTCAAGAACACGGCGTCGGTGCCATGTGTCGTATTGTTCGTACTCATAGGCCAATGGCGGACGCGGCCCGACCAATGACATATCGCCAAGCAGAACGTTGATGAATTGAGGGAGTTCGTCCAAGCTCGTTCGGCGCAAAAACCGGCCTATCCGGGTAATTCGCGGATCGTTCTTCATTTTGTAAATGGGTCGTCCCGTGCCCTCTTCACTCTTGCCCTTGTAGGAACCGGCGATCAAGTCCTTCATGAACTCCCGGTGGATCCTTGGGTCATTCTCAGCATACATAGAACGAAACTTCAAGCAATTGAACGGTTTACGGAACTGTCCCAACCGTTCCTGCTGGAAGAACACCGGCCCTCTCGAACCTAACTTTACCGCGATCGCAATCACCAAGAATAGCGGCAAACAAAAGACGAGCGCAGCAACGCTCAGAATGACATCGAGGCATCTCTTCACCAAAAGCGGAATTCTCTTGGACCCCTTGACATCTAAGTCGGGATAGAAAGCCGTGTTTGGAGGTAAGTCGGGATTCTTCTCGTCGCCGCCGAAAACATGGACTGACAAATGCACTCGCTTGAGGTCTTCCGAACTCAATTCACTGTTCAAAGCGTCGCGGACCTTGCTTACGACCGTTTGCACAGTGGCCGAGTCAACCTCACCCATTTCCGTGAAGATCGTTCCCAGAATTCCGTCCTGTTGATACCAACCCGCGATGTCCGTCTCCCTTCGCGCCGCATCCACGGCGCGAACCAATCCACCGCGAACCTCACGATAACGCAAACTCTGGAACGCAGCTGTCGCGTCGATCAGGACAAGCAACAGTTTCTTCTGCGATCGCTCTGCCTTCTTGCGTTCGAGACAAAGCATGCCCAAAAACAGCTCTTCCGGTAAAACCTGCTGCATCAGGCCAGCAGGACCTAGGCGGTCGCTCGGTCGACTAACTGCCAAGCGCTCGGTGCGAGAT
>DASYZC010000309.1:0-13820 GCA_035949735.1 Candidatus Acidiferrales bacterium | reverse complement strand
CCAGGTAAACATCGGCAGTCCTGTACGGTTCGGACCTGAGCAAAATCCCAACGACATCGCCAGGGAGCTAGAGCGTCTGGTTCTTGAGCTTCACTATTCCGGCTGAGAACACTCTCTTCACCGGTGTCGGCAGCCAACTCTCTTGGTCGGCTTCAGGTAACTTAAGCGTATAAAGTGAACTGAGCATCGGATTTTATGGAGCGGGCGATGGGAATCGAACCCACGTCCGAAGCTCCGTAAGCTATTGAAGATACTGACCGCACCCCTTATCTCCGCGTCCAACTACGTCCAATTTCAGAGAATCCGCGACGGTCGCCATCGCTTGTTCCGTAAGATCGCCGCGAAGGTGAATATACCCCAAAGTGGTTTTCGCGTCCGAGTGGCGCAACTGTCGCTGCGCGACTTCTAGCGAAAAACCCGAGTCCACGATGAGCGATGCTACCGTGTGGCGGAAAGCGTGAAGCCCGCAACGCGGAATCGAAAGCGCATCGAGGACTGGCCAAAGCTGATACTCGACAACCTTATTGCTCGATGGTGGCCGCCCGTTCCGGGTGACAAACAGAAACCCGTTCGGGTTTGGCCTTCCATTTTGTTTCCGAAACTCCTTCAGCACATCCGCAAGTTTCGGCGGAAGCGTGATCGCCGCCGCGCTTCCCTGTGTCTTAGTCGATTGCACTCTGCCCTGCCAAGCAGAACGCCGAACGTGGATGCAACTATGCTCAAAATCAATATCGCCCCATTGCAGCCCGAGCGCTTCACCTGCTCGCATTCCCGTCAAGGTGAGCAGGACGAAAAACGTGCGCCATGGGTCCACAGCAAGGGCGAAAATCGATTCCACCTGAGAACGTGAGAAGTGAGCCGCCACGTGGGTGTTGCGTTCTGGTAGAACAAGTCTCCTGCGTTCCACGTCCCGCGCGGAATATCCCCAGGCTTTGGCCGTTGTCAGCACCGAGGATAGGGTACTCAGGATGTTGAGCACGGTTTTCCGCGAGGCGCCGACAAGTTGGTTGATGAAAATCTGCTGATTCTCCGGGCTAATTTGATCGAGCCGCAGTTTCCCGAGCTGCGGGAGGATGTGACGGTCTAGGTGTGACTTCGCCGCGCGGACGGTCGAGGGCTTGCGTTTTGCAAGCACCTCGCGCCGCCAGCGTTCGGCAAACTCATTCACGGTAGCGGTGCGCGTCGGCTGGTAGGTTGGGGCGTTGATGCGCGAAAGGATTTCGTCGAGCTTCCGGGCGGCAAGACGCTGCGTCGGGAGTTCACGCCTTGTGCCTAGAACGACCTGCGGTCTCGTGCGAATCACCTTACCGTCTCGGAGAACATCCTCACGGTAACGTCCGAGCCATGCCTTCCGTGTTTCGCTGAAAATGATTTGTCCTTTCTGGAACCTGCGTCGAGCCAAGTCTTCTCCCTTCTCTTGGCCTGTTGACGCAGTTGGCTGGGGCAGCGTACACACACTCAGCGAATGGCGCAACGATTCGTTTACGCGCGCTACCTGCTCCCTCACAACAAACCTCTCTCGCGGAGAATCTGTTTTGGTTCCTCGATGGAGTGTCGGCCTGAAAAGCTCGTTTTGGGCTTCAGGTTCTGAAGCGTTTTATTCGACTGCAGTTCACCCAGTGAAGAGAGGTTTAGACCTTCACAGGTAGACGGTTTGTCTTTGCGGTTTTCTTGTTTCTGAAAAGGAGAAAAGAACGGGTTCAGGGGGGCGGAGCTCCCCTTTTTAGTCACGTTTAGAGCAAGCCGTTGGTGCGCCTGCTCCTCGCGCTTGGAACGTAATCCTCGGCGATAGGTGCGCTCCTGGGCGATTCGCTCGCGGCCCGCCCTGTGTACCTCGTTACAGAGGTGAAGAAATTTTGAGTCATTTAGGGTGACGCGGTACGAGCTGCATGTTCGCGTGACGCCAACTCTCAGTCCTCGATGGATTTCGATTGCGCGCAGCCGAGCGAGCTGCTTTAGGGCCTTGGCTACAGTCGCGGTGCTCGACACTCCGGCATACCGCATGATTCCCGCGTAACTCAGTTGCGTCAAGCCTGAATCAGGATCGCAGAGGTGAGCCAGTGCAACTAAGACGCTTCGCTCAGGCGGAGGGAGTTGTCCGAACATTCCCGAGCGCACCAAAACCTCAAACTCAGAACCGTGAACGCCCACACGATACGGCGCGAGTTGCATCGCCCGCTGTCCCACTGGCCTGCCCGGCTTCACGTTCGGCACTGGGAACCGCTCGGCAATCCAGCGCACGGCGTCGCCAACATTTACGCCCAGCACAGCCATAACGAGATCAACATTGGAATGGCCGCCACGAAGGTCGCACACAAAACAGCGAACGCGATTACCTTTCTCATAGAAGTACAACGATGGCTCCGCATCACCATGAGTGTGATTCTCTGGCCGCCAGCACTTCGCGCGACGATGACGGATTCGCAGACCTAGCGCCTTTCCAACTTCTAAGACAGAAACATTTTTCCTAATCCAGGCAATGTCGGGCCGCGAGATTTCTTGAGAGCATGGAACCACAGCAAGCGGGGTGCTCATCGTTTGCTCCCAAATAGTGGCAGCGATGAAAAGTCGCATGTGTCGAGCTGAGGTCGAGGTCGGCCAGTAGCGCGCTCGTACCAGTCCGACGATTCATCTTGTGGTTTCGCGCCCGCATTGTCGCGGATGAGCCGATAAAACCAATTGGAAGAGCCGTAGGGTTTGCCTTCGATTAGATGGCCGTCTTTGCGAAGCTCTGAGATGCGGTTGCGCGGAGAGCGTCCGTACAGATCGGGACGGGAATACAACTCAGAGCCGAGCACGCCTTGCGGCCCGCGTTCGCGCAGCAACTCGAGAATCGCTTCGTAATGCGAACGACAACGGGCCGGAGCACCGGCGCCGGGCTTTGGGCTTGCTTGCGCCAGTTCGCTGAGTCTGGTATTGCTTTTCACGAGAAAAGCTCCCGAGCTTGGAGGCAGCTTCCCAAGCCCGGACCACGAGCCCCTCCTTTCACGCTCTCGAATCTGTTTGCGCCTGTGCGGGAGTTGTTCCGTCCGCGATCAGCCGATTGACTTCACTCAGAGGAATGCGGACGGCGCGACGGCCCACGCGAACCTTGGCGATGCGCCGGTGCAAAATCCAGGACCTGATCGTGGAAACACGGAGCCCTAGTCGGTCGGCTACCTCTCCCACGCGAAGCAACTTGTCTGTCACCTGGCACCCTCGCAGCAAGCACTCTGTCGCACTATGCCGCTCAGGTTCACACACTGAGGTGTGTCGTATCCTGTGCCTTAGCGTAGGTATTTGCTTGGAGACGAGGTTGTAGGATTGGTATTTCGGAGACTCTAAAACTTCAGACGCAGCGTTCCCTTACTTGCGCCGGATTTGATGAGCGCTTTTTTCGCTTTCGGGTTGCTCTTCCATGTGTCCTGCCAACGGCTATTCTCCCCTCTGTTGTCGCCTGCGAGTTGAACCAAGATATAGTCATTGCCAAGGTCCGGGGTTCCCCATTTGTATGCCTCATGGAGTATCTGAATCATGTGAGCCTGCTGCGAAGTGAGCGAGAACGTCTCACTCCGTATGGTGACGCTGCGATAGTCCGGCGAGTGAGTGAACTGGCTGGCGGCCGCGTCACAGCCCTCCATGCTTTGTGTTGTTTTCTCGCTATTCTGAGCGGAGGAAGATTCCGCCTCGTTTGGGTTTGTTCTGAGACGGTCCGCCTCGTTGCTATTGTTCTCCTGCGCTTCCGCGATTGCTTCCGCCAGCTTCATCCAGGTAGCTGTTTTTACCTTCTGCAAAATATCCCACGCTCGGTTTGATAGGCCCCAGCTACTAATGCCAGGGTCGTTGGCAATCAAAAGCAAACGGAGCAACTCTGCCATGCCACTCCTGTCATCCAGCACGGCGTGTGCCTTCACTTTCCCAGTTTCAACTGCCTCACAGTAAAGCGGCGTCATCTTTTCCACAACGTGCTCGCATAACTCGGTCAGATGATTTTCGTCTCGAAATCTCTCGACGGCTTTGGCGAGAATCACGACAGCCCTGGGCCACAAATCTCCGGGGAAGTCATCTGGACGGCTCGGCATCCGCAAGGGCTTCGGGCTATAAGCAACTCCACGTCCGCCCATCTCTGTTGGTGGCTTCGGTGCCTTGGTGCGTGCCTTCTTTTCGTGCGCGAGGGTCTGCGCTTCGTCGTTCGCGCGGGCGCTGTTCTGAGCGCCAACCTGTTCTCTCTCTGCCGAACGGACCTGTTGTGTGCTAGCCGCTTCCAATCCAGCATTCTTGTTCTTAAACCCCGCGTCAGCCCTGATCTGCGCGTATAGCGCAGCCAAGCCGCCCTCTGCGTGCGGGACGCCAACGACCCGGATACGTTGACCGTCGGCCGGAGTACCCCAGTATGCCACCCAGACGGCGGGACCGCGTATTCCGAGGTCGGCAAGCATGGCGTCCTGCATCCGCGTAATCTCAAGATCGGATGCATTCGGACAAAAAGGTCCAATCGAAGTCTTGGTTTCTTCCCCTTGACGCAGAGATTCCCGCCTCACGTCGGGCAGGTCCTCAAATGAGACAACCGCCGCGATAGTTATTTCGTCAAGATGGTGCCACCACTCGCGGCTGGATGTCCGCGAGGATCCGGTTGAATCTGCGACGGGCGGCAAATCGGATGTGCTAGTCTTTCCGTTGTTCAGCATAAGCACCTTCAAGAGCCTCGGCCGCGAACCGGGGCTGTTTCTTTTCCGCACGAATCCTACTCCTATCTTGACAGGCCTGTCAAACTCTGATAGAAGCAGAGTATGACTCCGAAGCTCTATACTACGCGGGAGGTTGCAAAGCGGGCAGGTGTTTCGCGGCAAACACTACAGACGTGGATCGCCGGGAAAAGGGTCAAGGCGCCTGCCGTGATTCGCGCTGCGGGGGTACGACTCTGGACGGAGGGCGACCTCGCAGAAGTCTTGAAAATGAAACCGCGTAACTATCCCCGGGGAGCCAAGGCAAAGAGGCGTCGCTAAAAAGAAGCGAAGCCGCTCGGTGCTGGTAACACCGAACGGCTTCTAACCCAATTGCACACAGGAGGTGCAACGTGGCTGCTCACAGCATAATCCGCACGGCCCTATACGCAAGAATCAGCACAACAAACAATGGCCAGTCCCCTGAGATGCAGTTGCGTGAGTTGCGTGAATACTGCGAACGGCGCAGCTGGACGATCGCTGGCGAATATGTGGATACAGGAATCTCGGGCGCGAAGGATCGGCGGCCAGAATTGGATCGGCTCATGGCCGATGCTCACAAGCGTCGTTTTGACGTAGTAGCGGTCTGGAAGTTTGACCGCTTTGCCCGGAGTGTCAGCCATCTCTTGCGGGCGCTCGATACGTTTCGCGTGCTCGGCATCGAGTTTGTCAGTTTGTCGGAATCCCTGGACACGGCTACGCCAGCGGGCCGTATGGTGTTCACTGTTTTAGGTGCCGTGGCTGAATTGGAGCGCAGCTTAATTGCCGAGCGCGTTCGGGCCGGGCTTCGCAACGCGCGTGCAAAGGGTAAGAGGCTTGGCCGTCCGCGTGTCGCCGTGGACCGCGCCAGAGTAGCCCGCTTTCGCGCACAGGGGCTTTCCTGGGCGAAGATCGCAGCCGAGCTAGGAGTTGGTGAGGGAACAGTGTACCGTCTAGCGCGCGCATCCGCCAAAAACCCCATCGGAAGCGCATCCGTAAGTCCTTGCACTGTCGCGGCCGATTGAGGCTCTTTCCATCCGCCAAAAAGAAGTGTTTGTGGCGACAAGCTTGCGCTTGATCGAGAAGGCCGTTAGAGGCGATTTTACTCTACTTTTGAGGTGCTTTACTTGGGTATGATTTTTCCAATCAAAGAAGATGTGGACACGCGCGTGGGCGTTACGCAGTGAAATTTCATGGAGAGAAGTCCCTCCTTCAGTGTTTGTGCGGAGGTGATTGGAATGGCTGTTGAAGGGTGTTACATGGCCTGGCGGATACGTCAGGGGGTGCTTCCGTTCGTTAGAGTTTACGGACAGTGGGTCGAGGAACGCATCATTCCACTGGATTCCCAACTGACAGCAATGGCTGATGCGGTAGAGAAGCAAGCCTACGATGAATTGATGTCGCAACCAGTTGGAGAGGACTACTCTGGTGATGGATCGGAGGAAGCGGAATCTGCGTTTAACATTGGTCTGTCTTTCTACGAGAACATCGCCGACACTTACCAGGGAACTCTGAATCTGTTTGGTGCTGGTTTATTCCACGTGGCAGAGCAGCAACTTGCCAATCTGACCAGAGACGGCGCTATCGACATCGAGGGCTCGGATACAAAGCTGTCGAACCTAATTGACTGGTACAATCAGCACTTCCAGATAGACCTCAAACAATTTCCGTCGTGGCCGCTGATTGATGAACTGCGACTGGTTGCCAATACCGTCAAACACGCTGAAGGCTCCTCTGAAACGCAGTTGAGGAGAATCCGCCCGGAGATATTCCAGAGGCCACTGATTCGGGAAGACCCGAACATTTCGGCGTTCCCGATGCCTGTCCATGTTCCGCTTGGTGGCGATGGGCTGTATGTCACGGGAGATGACTTCCGTAATTACCACAAGGCGGTGCTGTGCTTGTTCGAGTGGCTGGTAGAATTCTTCGAGAATCACTCTGATCGGTACTATCCTCGATGAGTCGCATCGGGTGAGGGCTGCGGCCGTTGAGGCTGCAAGAATCTCGGGTCTACTTTAAGGCCATACTTGTGATTCACCAACCCTAGCAAGTACATCCCGGTCTGCTGGACGTAGAATAGGTTCTCCTCCGAAACCTCAAACAACGTCAGCGTCTTCCCGAGGGCTTCACCATGAACGATCTCATGCCGCTGGTCGTCGAAAAGCTCAATGTCTTTCCGAACGAATTCATATCCTGCCATCGGTGACCAGTTCGCAGACGGATTGCATCTGGCGAATAGGCGGTCCAACTTAGTGAGCAACGACTCCCTCTCAAGCCTTTCGAGACGCTCTTCGATTTTGGCCCTCAGTAGCTCGTCGTATGACTTACTTTTGGATTCAAGCAACGAGACCTGGCTGTTTTTCAAGTCCTGCTCCCAATCTTGCGGTGCGTGGAGCGCGGTGATGCGGCAGCAATCAAGAGCCATCCCGTCCAAGAGGGAGTGATAAAAAACAAGCACGGCTGCATCAAGTGACGCATAGCTGCTGTCAAAAATGACCTTGGCCCCAACCTTCCCGAGCTTCTGATAAGCGGAAGGGGACTTCGCGGTAGCAGGCTCTTCTGTCTTGATGTCCACCAAGAGCCCCTTCCATTGTGGTTCTTCGTGCAGGCTCCTGAATAGTTCGGCGGCTTGTTTTTCCAGGTGTGTGCTCGTGCTGGTTGCAACGGCAGTGAAAGTATTTCTGAAATTGGTGATCATCGCGCCGACCCGCAGCCACCGCGCGAAAGTTTGATTGAAAAGCGTCTCGGCTTCAGTCATTTGTCGGTCGATGTCAACGGGGCGAACACCGTGACAGTTCTGTTCCTTCGTCCATGCCCTTCGGTATGAATGCAACGCGAAAGAGAGTCCCGGTTGTACCGACAGACCATGGCCCGACCGATACTTCATCTGGGGGTCCCTCGCAGCGAGGGCGCATAGCAGGGTCGAGAACGATAGTCATACGTCGGACGCCTCGCTCGCGCGATTCAAGGAGTGCTCGCGCAGCCGCCCGGCTCTCCGCGCTACCCATGGGAAACTCCTCGGGGCGTGGGAGGCTTTCGCTATTGAATCGACTCATCGTTTGACTCCGTAGTACGTGGGAACCACGCTGGCAGTTTTCCCGCGCGCGCATAGGTGTCCAACTCATCGCGGCTCATGCGCTCGAACGCATCGCGTAGAGCAACGTTGTGGAGTTCAATGGACTGCCTCGCCCGGCCTTCGGCTCGATCCGCAAGCTCTTGTGCGGCGCGAATGTCGCCCGCGAGCGCCCTCTCTCCAAGCATTTTAGCAATGGCTTGAGCGCCCGTCCGGCCTTCGGGATCACCGGGAGTTTGCGAAGCCATCCACTCACGGCAAGCGTTCGACAGGAGAGCGGTTTTCGGCCGTCCGCCCGGATTCCCGCTCCTACCTGGCTTCCAGGGCGTCAGGTTCTCCGGTCGCCCTTGCCGCTTTCCACTGTTCTTGCCACTGTTCTGAGTCATGCGACAATTCTATATTGTTTATCTCACAGCTTATCAATCGATTGGACTTGAGAGTCTTGTTTTTGCAGCCCGGCCTATTGTCGATGGGGTTACAATCCGGGCCAAAACGCCGAGGGGGATCGTTGGTTTGAGTAAGCATAAGGAACTTCGCAGGTGGGCCGTCGCTGCCTTAAAGAACTGGACAAAGAATATTCTGGTTTGGGGAGCGTTGGCGGCTGGGTTCTACTATTGGTTCGCCTTCACTGCCGCACAGAGCGTTGTGCTCGGAATACTTTTTGGCTGTATCTTTTGGGAACTGTTGGGACTTGGCAAGAAGGCGGACACAAACGCCGATTTCATTCCATATCGCGTGAGCATTAGGATTCACAATCATCGAGACTTTCTATTCAAATCTGGCCTGGTGCAATCGGAAGAAGCGTGGGAAAGAGTCTGGAAAACCGTTGATGACACATCCATATTGCGCCGGGGCCTGAACTTCACAGTTCTATCGCTGAACAAGGAAGGATTACCTCATCTCGTTTGGTGGGACGACCACAAAACATTTCTCGCTGGTCTTCCTTCATTTGAGGATGACATTCAAGGTCTTGAGTTGCTTTCGAGCCATCGATTGAACGGCAAGTTTACACCGCGCCTATATTTTGGCTATCTGCACGGAACGCTCAGCGGCGGGTACAACCTAGCGGTGTGCGTGGTTGAGGATTGGTGGGACAAGAATAAAACAGAGAAGCTTCAGGGGTATAAAGATCATTCCGGCTCGGTGTACATAACGCTTGGCGCTCTTCCGTACGGTGAGCTCGGTTTGGACTATGAGGCACGCCGTCAAGACCGAGAGAAGGAACTGGAAAAGTTGGGCTGGACCATTAAGGACTTTCACGAATGGGACGCACCCGGACTGAATTCAATACGAGTGGAGAACGATTATTTTTCGGTTGAGCAACAATCCTTAGAAACAGACTGATCTCGGAGGCAGAACTGCCATGACACCCGATCAAGCGACGATGTTGTGCGTCACGCCCGAGAGGTACGGGACCAAACAGATTGAGGATTGCTCGCGACGCGCCGCACAGAAGATCGTCGCGAAGTTCAGGACGGGGAAAATATCGACAGATTCCCTTGCGAAGCTCATCGCAGAAGAATTTGAAGAACTGAGCAGGTAAATTCTCTCGCGCGGGTGATGGTCATTTGCAGCTTTTACGCCCAACGAACTTCACCACGATGGAGGGCGGTTCGGTTGCAAGTCCAGCTCTTCGCCGCGCTTCGAGAACTTGTTCAAGTTTGGTCCCTGTGCCAAAGTTTACCGCGCCCGCCCGAGCAAGCATTACCCCGAGGGATTCCAGGCACTCGCGTACCTCCCGCAACGCCACAATCGAGGCCCGATGGTCGCCCTCCGATTCCGTCTTGGCGAGCAATTCCCACGCCTTCTGTTGCACGCGCCGCATTTCGTCCAGCAAGTCGTCGCCTAGCTGTTCCTCGTGTCTCTCACTCGCCTTCACGATGGCCTGCGCGACGTGACTCTTGTGGCGTAACAAACCTGCTGGGGATATCGAAACGCGTTTCGCTATGTTTCGTAACGGCTCGCACGCGATGAGGGCTTTTTCAATTGCCTCCCGCTCAGGACTCGAACACGCCAAGCAAGTTCGCGGCACAGTTCACCTCTTTCGAGCCCGCGTCCAAAATCCGGGCGCGACCTGTTTGCCGCGTCCAATTGCGTCCAAAATAGGGCTGTTTAGACGGGGTTTTGGGGGGTGAAAACCAGTAAGGCCAACTGCATCAACAGGAGTTATGGAGCGGGCGATGGGAATCGAACCCACGTCCGAAGCTTGGGAAGCTTCTATACTGCCATTGTACGACGCCCGCTCTAGAAGCAAATAATAGGCAGGATATCACCGGTTTTGTGTCGCTCGCAACCGGAGTAGGCGCGCTAGGCACTCCGAGGGCGCATCATTTTCCCGGCCATCCGGGCGACGAACTGGCGCGGGGCCAGGCGCTCAGCTTCAACCATCAGACGGTTTTTGGATCCCGAGATTACGAAGCTCCTCCCCTCCGCAAGCGCTGCCAAACCCACGCGCGCCACCTTATCCGCGGTTTCGGCCGAGCGGAAGACGCGGTCTGGCTGCTGAGCCACCTGCTGGAACTCCGTGCTGGTCGACCCGGGGCAGAGCGCGCAGACGCGCACCGCAAATTCGCGGAGCTCTTCCGCAATTCCCTCGGCAAAGATCAGGTCAAACGCTTTGGTGGCTGCGTAGGCCGAATTGAATGGCAGTGCTTGGAAGGCGGCCACCGACGAGACGATCAGGATATCGCCATGGCGGCGCGCGATCATCGCGGGGACGTAGAGCTGGGTCAGATGAACCACGGCGGCGCAGTTCACCTGAATCATTTCCAGCAGGCGCGATGTGGGAATGTCCTGGACGTAGCCGAAGGCGCCGAAGCCGGCATTATTGATCAGCAACTCGACCTCAATGCCCTTGCCGACGGTAAATGCGTGAATTTCATCGGGGGCTTCGGGCCGTGTCAGATCGGAGGGACAGATTTCGACGCGGATGTCATGCTTGGTGGACAGCACCGCGGCAAGGTCTTCTAGGCGGTCGGCGCGCCGCGCGGTGAGGACCAGATTTGTGCCCCCGGCAGCGAGGCGTTCGGCCAGCGCCAAGCCTATCCCGGCGCTTGCCCCGGTGACAACCGCCCACTTCCCAGACCATTTGTTAGGGGAATCAGCGCCCACGGATGCCTCCTCCGTACATAGAGACATGAAACCACAATCCGAGGCGGCGCAAAAGCCAGGAAGGTGAACTAGGTCCAGAGGAACTAGGCGGCGCGGTTCGCGGGAGGGAAAACGCTATCGCGCAGGCGCGTACTTTCACGCTTTAGACGGTCCAGCAGCCTGCGAGCCCAGACGAACTCAGCGGCAAGAACACCGAGTGCTATCAAAATGGTGATCGTGCCCGGTCCGGGTGTCACGACCATGACGACGCCGATAGCGAGCAACGTGAAGCCGAATACGATTCGAAGGTACCGCTTGGCCTGCTGGATTGTCCGTATCACCCTATCCACCCGAAACCGGAGGTCCCGAAACCCCACCGCGCTTCTTGAAGCCCCACCGAGCTTCTGCTGCTTCGATGCACCGAATCGTCAGCACGACTCGAAAAATTTGCGAGCACGCCAAGGACCAACTGTTTTACGCGCTTGCTGGAGACTCGCACGGTGCTGATAATGGACTTCGGCGAGCGCGTCATTCCAAAGGCTTTTATCGATTCTCAAAAATGCGAAAATATTTGCAATGGAGGATGAAAAAATGGAACTTTCCGTGGCACGGATGCAGGTGCCCGAAGGTGCAAATCTAATTCTCGGGCAATCGCACTTCATCAAGACGGCGGAGGATTTGTACGAAACGGTGGTGAACACGGTGCCCGGAGCGAAATTCGCAGTAGCGTTCAACGAAGCATCCGGGCCTTGCCTCGTGCGGGTGGAGGCAAACGACGACGAACTGAGGCAGGCTGCGGTGGCGAATGCCCGGTCGATTGGCGCGGGCCATGCATTCGTTCTCATGGTTCGCAACGCTTATCCGATCAACTTGCTGAGCCGCATCCGCGACTGTTTCGAGGTGTGCTCGATCTTCTGCGCGACGGCCAACCCCGTCGAGGTGATCCTGGCGCAAACGGAGCTGGGACGCGGCATCTTGGGAGTCGTTGACGGGAGCTCGCCGAAGGGTGTCGAGAGCGAGGAAGACGCCAAGTGGCGCCGGGAATTCGTCCGCAAAATAGGGTACAAGCTGTAGAGCATAGCGGGTCCTGACTAAGGTTTCGGCCCGAATGGCGGGAAGTTGAGGCTCTTCGGGGACCTTTTCTGGTTCCCGGCGCGAGGGCGCCAACGGCGCCATTTTCGCAGGCATTTCACGCGCAGGATGTATCGTTTTGGGGGCTTTTTGACAAAAGCGCGCTTTACACGCTTCCGCAGGACGTGCTAGTTTGTTCCCGTAACCGCCGAAACGCCAGCGCCAGGCGGCAGGGCCATCAATATCGACCCTTCCCACGTTTTTGTCTCGATAGACCTCCCCCAAAACAATTTACAGACGTTTCTTCCGCCGCCGAGCTGGGAAGAGCGTAACCGAGTGAGGGACGGGTGCTAAAACTCCGCAAGGTCGAGCTATTTGGATTCAAATCGTTCTGCGAAAAGACGACGATCACGTTCAGCGGGACCGGGATAACTTGCATCGTGGGGCCGAACGGGTGCGGGAAGTCCAATGTGGTTGACGCGATCTCCTGGGTGCTTGGCGAGCAGAGCCACAAGATGCTGCGGGCCGAGCGTATGTCGGACTGCATCTTCAACGGCACCACCCGGCGTCCGCCCATGGGGATTTCCGAGGTGACGCTAACGCTGATCGACCCGGACCTATCGGAGGCGGTTGCGAAGGTGATGGGCGAGGACGCGGAGCCGACTGCCGCGGAGGGCGCGAGCCTTCCGGTGCTCGTTGAGGATCAGGACGAGGCGGCGCTTAACGATTCTCAAGGGCCCGAAAGCGCCCCGGACCACATGACGGATGGGGGCATCGAGGAAGGCTCGCCGACCAGCCGCAAAGGGACGCGAAAGCGGGCGGCTAGTGAAAAGCCGGCGGTCGTCCTGCGGCCCGGCGAAGTGGTGGTGGGAAGGCGGCTGTATCGCTCCGGCCAGAGCGAATATCTCGTAAACGGCCGGGTGGCGAGGCTTCGCGACGTCCAAGAGATTTTCATGGGCATCGGATTGGGACCTGATAGCTACGCGATTATCGAGCAGGGCCGAATCGGCCAAATCCTCAATTCCAAGCCGATGGACCGCCGGGCGATCATCGAAGAAGCCGCCGGGATCACCATGTACAAGACCAAGCGGCGGCTGGCGGAAACGAAACTGGAAGCCTCGAAGATCAATCTGTCGCGCATCAACGACATTTTCGTGGAAGTAGAGAAGCAGCTTGCGTCGCTGAAGCGCCAGGCATCCAAGGCGCGCCGGTACGCCGAGTTGCGCGAGGAGATGCGAGGATTGCTGCGAATTGTCCTGGCCAGCAAGGCCGGGCATCTGGATGGCGAGGCCGCCCGTCTTGAGAGCTTGCTGGCCGAAATGGAAGCAACCGAAGAGCGCGAGGCTCGTTCCGTGCACGAGTTGGAAAGCGAACAGGAGCGGCTGAGTTCGCGGACCTACGAGTTGGATGCCGACCTGCGCCAAACGCACAACGTGCTCAATCAAACCGCGCTCGATCTGGACCGCGCCGAGAATCGGATCACATTCAATCAAGAACAGGTTGCGCAATTGGACGCGCGGGCAGCCGTGTTGGCTGCTGAAATCGAGCAAGCCGAGCGGCAGGGGGCGGAACTGGCTACGCGGCTGGCCGCGCAGCGAGAAGCAGTCACGGCGCTTCGGGAGCAGAGCGTTGCGCTCGAAACCGGGCTGAGGGAATCAACGGAGCAGGTCTCCGCCAGCGGAGCTGATCAAAATCGGCTCGAATCACGGATGGAAGAGCTTCGCCAGATGGCCGGGCAGCTTGCGGAAGAGGCGGCACACCGGCAGGCCGAGTCTCTTCAAGTGGAAGAAGTAGCCGCGCGACACACTACCGCCGAAGAACAACGGGCGACTGGCATTCGCGAGATGGAGGAACTGTGTGCGGCTTTGCAATCGACGGCGGACTCGGCCGACGCCGGCTTCCAG
>DASYZC010000308.1:0-4219 GCA_035949735.1 Candidatus Acidiferrales bacterium | reverse complement strand
ACTCGCGCACTGCACCGCACCTGCTCGGGATTTCGTCCGGTGAGTTCTCGCGGAAGCGTCAAATGCATTTCGAGAGGCTCACCGACGCTCAGTTTCATACGCGACGTAAAATAGACGCCGTTTTCGGATAAATTGAGCACCTCGCCCTCATGCGTCACGGAATTGCGCGCCGCCTCGCGCAGGCCCAGAGTCTCTCGGCCTCCGTTCGCTACAATGCGGAACCGCACGGGCACCACACAGGGTTTTCGAGGCGAGATGCGGCGTTCGGCACCTGACATGACGTCCTCCTGACGAGCAAGTACTCAGCTTTTCGGAACTTCCGGAAGGGTTCATGCGAGGATGTCAGCGGGTGCGATGCCCGTCAATAGTTTTAATGTGAGAAAGCCGCGTATGGTGCAAGCATCGTACGAATGCGAGAAGGGCAGCGCCGGAACGCCTGGAGCCTGCGTATGAATTATTAGCGCGCACTAACCCTCGGCGGCTACGTTTCGTCAGGGCGCCAATCGGGGGATGGAAAGTCGATTTTCCAGAAATCGGGGGCCGGGGAGTCAAACTCCAACGGCACGTGAAATCCCTCCGACATTTTCTGGGAGGACCGCACCACTTTGCACGCTACGCGTTCTTTCGTCGCTGCATGCTCGAGCACTAGTCTTGTATCAGCTGCTAGGTTGCGGTCCATTAGCACCATAGCGCCGTGAGGATTCACGCTCAGCGTGGCCACATTGAAAGTTTCTGGCTGCCCCTTCAGGGCCACGTGAATGCTGGCGCGGACCCGCAGTAACACGCGCTGGCCGCGTCGCCGATCCGAAGCCGGGGGCGCTGGCGTCAAAGGTGCCGCTCTGAGCGTCGGCTCAAGCGGGATATATGTTTCGGTCTGAACCTTCACCCGCGATTCATTCGACGGTTTCGTCGTCATTTTTCAGGGCGTCGCTCCTCAAAGATCAACCCCCCAGAAGTTAAGATCGGCCGCAATCAGTTCCACTCCAATATCCCAGCCATCCGGCCGTTGCGCCCCCTTCCAAACCACTAGGCCATTCGCAATTTGCTTGGTCACAAGGTTGGTAATCCGCAAATTTTCGCGCACCTGCATTTCCCTGGGACTGGAGAGCAGGCAACCGTAGGGGTTCACCACGCGCGTAAAGCCGCTCTCGAAGTGCAACGGCCCCACGGCGCCATTCCATTCAATAGTTACAGGAACGCGGGAGTTCATTCGCGGCCCGCGCCGGCTGCTTCTCATTCGCATGTCGCGTGGAAGGTCTTCCCCAAAAGCCATTCTGATAGGATCTCCGCGGAGCCGTGAAGCGGAATCGAGCGGTTCCGATGGCCCAGCCGCCTCACCAGGCTCCAAATCATCCTAAATAGTGGGAGATTTACGGTCAATGGTACGAAGAGACAGGTGGTTTTGCTGTACCGCACGCGAACAGACAGCCGCGAAGCGCCCCAGAGTCATCCAGCTCTAATCCGCTGAGAGAACTTCTTCCGCGAGCCGAGGCTTGGCAATACCGGCAATCCGGCCAAACCGGCGCTCCATCCAGCTCTGAAACGTATCCATGTAGGTGTAGAACACCGGCGTGAGATACAGGGTGACGAGCTGCGAAAAGATCAGGCCCCCGCAGACCGCCAGCCCGAGCGCCCGCCGTGAATCCGCTCCGGCGCCCATCCCCACGGCAATCGGCAATGTCCCCATGAGCGCAGCCATGGTGGTCATCATAATCGGCCGGAAACGCACCAGGCAGCCCTGGTAAACGGCCTCGGCGGCGTTTAGGTGTCCTTCCCTTTCGCGCGCGATCGCAAAATCCACCATCATAATGGCGTTCTTCTTCACGATCCCAATCAGCATAATCACGCCCACGAATCCATAAAGGTCAAGGCTGTACCCGAAGAGTTGCAGCGTTAGCAGTGCGCCGAACGCTGCCGAAGGCAAACCCGATAGGATGGTGATCGGATGGATGAAGCTTTCGTAAAGAATGCCGAGCACGATGTAGATCACCACGATGGCGATCACCAGCAGGATGCCCAGGCCCACCAAAGACGATTGAAATGCCTGCGCAGTCCCCTGGAACTCCGACGATACGCTCGGTGGGAGCGACCGCGTCAGATCGTCGATCTGGTTCACCGCTTCGCCAATGGCTGCGCCCGGCTTCAGGTTGAACGAGATGGTCACCGAAGGGAGCTGCCCCAAGTGATTCACCGTCAGCGGCCCGAGGCTCGTCCCCAGGCTCGCGACCGCGCTAAGTGGAACGAGGTTGCCCCCGCTGGACCGTATGTAGAGCAACGAAAGCGCGCTGGGATCTTTCTGGTATTTATCTTCGAGCTCCATCACCACCCAGAATTCGTCGTTTGGCGCAAAGATGGTGGAAATTTGCCGCTGGCCGTAGGCGGTATACAGCGCGTCTTCGATCTGTGACGCAGTCACGCCCAAAGCGGAGGCCTTATCGCGGTCGATTTTCACGTCCACCTGCGGACTGGCGATCTGCAGATCACTGGTGACGTCCTGGATCGTCGGGATGCCGCTCATCTTCTGCTCGAAACTCGTCGCCACTCGATAGAGTTCGTCCGTATCAGGGCTCTGCAAGGTAAGCTGATAGGGGCTCTCGGTAACGTCTCCCCCAATCTGAATGGGAGGCGGATTTCGCAGGAACACCAAGATGCCCGGAATTCTTCCAAGCTTCATCCGCATCTCTTGCATCACTTCGTTGATATCGGGATGGTGCGCGAAAAGGGGCGTAGCGGACCGAAGAATGCTCCCGAGCACAGGCACTCCGCCGTACTTCTTATCCAGTGCCATCATCCTGGCGCTCGGAATTTCCGGGCGCTCACTGGGCGTTTTGAGGTGGAGGAACACGAATCCAGAATTGCCGCCGCCTCCCACCAATCCGATAGTCGAGAAAAAGCCTTTGTTGTTTGGATCGTTAAACAGAATCTTGTTGACTTCTTCCTGATGCTGCTTCATCGAGTCGAACGATATTCCTTGCACCGCCCGTGTGTAACCTTGCAGGGTTGACGAATCTACTTCCGGCAAGAACCCGTACGAAATCGTCTTAAATTGCCAGAACACCACCAGCAGAATGATTGCGGACGTCGCCATCACGAACACGCGATGCCGAAGCGCCCACTGCAGCGAAATGTCGTATCCCTTCAGCATCCGGTCGAAGAACCGCTCCAGCAGCATGTACGTCCGCCCATGCTTCGCCTCCTGCCGCGGACGCAGAAAACGGCTGCAAAGCATCGGCGTGAGCGTCAGCGAGACGAATCCCGAAACCAGCACCGCCATCATGATCACCACTGCGAATTCGTGCAGCAGCCGTCCGATGATTCCGCTCATGAACAGCACGGGAATAAAAACGGCGGTCAACGACAGGGTCATCGAAACGATCGTGAACCCAATCTCCTTCGAACCCTTCAGCGCCGCCTCCATCGGCCGCTCGCCCATCTCCATGTGCCGGACGATGTTTTCCAGCATCACAATCGCATCGTCGACCACGAAACCTACCGAGAGGATCATCGCCAGCAGCGACAGATTATCCACCGTGTAGTTCAGCAGATACATCACGGCGAAAGTCCCTACCAGAGACATCGGAAGCGCGAAGCTCGGAATCACCGTGGCGGAAAGATTCCGCAAGAAGAGAAAAATGACGAGGACCACCAAGCAGATTGCGAGCAACAGCGTGAACTTCACGTCGTTCACGGATTCGCGAATCGTCACGGACCGGTCGTAAACCTGTGTCAAATGAACCGAGGGCGGCAGAACGGCTAGAAACTGCGGCAGCACTTTCTGCACCCCGTCCACAACCTCAACCGTGTTGGTACCCGGTTGGCGCTGGACCGCCAGAATAATCGCGCGCTCATCGTTGTACGCGTTCGTGATCTTGTCGTTTTGCACGCCGTCGTAAACGTTCCCGAGTTCATCGAGCCGCACGGGAGACCCGTTTCGATAGGCGACGATCAGCGGCCGGTACAGCGATGCCCGCGTCAACTGCCCGTTCGCTTGCACCGTGTACGCCTTGTGCGGGCCGTAGAGCGTGCCGGTAGGCAGGTTGACGTTTGCGTTTTGTACCGCTGCCGTGACTTCATCGATTCCAATCTGCCGCGATGCCAATGCTTGAGGATCCAAATCGATTCGCACCGCATATTTCTGCGAACCGAATACGCTTACTTGCGCCACTCCCTTCACCATCGAAATGCGCTGAGCCAGCAGCGTTTCGGCATATTGATCCAC
>DASYZC010000307.1:0-3044 GCA_035949735.1 Candidatus Acidiferrales bacterium | reverse complement strand
CCGGCGGGATATTGAACGAAGGTCCGCCGCTAAAGGTGAGCGGGCGGTCTGAACCTGGAACGATCGCGGAGTCCTTCTCCCGCAGTGCGATGTGCGCTCCTCCCACTTGGAGAGCGGTTGTTCCAAAAGCATTCGAGAGCTGTACGCGCACACGATGTCCGCCGATGCTGGTATGCACGATCATTCGCACCGTTTGGTTATGGATAGTCGGCGGCGCAGGGAAAATTGGACGAGGCGGATTGTTTGCGCTCTGCTGGCCCGCGGGAGGTGCTGGAGGCCGGAAGGCCCTCGGAAACTCGAAATGCGATGACTGCGGAGACGCGGCCCATGTAGCTACCCAATGATCTTGTGCGGCCGACCGTGGAGCGGCGCATAGCAGGGCCGATCCGACGATACAGGCTATGATTAGCAGGCCGCGAATTCGATTTTGTGCGCGCACTTTCTCTCCTTGGACGCAAAATGGAACGGGCAGATATTAGTCCACTGGAGAGTCTTAGAGCAACCCGATCTACTTCCGTCCGCCGGTTCGCTGACCTTGCCTCTCTTATCGCCTCTGATCTTTTCGCATGCTGCCGTTACGAATGCGCGGCTCGCCGGGCGCCCCCAAGCGCCTTCTTCAACACTGCTATTTGTCCCGCATGATAGAGATCGTGCTGCACGATGCCGTGAAGCATCACATACCGCGAGTTATCGGTTCTCTTGCTTGGTTTTTCGTCAAGCTGCTCGTCGCGCAGTCCTCGAACCGCTGCCCGCAACCGGCTGTGTGCTTCGACCAGGTTCTCAACGGCTCTGCGCCAGGCAGCTTCGCGTACTTCCCAAACAGGCGGCCAATCCTGCTCGGTCGTGACGGACAAAGCCTCGCCCGATAGTTCGTGCCGCACAATCGTGTTCCACGCGGTTATGTGTTGCACAATCTCCCAGATGGAATGCGCGCCCTCCAGCGGGTGCTTGGAAGCATCCTCCGCGAGAAGGCCATCGAGCAGACTTTTCAGTGGTGGCCCGTGCCACGCATCGCCCGAAAACGCTCGGTCCATCTGGTCAAGAATCCGGTCAATCTCGCTCATATCTCCACCTCCGCCGGACTGCGCACTCCTAAGCTAGATGCTCCGATTTTGCGCCGGGACTAAAGAATATTAGTATATGTTCCGATGGTTCTGCGAATTCTCGCGATGGCCGCTTGTCTCGTTCTGCTTGCGCCAGCCGCCGCATGGTCATGCGCCTGCTCCCAAGCCTCACCTGGACAATGTCCGGGGCTGCAGCAGGCCGACGGCATCTTTCTGGGCACGGTTACCACCATCCAGGAAATGCCAAATGCATCGCCTGTGCCGCAACCTTCTCCGCAGGACCAGGCGACTAACTCGGCGGGCAACGCTTCGGCCGATTCCATGGGCGCACCCGTGGACACCATCGCGTCGCGGCTCACGCGCTACCATTTTCATATCGACGAACCGTTTGCCGGCTCCGAGTCCGCGGTGGCTTCCGAAGTCGACATTTTTTCGGGTGGCTCGGACGGTGATTGTGGCTATCGCTTCAAAGCGAACAGCCAATACGTTGTTTTTGCGCACCGTGGCAAGGATGGGCGGCTTTTCGCGACGATCTGCGACGGCACCCGGACCGCTAGCGACGCTCTGGCGCTTTTGCCGCAATTGCGCGCCATGCGTGATGGACGCCGCGTCGCGTCTGTGTTTGGCGTTCTCCGCCGCGCCGATCCGCCTTTCTTGACTGCCGCAAATGATCCCGACGACCCTTTGCCCAACATATCGGTGAAAATTCGTTCGCGCGACGATCGTTTTGAGACCAGCACGGATGCGGATGGCGTCTATCGCTTTTACGACATTCACGCGGGCGAATACAGTCTCACGGCGGACCTTCCTGCCGGCACGGGGCTCACTCAAAAATCTCTTGGAAGCTTGCAGCCATTCACAATTCCAGATGGCGCATGTTTCGAATACGATGTCGACGCACTTCCCACAGGTTCCATTCACGGCAGTGTGCTCGGCCCGGATGGCAAGCCGCTGGATCTTGCATCTCTTGAACTTTATCGTGCCGGGAACTATAGCCCCTCTCGCCCTGGTTTGTGGGCGTTCCAGGGAGCCGAAGGTAGTTTTGATTTCGATCATATCGGACCGGGAGACTACATCCTCGTATTCAACCGGGCAAATCGTATGAACCCGAATGCGCCGTTCAAGCGCGCATTTTATCCCGGTGTCGCGGACCTGAGCGATGCTCAGGCGATTCATCTTGACGATGGACAGAACCTCTCGAAGATTGATATTCGCGTCAGCGATCGGTACGCAGCGCGACGGCTTCGCATCCAGTTGAAATGGATCGGCGCCAAGCCGTCGGGGAACGTTACGGTAGCTGTTAAGGCCGACCAAGGCGAGAATCCGGCTGCGGATATAATTGGAGACGATTTGTATGAGGTTACGCTGCTTGAGTCCGCGAGCTATAAGATTTCCGCCTGGGAGGATCTCGATCCTGGGCGCGCCCCATCGAGTCGGCGACGCAAGCCCGATTGCCCGCCGCCAACACGCGTTAATGCTACTTCGGTGAGTGTTTCAGGTTCCGATGCTAACGTTAAGAAAGTAACTTTGACATTCGCCAAGCCGGGATGCGGCGAGACCCAGCAATAGAGTCGCACTTGAACGCCGTTGTCCGAGGGCATAATGGCTGATATCCAACCTTTTCGCGCCTACCGCTACGATTCCCACCAAGTGGCACTGAACAACGTCCTTACGCAGCCCTACGACAAAATCACTCCGGCGATGCAGGATCGCTACTACGCGGCGAGCCCCTACAATCTAATCCCGGTGGAAAAGGGCCGCGCATTGCCCGGCGATTCACCCCAAAATAACGTTTACACTCGCGCGGCGCGCAAAATCGACGAATGGATCGCAGAGAAAATCCTGGTGCCGGACGCCGCTCCGAATATTTACGTGTACTCGCAGGAGTTTTGCGTCCCCGGAACGAATACGCGCCGCACTCGAATAGGTTTTATTGCTCTGGCGCGCCTGGAGGACTACGAGGCCCGCGTCATTTTCAGG
>DASYZC010000306.1:0-12302 GCA_035949735.1 Candidatus Acidiferrales bacterium | reverse complement strand
TTTTCCCGAGGAAAAATTGATCTGGAGCATTGGCTCCGGATACGGCGGCAACGCGCTGCTTGGAAAAAAATGTTTCGCGTTGCGAATTGCCAGTTGGATGGCCCGCGAACAGGGTTGGATGGCCGAGCACATGCTCATCCTGGGCTTGGAAGATCCCTCCGGTAAAGTCACCTACATGGCCGCCGCCTTTCCCAGCGCCTGCGGCAAGACCAACTTAGCAATGATGGTTTCCGCGCTCAAAACTCAGGGCTATCGCGTGTGGACCATCGGCGACGATATCGCCTGGATGCACATCGCGTCTGACGGCACTCTGCGTGCGATCAATCCCGAAGCTGGATTTTTCGGCGTCGCTCCCGGCACCAATATAAAAACCAATCCCAATGTGATCTCAGCGGCTCATCACAACACCATTTTCACCAACGTCGCCATGACGGAGAAATCGCGTGAACCGTGGTGGGAAGGCATGGATGGCGCGCCGCCCGATGGCCTGATCAACTGGAAGGGCGCCCCGTGGAAGCCGGGTGCCGAGCCCGCCGCGCATCCGAACTCTCGTTACACCGTTCCCGCTTCGCAATCCTCCTCCATTTCCGATCGTTGGGAAGATCCCGCCGGCGTTCCGATTTCCGCGCTCATCTTCGGAGGCCGCCGCGCGCGCCTTGCTCCTCTGGTCTACGAGTCGCACAACTGGCAGCACGGCGTTTTCGTCGGCGCCACCATGGCCTCGGAAACCACCGCCGCCGCAACCGGTGCGGTGGGCGTCACGCGCCGCGATCCCATGGCCATGCTCCCTTTCTGCGGCTACAACATGGCCGATTATTTTGGCCATTGGCTGGCAATGGGCGCGAAGCTGAAAAACCCTCCTAGGATTTTCCACGTGAACTGGTTCCGCCGCGCCGCCAATGGAAAATTCCTCTGGCCCGGCTATGGTGAAAATGTCCGCGTGCTGAAATGGATGCTGGACCGCATCGAAGGCCGCGCGAGCGGCACCGAAACGCCGATAGGTTATGTGCCCGAGCCTTCCTCGCTCACCCTCGACGGCCTCTCGATTCCGCGCGAAACGCTCGATGAACTTCTGCGCGTCGATCCCGGCAATTGGATCGATGAAGATCAAGCCATCGCCAAGTTCTTTGAGAAGTTTGGCGATCGCCTCCCGCCCGCTCTCTGCCAGGAACAAAAATCTCTCGCCGCGCGGCTATCCAGTTCCTCAGTCGCCATCAAATAGCCCATCACTCTATGAGCTCTAACGCCACAGCCAACCCACGCGGACTCGAAGGCGTTGTCGCCGCTCAGACTCGACTGAGCCACGTGGATGGCCAGAATGGCGTGCTCATCATCGCTGGGTACTCTGTCGAAGATCTCGCCGCTCACGCCACTTTTGAAGAAGGGGCGCACCTTTTGTGGCGAGGCCGCTTGCCCGATCGCGCGGAACTCGCGAAGCTTTCGTCGGAGATGGCTGAATTGCGCGAATTGCCTCCCCTCGCGCTGGAAGTAATTCGCGCCGCCGCAAAAGCTCCCCCGATTGACGCGCTGCGCATGGCCTGCGCCACGCTCTCGCTCTGCCTCAAGGATTCGAACGCGATCACGCCGGAAGCCGATTTCGTCGCAGCCATGCGGCTCACCGCGTGTTTTCCTACCATCGTCGCCGCGCACGCGCGCCTCGCCAAGGGCAAAGAGCCCATCGCGCCGCGCAAAGATCTCTCGCTGGCCGCAAATTTTTTGTACATGGTTCACGGGCGTGAGCTGGACCCCGCGGCCGCGCATGCGCTGGACGCGTATTGGGTCACCGTGATGGATCACGGCATGAACGCTTCCACGTTCACCGCGCGTGTAGTCGCCAGCACGCGCTCGGATTTGGTGAGCAGCGTCACCGGCGCTCTCGGCGCGCTGAAAGGACCGTTGCACGGCGGCGCACCGGGCCCGGTGCTCGACATGTTGCTGGACATCAAAACAGCCGATCGCGCCGAGCCCTGGATTCGCAACGAACTTGCGCAAGGGCGCCGCATCATGGGTTTCGGACATCGCGTCTACAAAGTTCGCGACCCGCGCGCGGAAGTCCTGAGCCGCGTGGCCGAGCGCCTGCAAGGCGCGCAGATCGAAGACCGCAAGCTCTACGAACTCGCGCGCCACGTGGAACAGACCGCGCTCCGCGTGCTGGCCGAAGTGAAACCGGGGCGCAACCTCCGCACCAACGTCGAGTTTTACACCGCGCTAGTGCTGCAGGCGATCGGCCTCGAGCCGGCGCAGTTCGTGGCCATGTTTGCGTGCGGCCGCACCGCCGGATGGTGTGCCCACGTGATCGAGCAGCACAAAGAGGATCACCTGATACGCCCGCAATCCGAATACATCGGCCCCGTCGGCCTGAAGATAGACCGCTGACGCGTGGAATTTTCCCTGCGTTCCCGCAATTTTCGCCAATCGTCAGCAGGCGAATGCCAGGCGAACAAAAACGCACAAGGTAAGTATCCCTTGACATCAAGTAAGGGTATCTGATACGATTTGTGCTGTGAGGCGAGCATGAAAGTCAAACAGCACATACCGAAGCATCTCAGATTCACTTTACAGCAATTCGCCGAGAAATTCCCGAACGATGAAGCTTGCCTCGAATACCTCAAAGAAAAGCGGTATCCCGGTGGCGTGACTGAATGCGCGAAATGCGGCGTCGAACGAAAGCACCATCGCGTCACTGGCCGTCCCGCCTACGCTTGCGACTACTGCGGCAAGATGATTTCCCCGATGGCTGGCACCATCTTTGAAAAGAGCAGCACTTCACTGCGTACTTGGTTTTACGCGATGTACCTGATGGGGTCTACCCGCTGCGGAATCTCAGCAAAGCAGATTCAGCGCGAGACTGGCGTCACCTACAAAACCGCATGGCGCATGTTTAGACAAATTCGCTCGCTTCTAGCGGAAGACGGTGACATGCAACTGGAGGGGCCGACGGTGGAGGTGGACGAAACCTATGTCGGCGGAGTTCGCAAGTACGGTCGCGGTCGCCCGATGCGCGGAGATAAGGTTAAGACTCCCGTTGTCGCTATCGTTCAACGCAACGGTGGCAAGGTTGTCGCCAAAACAGTGCCAGATGCAACCAGTGGAACCCTTCTCTCTCTGGTTAAAAAGCACATCGTTCCCGAAAGCGTGATCTATACGGATGAATGGCTTGGGTACGAGGGAATCCACACCATGCGGCGTGCCGATGGTCGGCCAGCAAATTACAGGCACCTCACAATCAAGCATTCGGATGGCGTGTACGTTCGCGGCAACATTCACACTAATTCTGTCGAAGGATTTTGGATGCTGGTAAAAACTGGGATTCGTGGAGTCTACCACTCGGTTTCGCCTAAATATTTACAGACCTATCTAGACGAATTCACTTTCCGGTACAATCGCAGACACGAAGGGAATCAGCAGTTCAACGCGATCTTGGAGAGGGTTTTCGAGCGGGCGTCTTAATCGCCCGCTCTAGAAGTTTATCGAAGGCTAAGCGCGAGTACGGCTGCATCTGCTTCTGAACCTTTGCCGAGGGACGAAGCGTGCGGCGCGTCTTGGCGTTCTTTTCCACTAGTCGGAGTGTACCACGACTACGGCGAAAGGAACCACATGCCAAAGGCCGAACTGACTATAAAAGTGCGAGCACGCGAGGATTTTGTTCCAGTCCGTTCATTCCTTGCGGTTGTTCAACATGCGCTATCAATTCTCAAAGATTTGGAACGTGCGCCAATTGCCGAACGTATAGCGGAATGGAAGGTATCCGCTGCGAGCCTCCAAAGCCCGCTGAGTTTCACAATTGGTTCCGATGCGCCGGATAGCCCCGCATTGGTGCGTGAGTATCTAGCTATTTTCGAGCAAGCGGAATCTTCGATTGAATCGGTACAGAGCAAATGGAGTGAGCGAGTCCTTCAAAATGCCAAAGGTCTAGTTTCTGTCCTTAATGATGGTGTATCCCAAATCACATTCGCCACACAGGGAGTCGCACCCGTTTCGCCAACACAAAGGGTGGCGGCTACAGTCGATTATTTTCTGGCCCCGGCATATGAGGATTATGGAACATTGGAAGGAAGCCTTGAGACTCTCTCTGTCCACGGGAAAACTCGGTTCAATATCTACGATCCGCTAACCGGGCGAGTCATTGCCTGCTATTTCCCAATGGAAAAACTTGAAGAGGCTCATGCTGCATTCACCAAGCGTGTCGCTGTCTCAGGCAACACGAAATATAGCCGGATGGGAAACCCGGTTTCAATTCACGTCGAGAATATTCGTGTGCTCGAAGGAGGCATTCAGCCCAGCCAATTAGCAGAGACCGATCTAACTGGTGGGATGGATTCTGGAAAATATGTTCGAGGTCTGCGCGATGGCTAACGACCACCTGCTTTATTGGGAGAGTTCCGTTTTTATCGATCTCATCGAAAGAACGGCGGAGAGAATTCAGACATTGGACGCCATAGTCGCGTCAGCGGAAAAAGGCGAGGTTCGCATAGTTACGTCGGCGTTCACATTGACCGAAGTTTCCAAGCTCAACAATCTTGGTTTGCTGCCGGAATGGAAGGAAAAGCTAATCGTGAAATTCTTCGAGAACGATTGGATAGTGGTTCGGAACGTTGATCGAATCACTGCCGAGCACGCGCGTCCGATCATTCGTCATCACGCTTTGAAGCCGCCGGATGCATTACATGTGGCGACTGCCCTATTAGCTAAAGTAGACGTGCTTCACACTTACGATGGCGATCACCTTCTGCCTTTGGACAGGAAAATTGGGGTGCCAGCACTAAGAATCGAACAGCCCAATTGGGAGTTCCAGCAAACCTTGGACCTTGCGGGTGGCCCTGTCACGGCAGCCTGATTATGTCATACTTGACGCTAGGGGATACTTACCACGCACAAAATCCATTCGAGTTTGGCGCATCTATTCATTCTAACTAGATACAATTAAGCGCCTCATTCCGTCATTTTTTGCACCGCAGAAGCGCCCTCGCAGTCGCAGCGCTCGCCCTGTTTTTGACCCCCCTCTCCTTCGCTCAGCAGCCCCCAACCACGCAGGGAAATGCCCAAAAGCAGCCAAGCCGCCTCCGGCTGCGTCCCTTCTCCACAAAGCACCTTTAGCGCGATTATGCGCGGCGCCTCAGCGAGAGCTTGTGCGGCAGCAGGTAGGTGAATCCGAAAAACACTTCCCAGCGGGTGGACGTGCCGGTTAGCCCGCGATTGAAGCCGCCGTCGAGCACCAAATTGCTTCGCAGGTTGTAATTCAGGGCCCACAAGTTGCCGACGGCATTGCCTCGCAGGAAGGGCTGGGTAAAGTGCCATATTTCTCCGGAGATTCCGAATTTCTTCGTGAGCGAATGCGAAACCGAGAGCGTCTGCCCGAATTGGGCGCGGTGAATTCCGCTGTCTATGACTTCGTTGAAAATAAAGTTCGTGTCGTAGTGAAAGCCGTTCCAATCCGCGCTGGCGAGAATCAGGACGGAGTTTCTGGCGCTGCCAATGTCGATGTCGGGTGCGTCACCGGCGTACACCCGGTGAAAATAACTCAGTGCAACCGTGGGCCGCGCGCCTTCTCCCTGAAGGACAACTCCTTGCACCCCCAGCGCGACGTCTCCCGCGCCCCATCCTGCTTGGCCCACGGCGCGGGAATAGGCAAACGGTTGTGACGCTGCCAGCAATTCGATTCGGGGCGTTACAGAAAACTTCACGGTCTCGTTCAGACTTGACTGCGAAGAGAATTCGGACGAGTGCCACGCGCCCAAGTAGCCGGTCTCAAACTGGAAATAGCCAACGGGAGTGAGAGTGGCAGGCGTGGAGACGGTAGGTCTGCCGGGGTTGGCTTCGGGTTCGTCCGGCTGGCTCGCTTGCGCCGGGCCTTTCGGCGCTCCGGCGTCGTCCTGCGCCGCGGCGGGAACGGCGACAGCCATCAACAAAAGTAGCAGCAATGCCGGCAAGGGCCGAATCAGCATATTTTCGCGCGGCTCGTCATTTCGCCTTCAGCAGAAGAACGGGCACTTTGATGCCGTGCTGGACTCGACTGGCCGTGGTGCCAAGAAAAACATCGGCTAGGAAACGGTGTCCATGCGTGCTCATGGCCACCAGATCGCAGCCTTTGTGCTGAATCCATTTGATGATTTCCTTCGAAGGCGAGCCGTAGGCTAGTTCGGCCTCCGTTGGAATGCCCTTGTCTTGAAACTCAGCTCGGATTTTTTCCAGGTAGGCAGTGTCTTCGGCGATCTCGGGACTGACCGCGTCCTGGCCGTAGGTTCTCGCCGCCCATCCATCGGCCACATGAAGCAACACCAAGCGGCTGCGCGCAAGTGTGGCGAGCTCCTTGACGTGTTCGATAATTGCGCGATCGCTCGGCGTGCCGTCCAGGGTCACCAGAATCTTTTCATACATGATCGTTCCTTTTCTGTCCTACGGGCGGCGCGCTATCTGCCCGTGATGACCTGCCACGCTGCTCTGAGTGAGTCGGGCAGACCGTAGATCGCCATCGCGGTGATCAGAATTGCGCTGGCCCAACCGGCTGCCAGCAAAAACCGACCGTTTTTCCAAGGCCCCATTCGCTTGCGAGAACTGGTGAAGTGCAGCAGCGGAAACATGGCGAAGGGAAGCTGCAGCGCGAGCACAACCTGGCTGAGAGTGAGCAGATCGGTGACGCTGCTATCGCCTCGAAGCCCGATAATGAACACCGCCGGCAGAATGGCCAGCGTGCGGGTAATGAGGCGCCGCACCCACGGCTGAATGCGCCAGCGCATGAAGCCTTCCATCACCACTTGTCCGGCGAGCGTACCGGTGATGGTGCTGCTCTGGCCGCTCGCGAGAAGCGCCAGCGCAAACAGCGTGCCGGCAAACGCGGTTCCGAGCAGCGGAGCCAGTGTGAGATACGCGACTCGAATCCAATCGCTATCCGGGCTGAACGTGACCACGTGCCCGCCCGCCACGGCCACGCTTTCCTTGCCGAAGAACACTGTGGCCGCAAGCACCAGAATGGCTGCGTTGACGAAAAAGGCGACGGCCAGGGCCGCGATCGAGTCGATGGTGTTGAACTGGATGGCGCGACGAACGGACGAATCGTCCTTCTGTAACTGCCGGCTCTGCACGAGGGCCGAGTGCAGGTACAGGTTGTGAGGCATCACGGTGGCGCCAATGATGCCGATGGCGACGTAGATCATTCCCGATTGACGAAGGCGCGGAGATACCAGCGCGCGTCCCATTTCCAGAAAGCTGGGATGGGTCTGCGGAAGCACGAAAATCTCGATGAAGTAGCAGACGCCGATGGTAGCAATCAGCACCAGGACGACGGCTTCGATGGTGCGTATTCCAAATCGCTGGAGGGCCAACAACAAAAGCACGTCGAAGCCGGTGATGATGACGGCCCAGAGCAGCGGGATATGGAAAAGCAAGTTGAGGGCTACGGCGCTCCCGAGGACTTCCGCCAAGTCGCAAGCACCGATGGCCACTTCGCTCATCAGCCAATTGGGCCAGCGGGTCCAGCGGGGATACCAATCGCGGCAGCACTGGGCGAGATCTTTACCAGTAGCCACGCCCAAACGGGCGGCAATGATTTGCATGAAGATGGCCATCAGGCTGGCCAGCGCGACCACCCACAAAAGCGCGTACTTAAACTGGGCGCCGCCTTGCAGGTCGGTGCCCCAGTTGCCCGGGTCCATGTAGCCGACGCTGACGAGAATCGCCGGACCGACAAAAGCGCGCCACTGTTCCCAAAAGCCAGCCTGATGATGCGGCACCTGGACGGTGCTGTGGATCCCCTCCAGTGACACCTGGCCGGTTTGTGGAGCCTTCGTTGCCATCTATCTCTCGTATATTCGCGCGAGTATAGTATGAACCAGATTTTGCAGTTTCTCGCTCGTAGCTCAATCAATTTGCTTTCGAGAGCAGTCCTTGATGGATGCACACGCACGCGATTCGGCGGGGGTTAAAGTACCACCGCCGCTGATTTATCTTGCTGGGCTGATCGTTGGTTTTCTGGCAGGCAAGTGGTTGCCGAATTTTTCTGCGCCCTTAGTGGTTTCGCGGACACTTGGCGGTCTGCTGATCGGTTTGGGCATGGTTCTGGCATTCTCGGCTATGCGCGCTTTCCGCAAAGTGGGCACCACGATACGGCCTGACCGGCCGGCGACCACATTAGCAAATGCGGGCCCGTATCGGTTCACTCGGAACCCAATGTATCTCTCCCTGGCATTTCTCTACGCTGGCGTTGCGATACTCGGACAATCGCTTTGGGCTCTCTTGATCTTACCCGCTGTTCTTCTGGTGATTCGATACAAAGTGATCGCTCGCGAGGAACCCTATTTGGAGCGACAATTCGGAGAGGCGTACACGAATTACAAGGCTCGCGTCCGACGCTGGATCTAGCCATTTGGGATTGGGTTTCGCGTTCCCCGCGCTCACGGGACTACTTCGGACGGGGACGCGATTCCGGAGGCACAAGGCCGTTCACGCGGTAATAGACAACGAGCTGGCCATAGTGTTCGCCGGAGTGCTCGCAGTCGTTCAGCCACGAGACCAATTCGCTGGACGGTCGGCCCGAATCGGGGTCGGTAATGATGCGGTTCAACTGATTCGCGTGTTCTTTTATCAGTGCGGCGCCGTCGGCGAAGGATTTCTTCAACACAGCCACAACGTCCGCTTTCGTTTTGTAGATACTGCGCGACGGATCGTTATCGTCCGGCCCCATTTTCTTTCCGGAGAGCGCGTTGACGTACGCGAAGTTCGTGCCCGCAACATGAAGCAACTGAGCCGCAAAAGTGCGTACTTGCGGCGTGGGCTTGAACTCGTACTTACTTTCAGGAAAATCTTCGGCCATGGCGATCAGCTTGCGGCCGATATCATTCCAGGAGGCCAGCAGTTCATCGCCGGGTTTTGGCGTTGCGGTTTGGGCGCGAAGTGGCGGCACCGCAGCCACCAGAATCAGCAGAGTCGCAATTCCCGCTGTGATTATGCATCGTAGCTTCATCACTTTTTCCTCCTAGCGGCTAAGACGTCGTCGATGTGACCGGAGTCTCGCGGCTACTTCCAAGAGAGGTTCTTCGACTCCGTCCCGCGCCGCGCACACACCGCGCGCAGGAAAAGGGCGCAGGACTCCGCTCAGAATGGCGGGCGAGATCCGTCTAGACACGCGCGTTTTCTCCATTGCACGCCCAAGCCGATAGGGAGTGCACGGAGCCGAAGAGATGTTCATCTATCCTTCTGAGAGGGTCAAGCCCGACAGTCTGCCGTTCCGATCGGCCTATCGCTCACGGCTAAAGCTGATGAGTTTCGCTATTTTGCTAAGCCAAGGGAGCGAGCACAGGTCCAACGTCCGACGAGCCCGCTCGAAATCATCATATCCGCCATGTGGATCGCTGCAGTAGGATTTTGGGGATCGCCGTAAAAGTCGAAGCGATGTTCCATTTCATTCCAGGTGGAAGTGCCATTGAACTGAAGTATTCCCCGGCTTACCTGCCCGTTCGAATCCACGCGCGAGATATTTTGGCCCTGAGATTCACACTGAATGAGTTGTTCGACGGTCGAGAGGTTGCGAACGGGGAAACTGAGGTCATAGCGCCAATTCTTGCCGGAGACTTCCGCGACAGGCATAGCCCTGCCGGGAGCTGAGATAACCTCTAGGCGATGGTGGATCGTCACAACGATTAACGAAGCGATCGCGAGGTAGAGCAGCGATCTGCGCGCATCGACCGCGCGTCGCAACATCCGATACAACTGCACACATTTACCCAAGTATTTTTCTGGCACTGGTCCACTCCCCGACTCAAGAATATCCCCCCGGAGGAATGTTGGGGGTGGCTTTTATGTGAGGGTTAACTGGCAATAAGGACAGGTGGCCTCACGGCAAGTTCGTTGTGTTGAGGGCGGAAGAAGGGTTACGATGCGCGAGTCAGAGGTTCAAATTGAAAAGGTGGCAGGCAGGTTGATTCGCAAAATTAAGTTTCGAGGAGAAAGAACATGAAGCGATTGGTTTGGTTGGCGGTGATCGGCTTGGCCGTGCCGCTGACCGCGCGGGCGCAGAGTTCGACGAGCGATCCCATATCCACGCAGTTGCGGCAAGTTCTCGATAGGTATGCGACCAACCTGGTCGCCGCCGCCGAAGAATTTCCCGTGGATAAGTACACCTATCATCCGACTCCAGAAGGGATGACGGTGGGACACACGATGGAGCACATCGCGCAGGTGAACAACTACGTGTGCTCGACCGTGGGCGGTGCGGCCCCTCCGCAAATGGAGAAGGTTGCAGAGACGGACAAGGATAAGCTGGTGGAAGGGCTCAAGGCCTCGATGGATTTTTGCAGAAAGGCGTTTTCGGGGCTGACGGACGCAAAGCTGGACGAGTCCGTCCCAGGGTTCGGCGGACGATCGACGACACGCTTCGGCGCGGCCATGGAAGTCAACAACGATCTGATCGATCACTACGCAACGCTTTCGGTCTACCTGCGAATCAACGGCCTGCTGCCGCCTTCGGCGCAGAAGAGGCGGCAGCCGTAGCACGATGACCCAATGTAAGACCGACACGCGGGCGCGCAGAACGTGGCGCTATTTTGTAATGACGCCGCCCGGATCGAGCACCGCGCCGCCGGCTCTCACGGTGTACTTGTATCGCTTAGCCAGATCAGGGAGAACATTGCGGCGCACCAGGCCCGAAGCGGGAAATTCGGTGTTGAACTGCGACTCGTAGAACGGCGATTCCTGCTCGAATTCAACCGTAAAATAGGTTTTTCCGTCGCTAACCTGCCAGACAATCTCTTCCTGATTGCTCTTGGAAATTTCAAAATACTCGGGTTCGGCGTGCTGGACTTCACCCTTGTTATTGACGTGAATTATCACCTTTTTTCTTTGCGCTAGAGCTGTTGCCGTTTGGTTCATCGCTTCTCCTTTTCTAAAGAACATGTCAGGTTTGGAACAACACTTCGAACCGGGGATTGGACCGAAGGAGGTCAAAGTTGGGCGTATCGCGCACGATCGTGGCGGAAAAACCGCCGGCCAGCGCCTTCATCAGCCAGGACAGGGTTTGCGCGGTGTCGCCGAACTGGTTGTAAATCAGGGCGGCCTTGAAACGCATTTCGGAATCTTGAGGAGCCAGCTTAAGGCCTCGCTGCAGGTAATCGAACGCAGGCTTTCGCTCCCCCAGCATGGCGTGGCAGTAGGCTACGACGCCGAGCGCGTAGGCATCGCGCGGATTCACGCGCAGAGCTTCGTTCGCAAGCGAAATCGTCTTTTTGTAGGCCTGGCTGGCTTGAGGGCGCTTGCCCGGATCCCAATAATATCCGTCGGCGAGGTTCCACCAGAGGATGTAATTGTTTTGAGTGAGCTGCACGGCTTTTTCGTATGCAGGTACGGCGTCGTCGTATTGGCGCAGATAGAAATGCGCGTTGCCGAGATTGCTGAAGGCGTCGGCTGTGGGCCGGATGGAAATTGAGCGCTGCAACATCGAGATCGCATCGCTATAGCGGCCCTGGTAGTAGTAGACGCCGCCTAGATTGGAGTAGCCGCGGAAACTATCAGGGGCCAGCGCCACGACTTGCGAAAACATGGAAGCGGCGTCTGCGTAGCGGGCGTCGCGATAGTAAAACGTTCCGAGCCAGTTGTAGCCCGCCCAATATTGAGGGCGCAAATCGATCGCGCGTTGGCAGGTTTCTTCCGCTTTGGCGGGCCGGCCGAGGCTTTCGTACGCATCGGCTAAGCTGCGGTAGGCGTCGTCATTGGTAGGCTCGATGGCGAGCGCGCGGTCGAACTCCTTCACTGCTTTCTCGTACTCTCCGGTGCCGCTTTCGAGCTGGCCCATGCAAACGTGGGCCGCCGCGAGTTGCTCATCGAGGCTTAACGCGCGCTGGCAAGCTTGGCGCGCCGAATCGACCGATTTCGGATCGTGAGCGGCCTGATATTTTTGCCAGTGCGCCTGACCGAGCCCGGCGAAGGCGAGGGCATAGTTGGGATCGAGTGCAAGCGCCCTTTCGAAGGCGGCGATGGCGCTATCGAGATTTTCAATTTTGTCATAATTCTGCAAATAGCCGCGGCCTTGCAGGTAGGAATTGTACGCGGCTGGCACTTGAGTGCCGTGCGCATCGAGCGACTGAAGCTCAGGCGGACGCGCGACGACGTCGAGCATTCGCAGCGCTCCATTAACCACCTGATCTTGGACGGCGAACGGATCGGCTACCGCTGCGGTGATGCTGTCGGCAGCGAGCTGGCGGTGACTGCGCGTATCGACGAGGCTGTAGTTGACGCGCACGAGGTTTCCCGATTGGCTGAGGCTTCCTTCGAGAATGAGATTCACGCCGAATTCCTGGCGCGCCTGTCCCGGC
>DASYZC010000305.1:0-2390 GCA_035949735.1 Candidatus Acidiferrales bacterium | reverse complement strand
CGCATCGGCAGGTCCCTTCGCAGGGCTTCCATCGACGTGAATTTTGGCGCGATTGGCTGCGAAGGGATCGGTGGCCATGTCAAAGATTTCGCCGCGCAGCAGGGTCTTGCCGTCTTTGCTGACATAAACTTCACCCGCTTCCTTGTGGCCCTCGAGGATCACTGAAACCGGAACCGTGTAGTACTCCGGCGATGCTGAAGGCGTCAAAGGGCCAAGGCTGACCTTCACGTCCGGCCCCCAGCCAAACAGCACGCGCACAAATGCCTCTGTGGACTTGAGCAGTTTTGCCTGCTCCGGTGAGGTGGAAGCTGCCGCCGGCGTAGCTGCGGCCGATTGCCCCGCACCGGCCTGTGCCATGCCCACTTGCGGCGATACGCAAACCACCAACACCGCCAAGATAATGGCTCGGTAAGACACGCGAATCACCCCCACGTCTAATCCAAATTTAGATGAGGTGAACCAGCATAAAGAAAAATCTTCCGAAGAGCAAAAGCGTTTGCTCGCGCTGAATCCGCGCGCGTTCCCGGGATGAAAGCCATCGCGCAGGCAGGGCGTGGACGTCTTACGAAGGACTTCCGGCTTGGAGAATCTCAAGCTTCTGGTTGACTGCGGCAGCTACCGTTTCATGGCCAGCGTGGGCCCCTTTGCACTTTGGAGTTGTGCGCGGACCTGTTGCAGCAGGCCCCACGTTTGCTGGAATTCGGGGATCTCCTCGCGCCTGCGGTGCGCGCTTTTCAGCTCGTCATCCACGTGTGCGAGAATCATCTGATACGCGAGTGGCCGGTCAGAGCCGGGCGCCAACACGTTGCTAGGGCTCAGGCCAATCTTCACCTTCTCGCCGCCTTGCTCAACTTCCATCCAAAGCCCGCCGTGCTCGTCAACGGATGGCTTGCCCCTTTCATTTAAATCTTTGAACACATGATCCAGCGAATCGCGATCTGAAATTAGGTTGTCGCGAATGGCTTCACTGACGATGGAATCAAACTCTTCGCGATACGCAGCCCATTCTTTGGCCGTGCCCACGACGCCCGCGCGTTCCTGCGCTTCCGCCTCCTTGAACTTCGCCGCCGCGATCTTGTCGTGATCCAATTCCGCCGTTTTCAACTCATCCTGGGTCCAGGTTTCGCGGAAGGATGCGTGCTGCTCAAACTCGCGCTCGGGATTGAATCGGCCCGTTAAAAGGTACGATCCCGCCACAGCAGGCAAAGCATGCCAGGCGAAGAAAGCCATTGGAACGAGGAGCTTCTTCGAGTGATAGAGCTGCTCCGTCCCGGAGCGGCATTCGCTGCTGCGCTTGAGCGTGCCGGGCGATTGAGCGAAATGAACCACCCGATACTGGAGTTCCGGGTGCCGATGCGCGTATCGCGCCAGGCTGCGCGCCACGGCCTTCGGGCTGGTCATTCCAAAATCGTTTATGAAATCGCGGTGAGTGGCATGCGGAAAATAGGTATTGATGATGCGCTTGCTGAAATCCGCGCAGTTGCGGCTGAATCCATTGAAATGATTCACGTTTGGCGCAGCATTGAATTGCGCGATCAGGTCGAGGTCCTGCTGCCGGGTGGTCTTGACGATAAAAATGTAAATGGTTCGCTCCGAAGTGGCGCTGACCATTTCCCGCCATTCGGCTTTCTCGCTGGTTTGGCAGGAGTGGCTGGCGCAGTAATCGCGCAGCACGTTCTCGCGATATTCCGTTTCCAGCAGGTTTTTGATCTTTCCGGAAGCAAAAAGGGGCCGATTTTCCGGGTTCGCAACGCCGTAAAGATACATATCCAGCGGCACAATATTCCACTCGAAAGGTTGATCCTCTCCGAGCGAAGTGTAGTTGCTGACCACCGAACCGTGCTCGCCCGGACGGCAAAGCCGCATCTTTATCGGCGTTTCAGGGCAGATTCCAGAGAAATAGATCGCGCTGTGGCCGGCGCCGGTGACCCTCGCTACGCTGGTGTCCAGCGAATCGTTGAGGACCAGACCTATGTCCGCCCCGGCCTTGGGGGAACTGCAAAGCAAGATGGAGACTATCAGGCCAATAAGAACTGGTCGGAGCACAGCTCTCCCTTTCCGTGCGAATTTTGTTGATCTGCTGAGTGAACCGTATCCCAGCCGCAAGCGTCAAGCAGCAGTCACTGCTTCGGTTTCCTTTGCGGTACCTCATCCGCCCTAATTTGGACTCGTAAATTTAGATGCAACTTGTTGGCTTGGAGTCACTTGCGGTAACTAAGGCAGTTCGGGGCGCGTACAGGTCCCCCTAGGCGGATTCGGCCCCTCGCAGACGGTCCAGGGTGGCAAAAAACTCAGGGAAAGAGACTCCGACGCACTCCGCGTCGCGGATGATAGTGTCGCCCTCGGCTCCCAGCGCCGCCACCGAGAGCGCCATGGCGATGCGGTGGTCG
>DASYZC010000304.1:0-6359 GCA_035949735.1 Candidatus Acidiferrales bacterium | reverse complement strand
TACCATCAGCAAGTTATTAAAATCGTGTGCGATTCCGCCCGCCAACCGGCCCACCGCCTCCATCTTTTGCGCCTGGCGGAATTGCTCCTCCAGCTTCTTGCGGTCGGTTACATCCAAGGCCATACAGATTGCGCCGTGCACCAAGCCCTCGCCATCGCGCAACGGTTCCACGTGACACGCGTAGGAACCATCCTTCCACTCGACTGGGAACGTCACGGCCTCTCCAGCCACCGCCCGGCGATGCGCCGCAATGGGCACAAATGTCGCGTCGGAAGTCTCGAAGTAGTCGGTGAGCGACATCCCGACGATTTGATCCGGCTTGAGTCCCAGCCGTATCAGTCCCGCTCCAACAGCCGAGGTAAATCGAAGATTGCTGTCGACCGTCCACAATACAGCCGGCAACTGTTCGATTAGAACGCGCAACCTCGCCTCACTTTGCCGCACTCGTTCCTCGCCTCGTTTGCGCTCGATCGCCAACGCAATCTGGTCTCCGACGGATGACAGAAACTCGAGGTCGCGCTCCGTGTACGCATTCTCGACGGAGTAATTCTGAACCACCAGTACGCCGATCGTTTCTGTTGGGGTGCGCAGCGGAACTCCAAGCCAGGATGCGGATGGCGTTCCGACTAATTCAACTTCTCCCCTGCGCGCAAGGTCGCGGAAGACCTCTCGCGAAATCAGCGTCCCGCGTTCATTACGAAACACGTACGCGGCGCAGCTTCGGTCCATTTTGTCAGGTGGAGGCGGAGGATCGAACCGATCAACGAAAAAACGGTAGTGGAACATGCCGTCGGAAGGATCGTGAAGCGCTACGAAGCAATTTTCCGCGTCCAGTACCTGCCGTAGCGCCGCGTGAATCCGTCGAAGTAGATCATCCAGATTGTCGGTGGCGCTCACCGCGTGGATGATCTCGGTGTTCACTTGCCGTTCCAGCTGCGAGCGCTTGCGCGCCGTAATGTCTTCGGCCGTGCCGTCATGGCTTGTGATTGTGCCATCGGCGCCGCGGATCGCCCGAACGTTCAGTGAAATCCAGATTTTGCTTCCATCTTTCCGGAGCATCGGACATTCGAATCCCTCTAGGACGCCCCGTTCCTCTAAACGCCGCCTCACTTCATCTCGAACGCTCGGATCCGTGTAGATCTGCCGCCCGATATCATGAATCTCGCTGATCATTTCTGCCGGTGAGGCGTATCCGGCGATCCGTGCCATGGCAGGATTTACGGCTAGAAAGCGGCCCGTCGGCGTTGATTCGAAGAAGCCTTCGATTGCATTGTCGAAAATGCGCCGGCGTTTTTCCTCCGCTCTCTGCAGCGCTTCTTCGGCCTGTTTCTTTTCTGTGATGTCCTCGTACATGCCGAAGGTGCCCGTTCGTTTGCCACCCACTACGAGCGGCACGCCAATGATCTGGACATCGACCAACGAGCCATCCTTGCGCTTCCGCTTTGTGGTCGAGCGCACGATATCGCCACTAGCCGCCCGCCCCATCAGTCCGAGCATTTCATTGTGCAGGCCCCGGGGTGCAAGCAACGAATCGAGTTCCGTGCCCAGGATTTCGGCGAGAGAATAGCCAAAAAGCCGTTCGAATGCCGGATTGCACATTTCTACTCGGCGATCCATGTTCACGGCAACGATAGCGGTCGGATTGTTTTCAGTCAGGGCCTGGGCGTACGCCGTCCGTTCCGCGGTCTTCTCCTCCATGGCACGGCGTGCGCTAATATCCTGCGCGACCACCAGAACCGCGTTCCTTCCCGCGAACGTGTTCCCTTGGGCCGTTACCTCAACCTCGAAAACTTGGCCGTTTTTTCGGCGGTGCCGCCACTGACCGAGGAACGCGAGCGGTTGCATCCCATCGGTTCGCGCGACATCCAGTAGGCGTGGGATGTCCTCGGAGGGCCGAATATCCGTGATCTTCATTTTCAGGAATTCTTCTCGCGTGTAGCCGTACTGCCTCTCCGCTGCCGCGTTCACTTCCAGGAACTCTAACGTCTCGCGGTCGCACACGTACATTGCTAGGGGGTTGGTAGAAAACAAAAGTTCGAAATTCGGTTCGCAAGGGCCTAAAAGGCCGTTCTTGGGGGAATCACTCGCCATAATCCCGGGTTTGCGCTCGCGTGGCCCACGGTTCAAGCAGGAAACTGGCCTCTCGGAACGCACTGTGGGTGTCTTAATCGGCATAGGTTTGGCTATCTGCTCTCATCCGCGATGGGATACCGGCCCTCCACCTCTTTATAGCCGCCGGTATAGATGATTCACAATGGTACGTCGGTACCAAGATTGCGTATATCACATAGCGTTTCCAATTAGATACCAGCCCCGGAGATATCCGTGATCCGCGGTACTAGGGCAGACCCGCGCGCTCTACTCGACACCTTTGGGCATTGCCCCAGCCACCGGTTTGGCATCCCGCCGACGCTTCGGTAGAATGACAAAGGCCTGAGAACTGGTTCGAAGGCGCATGGGCGATAGACGAAAATCCACGGGCATGGGGGTCGCAGCCTCGAGGCAAGAGAGAGAAGACTTGCGGAGCCTCGTGCGCGCCGAGGATTCCGATCCATTTCGCCTTCTGGGCCCACATCGAGTCGGCCGGGCCGACAGTCCAGCACTCGCAATCCGAGCCTTTCGCCCCACTGCCGATCGCGTAGATATCGTCTGGAGAAAGAATAGGTCCGTCCATCCGGCCGAGCGCATCCACCCCGACGGAGTGTTTGAAGCGATCCTTCCGTTGAGCGCCACCGGCTTGCGCGACGAAGAGGCTGTCCCGCCTTCATCCTATCGCCTGCATTTCCACTTCACCGGCGGAAGCGACCTGGAGACTTACGATCCATACGCCTTTCCTCCGGTCCTCACCGATTTCGACCTCTATCTTTCCGGTGAGGGGACCGATTACCAGAAATATCAAAAGTTGGGTGCGCACCTGCGCGAAGTAGCGGGAGTGCGTGGAGTTCATTTCGCCGTCTGGGCTCCAAACGCCCGGCGAGTCAGCGTGGTTGGCGATTTCAACTCCTGGGACGGGCGCGTAAACCCCATGCGCTCTCGCGGCGCAAGCGGGATCTGGGAAATTTTCATTCCCGAACTCGCGGAAGGCTCGCTGTACAAATTCGAAATTTTCTCACGCGCGGGAGATCGTCTCGCGCTCAAGTCGGATCCTTACGCAGTCGCCGGCGAACTTCGCCCCGATACCGCCTCGGTCGTGTGCAATCTGGACGCGTACGCTTGGAACGATTCAGACTGGCTCAAAGCCCGCGCCTCTCGCGACTGGGGGCACTCTCCGCTCTCCATTTATGAAGTCCACGCCGGCTCCTGGCGGCATAAGAGCGATGAAGGGTACCGTTGGCTCACTTACCGCGAACTGGCTGATGAACTCATTCCATACGTCAAGCGGATGAACTACACGCACATTGAGTTCATGCCCGTGATGGAACATCCCTTCGACGCTTCCTGGGGCTACCAGACTGTAGGCTACTACGCCGTGACCAGCCGGTTCGGCTCGCCTTCCGATTTCATGTATTTCGTTGACCGCTGCCACCAAGAAAATCTGGGCGTAATCCTCGATTGGACTCCCGCGCATTTCCCGCGCGACGCTCACGGTCTGGCTCTCTTCGATGGCACTCACCTCTATGAGCACGAAGACCCGCGGAAGGGAGCTCATCCCGACTGGGGAACTCTGGTGTTCAATTACGGACGCAACGAAGTGCAGAATTTCCTCATCGCCAACGCTCTCTTCTGGATGGATAAGTACCACATCGATGGTCTCCGCGTGGACGCGGTCGCTTCGATGCTCTACCTCGATTATTCCCGCCAGCCCGGCGAGTGGATTCCCAACGCCTTTGGCGGACGTGAAAATTTGGAAGCGATTGCGCTCCTGCGGCGCCTGAATGAAGTCTTGCACATGCGCCATCCGGGCGCGCTCACCATCGCCGAGGAATCCACTTCTTGGCCCGCCGTCTCTCGCCCCACCTATGTGGGAGGCTTGGGGTTCGATCTGAAATGGAATATGGGATGGATGAATGATGTCCTTAAATACATGTCACTCGACCCCATCCACCGGCAGCATCACCACAACGAGCTGACATTTTCCATGCTCTACGCCTTCCACGAAAATTTCGTCTTGCCGCTCTCGCATGACGAAGTAGTGCATGGCAAGCGAGCATTGCTCGAAAAAATGCCCGGCGACGATTGGCAGAAATTCGCCAATTTGCGCCTGCTCTTCGGCTTCATGTACTCGCATCCGGGGAAGAAGCTCCTTTTTATGGGTAGCGAACTGGCGCAGCGCAATGAATTCTGGGAAGGTGCCGCGCTGGATTGGAGTCTCGAATCCTCGCCGCCGCACCGCGGTATCCAGCGGCTACTCGCTGATCTGAACGGCCTTCACGTGCGCGAGGATGCCCTGCATCAGGTTGATTTCGAATGGTCCGGCTTCGAGTGGATTGAGTCGAATGACGCTGCCGCCAGCGTTCTCTCCTACTTACGGAGAGGAAGCGATCCCGAAAAGTTTATCGTCGCCGTTTGCAATTTCACGCCCGTGATGCGCGAAAGTTATCGTGTGGGCGTTCCGCGTCCCGGCTTCTACCGCGAAATCCTCAATACTGATTCCAACTATTACGGCGGTTCCGATGTGGGCAACTCAGGTGGTGTGCAGGCCGAGCCAATCCCGTGGAACGACCGCCCGTATTCGCTGAATCTGCGCCTTCCCCCGCTCGCCGCCCTGTACTTCAAGCCCCAGCACAACTAAAAGCGCTTCGACGCCGCCGTCTACACGGGTGGCCCAGGCTCATGCCTCATGCCTCATGCCTCGGAGGGCGCGACGCAAGTCCCGTCAGGGACGACACGACCGTAGCCCACAGCGGAAGCTGTGGGACACCGTCGTGACGTAGCATCAAGCCCCGGAGGGGCGGCACAACGCACTAGGTGGGCTCCTTTCCCCTTCCGTCATTCCCCCTGCTTGCGCTGAGCGCAGCGAACGACCAGCTTACGACTTGCGCGGCCTGAGGTGCTTCGGCCAGATGCCATAGCGGCCAGCCGATAAAATGCCGTTCGGATCGAGGGCATCCTTCACAGTTTCATGCAGGCGGTGGAGGGCATGGTTATTGTAGGAGTAGGTGTCCACCACCTTGTCCATGAAGGCGATGTGCGTACGGTAGAATCCCCAGCCATGCTCGGCGGCCACTTCGAGCACGCGTTGGTAGGCGGCTCGTGTCTTGGCATTCACCTTGGGATCGCGAGTGACGGGCAATCCGTGGAACATGATGAACGAGCGCCAGTGGAAAGTCTCCGCGTAGCCGTTTTGCGGCACGATGTCCATCTCTTGGAAGGTGCGGGCGAAGACCCGGCGCGCCTCGAGGATCGCTTCGCCGGAGACAGGTATGATCGGAGAAATATCCAGGTGGCCGGTGACAGCAGCATCCGCCTTCTGGGAGAGCAGGCCGGCGAAGACAGCCAGGCTCGGAATCCCAAGTGCGCCTCGTTCCGCGAGATTCTCGATCTCCGCGTCGGTTAGCGGAAAGCGGTAGATAGGTCCATCTTCGAAGCTCGCGCCGCTGATCACCGAAAGACGCTCTCTCACATGTTCCCACTGTGCGGCCACTACTTTTGCAGGGCCGTAGAAGTGCAGATCCGTTTGCCAGAAGTGCAGGCTCTTTGAGGCCGCGTAGCGGTTCCATTCCTCGGCCGAACCGCCATCGCGCTTGGTATCCAAGGCGGTTTTTCCCGCGTCCGGGGGACCATTGAATACCGGGCTTCTGATCGCGAAGTGAGTGTTGATCACCCCGGCATACATCAAGTTAGCCAAAATATCGACGAAGGGAATGATGTCGTCGTGACTCTGAACGCGGGCGCGGCCGATCAGGCACGCCTCCGGCTCCGGATAAAGCCAGAATCCCATCTTGGTGACAACGCCAAAGTTCGACTGGGAGAAGATCCCGTCCATGAACGGCCCGGCCCCATACTTGAACTGCTGCCAGGTCTGGGCAGTCGGAAGGGCCCCCATGCCGGTGCGCACTACCTCGCCGTTGGCCAGCACGACCTCCATCCCGCAATGCGCATCGAAGTGGTCGCGATAGGGCAATGGTGTGCTGCCGGCGCCGCGGTCGATCGCGTTGCCTACTGGACTGCCCCACCCTGGCTCGGGGCAGTCAATCCAGAGCTTCAGCCCCTTTTCACGGATATAGCGGTAGAGGTCGAAGTAACTCACGCCGGGTTCTACCAGAGCGAAGGCGTTTTTTTCGCTCACCTCGAGGACGCGGTTCATCCGTTTGAGATCGAGGACAACGCTGCCGGAAAGAACGGGCGCAGAGCCGCCATACGCGAGGTTGCGCCCCGTCGAGATGGCATAGAGAGGGATGGAGAACTGGTTGGCAGTC
>DASYZC010000303.1:0-2011 GCA_035949735.1 Candidatus Acidiferrales bacterium | reverse complement strand
TCGGCGGCGTTTGGAGGGCGCTGGCTTTGTCGCAAGCGGCACCGGCGTCGGCGATTTTGGAAGTGACGGCCGCGGGATCGGTCTGCGCTGCGGCCGAATTTGCCAGGGAAGAACTCAAACCATTGTAGTAACCCGGCTGCTGGGGGTTCAACTCGATAGCTTTTTGATAAGACGTGACCGCCTGGTCATACTGCCCCGAATTGCTGTAGGCAACTCCGAGGTCGGACAAGATGATGGCATGATTCTTGGTGTCCTTAGGGTTGGCTGCAGCGGCCTGTTCCGCTTGCTGAAGCTCAGTGACGGCGGTCTGGTAGTCCGTCTTCATCTGGCCTTCGAGGGCGGTCTTCTGATCGGCCGAGGCTGCCTTTAATTGTTTGCGGACGTCTTCGGCACTGCTGAGTGCAGCTACGCCGGCGTCAACATGAGCCTTCATGTTTTTGAACTGATTGGCCGCTTCCTCCTTCTTCTTTTCCTGCTCGGGATTTGCGGTGGACTGCTGGGCGAGAATAGCTTTGAAATTGATCGTTACGTCGTTGTCCTCTCCGGAAGAGAATTGATGTTTTTCCGTGTAGTTCAGATTGTTGGCCTGGCTGATTACGGTGACGCTATATACGCCGGGCGTTAGTCCGATCTGGCTGAACTTGCCGTTGTTATCGGTCTTAAGGGTGAAGGAGCGGCCTGAATCGCTCTTGATCACCACCGTGAGGCCAGCCCACGGCTTACCGTCGCGGTCCAACACCTGGCCGCTCACGCGCACGTCCTGCGCGGCGGCAATCGAAGGCAAAAGGAGTGCGATAGCCAGTACAATCCAAGCAGGAATCAATCGTCTCATCATTTCCCCCTCCCCGAAATCAACGCAATGCTGAATCCCCCTAACGACAGAACCATTCGACGGGCTCGTTCCCCCATAGATTCATTATCGCGCAACTTGCGCTCGATAGGCGATAGGGTCGCGCACCCCCGCCTCGTCGAATGCGTGCAGGCGAAGGCGGCAACTATCGCATGTCCCGCAGGCTTCGTCATCCGATTGATAGCAGGACCAGGTTCGCTCAAGTGGCGCCCCAAGTTCATAGCCACGGCGAACGATTTCGCTCTTTCGCATAGCAATCACCGGCGTGACGATTTCGATGCGAGTTTCCGGGCGCGTCCCCTCGCGAATCAGCGCTTCGAACGCCCGATAATATTCGGGGCGGCAGTCAGGATAACCGGAGCTATCTTCCATCACAGCCCCAATGTAGATCGCGCTCGCGCCGATCACTTCGGCCCAGCTTACGGCCGCTGAAAGGAAATGCGCATTACGAAAGGGCACGTAGGTAACCGGAATTCGGGATCCCGGCGCGAGCGCTTCCCCCGATTCCGGCACGGCGATCCGGTCGTCAGTAAGGGCCGAACCGCCGATCTGTTTGAAGGCGTCAAATCGCACAATCAACCGTTCGCGCACGCGGAAGAAATCCGCGATTTCCTCGAAGGCGCGGCGCTCGCGTTCCTCCGTGCGCTGGCCGTAGCTCGCGTGCAACAAGGCGAGGCTGTGCGTTTGCGTCGCGATCGCAGCCGAGACACACGAATCCATTCCCCCGCTCAGCAGCACTACGGCTTTAGGCTTTGCCACCATTAATGGCAGTCAGACACCCTTTGTCGCCGGATCCCAGACGAATTTGTGCAACTGCAATCCCAGACGCACAGCAAGACCGTCGGCCAGAATCCATTCAACCAGATCTCGCGCATTCAACCCCGGCCATTGGCCTTCCGGATCGGGGAAGACGGGCGAGAATAATACTTCGCGAACGCGCTGCGCCAAGCGATGTTCCCTTGTGAAATCGCGGGCGAAATCATAGTCCCGGCGGCTGGCAATCACAAACTTGATTTCGTCGTCCGGCCCCACAGCCTCGAGGTTGGCCATATCAAATGTGCCGGGTTCTCCCGAGTCGGGGCACTTGACGTCCACGATTTTAATGACCGCTCGCGGGAGGCCGCCGATGAATCTTTCGCCGCTCGTCTCGATCATCACCGT
>DASYZC010000302.1:0-9889 GCA_035949735.1 Candidatus Acidiferrales bacterium | reverse complement strand
TCGGAAGTATCAAACTGAGATTATCGCTAATGTCTTTGGGCGCACGATCCGGGAGTATGTAGAGGTCATCCGCATCCTTGAGGGTGCCGAGGGCTTGGCCGCCTATGAACTCAACATCTCCTGTCCCAATGTGGAGCGGGGCGGAGCCGAGTATGGTACTGACCCAACCTTGGTTGCAGAGGTGGTCGGAGCAGCCCGGGCGGCTGCCCACAGGCCCCTCTGGGTCAAAATGTCTCCATCTATTGGAAACATTGGCCTTACAGCCAAGGCGGCGGAATCTTCTGGTGCAGATGCAGTGGTCATCGCCAATACCTACCCGGCAATGTCAATAAATGCCCATACCCATCGGTCATACCTCGGTAGTACGACAGGAGGGTTGTCTGGCGCGGCCATAAAACCGATAACTATGAAGCTAGTTTATGACGCCCATCGGGTAATAAATATCCCGATCTTAGGGCTTGGCGGTATAGACCAACCCGCTGATGTGATTGAGTATATGGTCGCAGGAGCGGCAGCAGTTGAGGTCGGAACGGCCAATTTTGCCGATCCCAGAGCCTGCGAGCAGTTGGTAGGGGCACTGGAAAGATGGTGCGATAAAGAGAAGATTATTAAAATCAGCGACTTACAAGGGTCATTGGAGGAATGATCCTGATTGTTTTAGCACGAGCCAGTTGTTAGAATCTAATTGATTTAAAGGAGGTTACACGATATGAGAGCGAAGCTTTTTGTAGTTCTCGAATCCGTGTTCTTAGGCCTGGGTGCCCTTATCCTTACGCCGTCGGCGAATCCGAAGCCAGCCGAGAAGGTAAGCAGCCTTTCCCAGACCGTGCCGCAGACCTCTCAGTCCGCAGCCTCCTATCACGGTCGCCAGAAGCCGCTGGCAGTGTGGGAATGCACCACCAGTTGGTATGGAGAAGACTTCGATGGCCAGCAGACCGCCGACGGCGAAACCTATGACATGTACGCCGATACTGCCGCACATCCTACTCTGCCCCTAGGCTCCATCGTTCGCGTCGTAAATACTCAAAATCATCGCAGTCAGATCGTCCGGATTAATGATCGCGGACCCTATGTCGAAGGCCGCGAGCTTGATGTATCCTACGCAGTAGCTCGAAGCTTGGGTTTTGACGGGCGCGGCTTGGCTAAAGTTCGCCTCGAGCTGCTGAAGGTGCCATCACGCCGGTCCCCGGATCATCGCAACTAGTCGTCGCCCTGGACTTAGACCGCCTGGGGCCGGCGCTGCTTTTGGCGCGTCGGCTTCGAGGCGCCGTAGGCTTATTTAAAGTAGGCAGCCAGTTATTTACTGCCGAAGGTCCGCGAGCCGTCGAAAGACTCGCGGGCCTCGGGCCCGGCATATTCCTCGACCTGAAATTCCACGACATTCCGACCACGGTCGGAAGCGCGGTAGCCGCGGCTGCCGACCTTCCCAAGATCCGCATGCTCACTCTGCACACGCTCGGCGATCTCGCCATGATGCGTGCCGCCAGAGACGCCGTCGCGGCCAAAAGGCACCCTCCCTTGCTCCTGGGCGTAACGATATTGACCAGCATGGAGAGTACCTCGCTCCGCCGCGTCGGAATTTCAGGATCGTCGGCCTTGCGAGCGCTTTCTCTCGCTCGCCTCGCAAAGCAAGCGCAACTCGATGGAGTTGTCGCCTCCTCTCACGAAGCACAAGCCATCCGTCGCGCCTGCGGCCCAAACTTCCTCATCGTTGTTCCCGGTGTGCGTCCAGCCAGCGCATCTCTGAATGACCAAGCGCGCGTCGCCACCCCCTCCGAAGCCATCCAAGCTGGAGCAAATTATCTTGTAGTCGGCAGGCCCATTACGCAGGCCGCCAGCCCGCGCGACGCTGCCCTTGCTATCGCCAAGGAAATCGCTTCGGCTCGCCCGCGCCGATAACACGATTCGGCAAACAGCTTGTCAGCCATCGACGTGCTATACTTGATTCGATAGACCGTTACATGCGGGGGTCCAAGCTCGTTCAGCTTGGGCGCGAAAGGCAGGTACCCTATGTGGGACAGCCCCATGCATTTGTTGATTATTGCGATCGTAGTTCTCGTCCTTTTTGGCGGACGCAAAATTCCCGAGGTGATGAAGGGATTGGGACAGGGAGTCCGCGAGTTCAAGGACGGTATGCGCGGTGATCCGCAGCAGCCGCCAGCCCAGGCAAGCCAGCCGGTAAATCCGCCCGTTGCCAGCGCTCCTCCGTCAGCCCCGGCGGAACAGAAGAAGTAAGCCCAATTTCGCGGGCGCGCCGATGGATTGGCGATCTTATTTCGGCAGCCCCTTGCATTTGAAGATTACCGCAATTGCGATTTTGGTCTTGCTGTGAAGTTCACCGCCTCGGCCGTCATTTCTTTGCAGCTGATTCGCGCGCCGCAAGCTCCTTCCAGCCGAATTCCTGCAATAGCGACCAGAGCCGCGCAAGGGGCAAGCCTATCACGTTGAAGTAGCAACCCTCGATTCGCGTCACGTAACGTCCTCCGACTCCCTGTATCCCGTATGCTCCGGCCTTGTCGAATGGCTCGCCGGTTGCGATGTACTGTCCAATCTCTTCCTCGGAAAGCGGCGCGAAGGTCACGCGCGTTACCTCATCCACCACGCCTTCACGCACCCGCGGCCGCTGCACCATGGCCAGTCCCGTGTGGACTTCATGCACGCTCCCGCTGATCTTCCGCAGCATCCGCCGCGCATCTTCTTCCGATCGCGGTTTGCCCAGAATTTCGTCTCCTGCAACCACCACGGTATCCGCCCCCACGAATAGACAATCGCCGTCGTCTGTATTCGCGTCCGCTGCTGCCCCGCGCGCCTTCTCGAGAGCCAGCCGTCGCACGTAATCGCCGCGCAACTCTCCGCCCCGCCGCGTTTCATCCACTTCGACGGCAAGCACCTCAAATGGAATCCCGGCGTTCCGCAGTATCTCCGCCCGCCGCGGCGATGCCGATGCCAGTACGATCCTCATCATCCCGCTTCATTCTGCCACACGCCGCTCTCGTGGAGCCTATATGTCCACGTTTTTGGTCTCAGGCCCGGCCGAAGCTCCAGCCAGCAATAAAAGACCGCCCAGCGCAAGAATCACAATTTCGGTATATGCGTAAGGCACTCCGAGTCCCCGTAGGCCGAGCATGTAAAACGACGAAAACGCCGGGACGATGGTCGCCGCGCTGTACCCAACGCCGAATCCGGACGCTCGCACGGACGTCGGAAATCGCTCGGTAATGTACGCAGTGAGCACCGCCCAGACCGGCGTCACGCTCAGATTGACGCCCGTTACCAGCGCCATCACTTCGGTCGAGCTCTGATATCTCGATCTTACCAACACAAAATATAAGAACGGCCCCAGCGTGCATGCTGCCAGCCCAAACGCAATCAGGATTACCCGTCGTCCGAACTTTTGTCCCAGGACGCCCACCAGAATAAACACCGCGGTCAGAACAATGTTTGCGACGATCTGAGCATCTGTGACGACAACGCTTCTCACATGCCGGATCGTCAGCAGCACTCCCGGCAAGATGGAAGTGATGGCATTCAACGTGAACCATATGCCGCTCATCACCACGAATACCTGCACGAGGCGGCGGAAATTTTCGCCTCGAAAGAGTTCCTTCAAAGGTGATTGCGATTTTTCGGCCGAGGCCCAAACCTCGGACTCGGGCACTCGGAAGTAATAAGCGAAGACTCCGCCTGCAAGAAGCGCTCCCAGAAAGAACGGTATGCGCCAGCCCCAGCGCACGTACGGGGAGTCGATCCCTTCCGCGGGGAAAAGTCGCAGGAGTCCCGTGGTAATCAGCGACATCGCCGCCATTGCAACTGGAAACCCAGCTTGGATGATTGCGGACCACAATCCCCGCGCCTCCTTCGGCGCGTACTCCATGGCCAGCGGATTGGCCCCCGTATATTCGCCTCCCAGAAATATGCCATCCACCAGCCGAAGGAATGCGAGAAGACCAATGCTTCCGATTCCCCAGGTTTGGTAGCCCGGCAGCAAGCCGATCAGCAGCGTGACCAGCGCAAATCCTCCCATCGATAGCAGTGTGATTTTTCTCCGGCCAAACCTATCGCCGTAATGGCCGAACAGAGTTGCTCCCACCGGCCTCCCCACGAGCGATAACGCGAATACGATGAAGTACAAAGTTGATTGCAAAGCGGGACTCAGCGTGGCCGGCTGAAAATAGGACATTGCAGGCCCCAGCGCCACGATCGGCAGGTAAACGTCGAACATGTCGACGAAGAATCCCATGAAGGCGGCGCGCAACGCCCGCCGCCCGGCCTTCGTTTTCTCGGATTCGGAGTGCGGGACGTGCGGCTCTAAAGCCATCCGCATCTGACTTTCCAGGTGTCGCCCGATGCTCGCCCTTCACTTCCTCGGCGCAAACGCATAGATGCCCTTGCCTGCGACAGGCACGAACACATGTTTGTTCCTCGCATTCGCCGCAACGGAATGGCTCCCAAGCGAAATGTACGTGACAAACTTCTCGCTGGCGGCATTCACCACCGCCACATTGGAATTGCGCGAGAAATAGTAGTTGTCCGATCCCCGGTCATACCACACCTCATCCGCGTCTGCGCCTTCGCGAACGGGCTTTCCAACCTTCCCGGTTCTAGCGTCAATACTCACACCGCCCACGCTTCCGCACACGGTCATCAACCGGCCGTTTGGCCCCACCGTCAGCCCGCTCAGCGTAAGACCGAGCAAACCTCCCGTGCAGTCCACCGGAAAGCTCTTCACCGGTTTGGGCAGGTGATGCGGGTCGAACACATCCAGACGATTCTTCGTCCCGGGAACATTCTGATAAAACATGTCCGTCTCGCGGACCCACGCCGGTTGCTCCATGCCATCCTGGCTTTTCGGATAGACGTAGCGTCCCAGCACGGAACCATCCGGAACGGATACGAAAATCACATACGGCGGCGAATCGCCATCGTTCTCGGCCATCAGAATCCGGTCGATGGGATCGTAAGCCAATTCATCGATTCGGCCCTTGCCGCCCGTCGCGATCGACCGAATGATGGTCGTGCCCGGCTGGTCGTTCGCTTCGATGATGTTTGCGTCACCGTCACCTGACCACACGTGGCCAAGGTCATCCGTCACCACTCCATTGGGCCCGGCGCAGAGCCGCATTTCTTTGGGATTGTTAGGACAAGCCCTGCTGCCCGTGTAATGTCCCTTGCCGATGAACCCGAGGAACGTGTCCGTAGCGGAATCAACCAGGTCGATGGCGTTGTTGGTGCGGTCAGCCAAGTAGTATCTCTGTTTGGAGTTGTCGTTCCAGCTCACATCGAAGAAGCGAAGATTGGTCGGCGAACCTTTCACCAGCGTTGGCTCCGTAAATCGCTGCGCGGATTCGCGTGGCGCCGTACCCGCCAGCGCCGCGAACCCCACAACCAACCCCGCCACACCGAAAACCCCGCATACCCATCTCATTGTTGTGTTCTCCCGGACGTAGCTTATATATCTTCGCGCCAAGTGCAAATGAGAAGCCCGATTTATGTAGCTCAGGTCTTCAGACCTGAGGCCTTTCGGCTTCCTCGCCGGTCGGGTGGCCCAAGCACTCGCATTTGACCCTTGCGGGTGTCCATGCTCGGTTGTAAGCGTGGGGCTTTTGCTTTGCCTCTGTAGCGCCACCCCTTCAGGGTGGCATCCTGGCTGGTAGGCCTACGCTCATGCTCGCTTTGTGACCGTGGGACTTTTCCCTTCTCCAGCATCCAGCCTCTAGCCCCCAGCCTCCAGAACTCCCGGAGGGACGATTGAACGTGCTTTTGACGTTTCGGGTGCCCCATGCTCGCCTTGTGAGCGTTGGGATTTTGCTTTTGCGTCTGTAGCGCCATCCCTTCAGGGTGGCATCTCGACCGCGCGGCTTGCCGCATCCAGCCTCTAGCCCCCAGCCCCCAGCCTCCAGAACGTGGCATCTTGGCTCGCCGTGTCCAGCATCCAGCCTCTAGCCGCCAGCCTCCAGAACCCGCAGCGAAGTAAAGTGCCGGCTCGGCGAAGGTTTAAACGTAGCGCCGGCTCGCCCTGAGGAACGAAGGGGACACGGGAACGAAAACTGAAAAGTCCCGGCGGGACGATTGAACGTGCTTTTGACGTTTCGGGTGCCCCATGCTCGGTTTGTGAGGGTGGGGTCTTATACGATCCACGCCGCATTGATGGTGTCTCTTATCATCGGCCTTCTCGTGGCTGAGTCTTCCACTTTTCCATCCCTTCGAGACTCATCATGCTACAAGACCCATCAGTGACGCGGCAATCCCACAGCCTGCCGGTCTTGGCATCAATCACCACATACCTGAGATCGTTTATTCTTACGGCTTGAAAAGACTGCTGGGACGGAACGGGCACGGATTCGGCTTGTGGCTCATTCACCCTCGCGTTCCGCAATGCTTCGAACCTCTGATTCAAGCGAAGAAGCAACCCGGCCAGAATCAGCACAAGGACCACCAGCACAATCACCATTTTTTTCATGCTCCGCGCCCTCCCCATCTGCTTGCCGAGCTTCGCGGAGCATAAAATCCGGCGACGCGCCGGTCAAGAGCGACACAAAAACATCTCTAAACCAACTACCGACAAAAATCTGTATGAAGGGCTCGTCGAACCGCTGGACTAGGGATACATATCACTCCCGACAATCATTTGTGTCCGATACGGAATCTGCGCCTGTTCGTACTGTACGTGCCTGTGAAACTGGCTTCATGGTGCCTTGGGGCATTCTCCGCGCACCACTTTGGACGAGTTGTTTTTCAGTACACAGAACGTCTCTAGCCAGCCGTGAGGTACTGAAGATCCCCTGATTACCTCCAGGTGTTCGTTGAAAACTGCCAATCTAGTAATGATTCTTATGTCGTACTTTCCAGGGGCCAGAGTAAATGGGGCCTGCTGGAATCCTGGACTTACATCCCCTATGTGTACCAGTCTCGGATTAAACACGTTATTCGCAATTTGATTCAATTCATTTAAAGATCCCTTCGGGGGGATGCTAACAATCTCAAGGTCCACTCCTCGGATCGGGACCTTGTTGTCATTTCCCATCATCACGGGAAGATCTCCTGCCGTCCTCGCCAACGCTACGAACCACACATAGCCGGGGCTGCCCTTCACCTCCCCCATCGTCGTACTGAACTCGCGCTGATTCTGCTTCAGAACATCAGCAAAGTGGTCCTGCTGAGTTTTCAATAATCCTGCAAATCTGTTGTTCTCTTGTGTTGTCTTCTCTCGATCCGTCTGCAGGTCATCAACACGTTGCTGGTATAGCGTTGTAATTTCAAGAACGAGAAAACCTCCGAATACGATCAGCCACGTCGCCTTAGACCAAGAGCTGTCTGGAGGCAAGATCGTCACGACAGCCGCCACAAATGCAAGCACCCCAATGAATGTGCCCACGGGTGGATGCGAGAGATTTTTAAGACGAGACACAATAATCCACACTGCAAGAAGAATAAGAGTGACAAGCGGAAGGTAGTTCGAGACTTTCGATTTAATCATCGGGGCTCGACCTTTCCACTTGCTATACCACCACGGATTCCTGATATTCGCCGAACGCGCGGCGCAACGCGTCCGAAATTTCCCCTACCGTGACGCGCGCTTCCACTGCCGCCAGGATTGCAGGCATCAAATTCTCGCTGCTCCGGGCGCGACGCTCCACTTCGTTGATTCCGGCTTGCGCCTTCGCGGCGTCACGCCGTGCGCGCAACTCTCGCAAGCGCGCCACCTGTGACCGCTCGATTTCAGGATCGATCCGCAGCGTCGGAATCGGCTGCTCGTCATCCGTTTGAAATCGATTGACGCCGACCACGATCTGCTCGCCGCGTTCCACCGCCTGCTGATATTCATACGCCGATTTCTGTATCTCCATCTGGACGTACCCGGTCTCGATCGCGCGCAGCATTCCTCCCAGTGCGTCAATTCGCGAGATGTATTCCTGCGCGCCCGCCTCGATTTCGTTGGTCAGCTTTTCGATGGCGTACGAGCCGCCGACGGGATCAATGGTATTCGCTACGCCGGTTTCCTGTGCGATCACTTGCTGTGTGCGCAGAGCAAGCAGCGCCGCCTGCTCCGTCGGCAGAGCCAGCGCTTCGTCCAGCCCATTGGCATGAAGCGATTGGCAGCCTCCGAGGACCGCCGCCAGGCACTGTATCGCCACGCGCGCCAAATTATTTTCCGGCTGCTGCGCCGTGAGCGACGATCCCGCCGTCTGCGCGTGAAAACGCAGCATCATCGACCGCGGATCGCGTGCGCCAAATCGGTCGCGCATCGTGCGCGCCCACAGGCGCCGCGCGGCGCGGAATTTCGCGATCTGCATCAGAAATTCATTGTGCGCGTTGAAAAAAAAGGAAAGCTGTGGCGCGAATTCATCCACCTGCAATCCGGCGGCGACCGCGGATTCCACGTACGCAATCGCATTCCCCAGCGTGAACGCAACTTCCTGCACGTCCGTCGCGCCCGCCTCGCGGATGTGATAGCCCGAAATCGAAATCGCATTCCAATTCGGCAGTTCGCGGCGGCACCAGCCGAAAATGTCTGTGACGATCCGCATCGCCGGCCGCAGCGGATAGATGTACGTCCCGCGCGCGATGTATTCCTTCAGCACGTCGTTTTGCACCGTGCCCGAAAGCCGTGCGAGATTCGCGCCTTGCTTTTTCGCCACCGCCACATACAGCGCCAGCAGAATCGCCGCCGTGGAATTAATCGTCATCGACGTGGAAATGCGCTCGAGAGGAATCCCGTCGAAGAGCGCTTGCATGTCCTCGATCGAGTCGATCGCCACGCCGACTTTGCCCACTTCGCCCTGCGCCAAAGGATGGTCGGAGTCCATCCCGATCTGCGTCGGCAAATCGAACGCCACCGAAAGGCCCGTCTGCCCTTGCGACATCAAATAGCGGTAGCGCCGATTCGATTCGAGCGCGCTCCCGAATCCGGCGTATTGCCGCATGGTCCACAGCCGGCCGCGGTACATCGTCGGATAAATTCCACGTGTGAAAGGAAATTCGCCCGGATACCCGAGATCGCGCTCGGTGTCCCACCCACGCAGGTCTTCCCGAGTGATCACCGGAGGCATAGGCAAGCCAGTTGTCGAGGCGGATTTCAATTCGGAGGGAGCGGATCGCTTCTTGGTGTCCTGCGTCATTTTAGTGGATTGGAGCGAAACGCAGTTGGTTCATCGGACGCGGCGCGCCCGTCGAAATGAACCAAAAGAATATGCCGCCATCGTGATCGCGTAGACGATGGCGAAGCCCATGAACCACAGCGCCGGCCGGTGCTTCCAGGCAGCGAAGGCGGCCCAGGCCGCGAAGATGCCGAACATCGCCCCGGTAGCCTCATGGAAGAGCTGCCGGGTGAGGCGCCACAGTACCCGGAGGGTGACCCGGGCGGACCGCCACAGCGCGGGGAACATATTGCCGGACATGGCTCGATTTTAGTGCTACGGGGGCCGTTTATGGGAAGAATTTGCATTTTAAGGGCGGCGAAATGTTTCTAGCTAGATGAATTCTGTGCGGCAGACTCGAAGGGTTTCATGCGCCAAACCTGATGGAATTCATGCTCTGGAACTCGCGAGTACGTAAATCTGCGCATCGACGCTGGCTAAGCCAAGATTTATACTCCGCACGTGCAACCCGACACCGAAACGCAACTACTCTCCTCCTTGAGCCGTTACTGGGGCTACGATTCTTTTCGTCCCTTGCAAGAGCGGATCGTGAGGAGCCTTTTGGCTCATCGCGACACGTGCGTGGTGATGCCGACCGGCGGCGGCAAATCCCTCTGCTACCAACTGCCGGCCGCCATGCGGCCTGGAAAAACTGTGGTGGTGATTTCGCCGCTGATCGCCTTGATGCAGGACCAGGCGGCACAACTTGCCCAAATGGGGATTCCGGCGGCGCTGCTGAATAGCTCGCTCAC
>DASYZC010000301.1:0-19503 GCA_035949735.1 Candidatus Acidiferrales bacterium | reverse complement strand
TCCCATGCGCCTGCTCGATAAATACATAGCTCGCGAAGTAGTTTCTCACGCCACGCTGGGCCTTTCGGTTTTTACGTTCATTTTTTTTGTGCCGCAGCTCACGCGATTGATGGAGCTGGTGGTGCGGCATACGGAGAGCTTTGCCACGGTGCTGCTGCTGATTGTGTGCACGCTGCCGCCGGTGCTTGGCTTTACGCTTCCAATGGCCGTTTTGGTGGGCGTCCTGATCGGCCTGGGACGCCTTTCCGCCGACAGTGAGATCGTGGCGCTGCACGCCTCAGGGGTCAGCCTGCGGCGATTGCTTCTTCCCATCGGAGCGATTGCTTCGCTCGGCGCCATCCTCACCTTGCTGACCACGTTTTGGCTTAGCCCGATTGCGCTGCGCACCATCAGCCGATTGGAAGTCCAGCTGCTTTCATCGCAAGCGCCGTACAGCGTGCAGCCGCGCGTGTTCGACGAGCGTTTTCCGCACCTCGTATTATACGTGCAAGACGTAGAATCCGCGGCGCTGCGGTGGCGTGGAGTTTTTCTGGCTTCGACCGGCGGAGCGGCGGCGGGGATCGTGCCGCAGGCGGCGAAACACGCGAACGAGTCCGCAATTACAATCGCGGAGAATGCGCAGATCATCCTTGGGCCCGGCCGTGGCCGCGTCGAATTTCGATTGGGCAGCGGCAGCACGCATGAATACGATCCAAGCCATCCGGATCAATACAACGTGACCACCTTCGAGGCAACGGACATTCCTGTGGATCTTTCGACTGGAGCGCTTCCACAGAAACGCGGCGCGCTTCCGATCGTCGAACAGCCGACCTCCTCGCTCCTGCTCAACGAGGGGCCGGACTGGCGGGCGGCGCGCGTGGAATTTCAGCGGCGAATCGCGTTCCCCGCGGCGTGTCTGGTGTTTGTGCTGTTAGGTGTGCCGATGGGCGTACGGCCGCGGCGAGGCGGGCGCGCGGCGGGGCTGATCCTCACGCTCATACTGATCGGCGGATACTACTTTCTATTTGTGTCGGGCGACCACATGGCCGTGCAGGGGCGCATTTCTCCGGGGTGGGGCGTGTGGGCGGCGAACATCGCAGCGACCCTGCTCGGAATCGTCTTGTTGTGGCGCACAGAAAATATCCGGCGGCCGAATCGCGCGGTCATGTGGATTGAATCGCTCTGGGCGCGTGCCAAAACACAGTGGAAAGAGCGCCGACAGGCGGCACAGGTGGAGGCAGGATCGAATGGGCCGGTCAGCTTTTCAGAGGCTCGTCGCGGCCTGATTCGGCAGACGCTGAGAGCGAATCGCGCGATGGGTTTCCCGATGCTGGTCGATATCTACCTGCTGCGGCAGTTTCTCTATTACTTCATCGTGCTGCTGGCGGGATTCGTGGTGATCTTCGACGCGTTCACATTATTCGACCTGCTTGCCGATATTGCCCGCAACCACATCGCTGCTTTGACCGTGCTGAACTATTTCCGCTACTTGGTGCCGTCGATGGTGTATCAACTGGCGCCGCTGGCAACGCTGGTTGCAACGCTGGTGACTCTGGCGATACTGGCCAAAAACAATGAGGTGATCGCTCTCAAGGCCAGCGGAATTAGCATGTACCGGCTGGTTCTGCCGTTAATCCTTGCCGGGTGTCTGGTATCAGGCGGGATGTTTGTGTTGGACGAAACATATTTGCCGTACGCCAATCAACGCCAGGATGCACTGCGCAACAGGATCAAGGGGCGTCCGGCGCAAACATATTTCGAGCCGGCGCAGCAATGGATTTTCGGCGAAAACTCCAAAATCTATAACTATGAGTTTTTCGATCCCGACCAGCAGCTTTTCGGAGGCCTTAACGTATTCGAGCTTGACCCGGCCAATTTTCAGGTGCGACGGCGCGTGTTTGCAACCCGCGCCAGTTGGGAGCCAAGCGAAAAAATCTGGGTCTTAACCGCGGGATGGGTCCGCGATTTCGGTGCTGACGGCCGCGTCGCCGAGTACAAGCCGTTCACGGCGACTTCGCTTCCCGAGCTGACCGAGCCTCCTGGATATTTTCGCCGCGAAGTGCGCCAGTATTCCCAGATGAACTGGAGGCAGCTCAGCAGTTACATTGCAAGCCTGCGCCAAGCCGGTTTCGATACGGCGCGCCTCTCCGTGCAGTGGCAAAAGAAATTCGCGTTCCCATTGATTGCGGCGATCATTATTTCTCTCGCTGCGCCATTCGCGTTTCTCGTTGGGACGCGCGGCGCTGTTGGCGGGCTTGCAGTTGCCGTTGGAATTGGCGTGGTTTACTGGGCGACCGCCGCGTTGATGGAAGCGATGGGCTCGGTCGGCCAACTGCCGCCGGTTTTGGCAGGCTGGGGACCCGACGCCATCTTCAGTTTCGTGGCAGTGTATTTTTTCTTGCGGATGCCCACCTGACACGTGTGCCTGGATCGTTGCGCTCCCCGCGCGATCCGCTGAGGTAAGCGATTGACAACTTCTGGTTGAAACTTTGCTCGGGTTGCGCGAACCTTCGCCTAGAATATTTCCCAGGGCCGTTCATCTTTCCGGGGTGTGATCGACATGCTGTCCGCCTTTGGCGCAGCACTGCTCCATAGCCAACAAACAGACGTAGCGAAGCTCCAATTCTGGGCCGCCGTGGGGGCAATTGCGGGCGTTTTTCTTTTCCTGCGTGGCTTCAGCATGCTTCGCTGCAAGCGTCTAATCATGAACACGCCCTCTTCTAAAATCCGCAGCGCCTCAATGGGACTGGTCGAAATCAGCGGCGCCGCCAAGGGTCCGCAGACCTTGCCGGCGGGAATCACGGGCGAGGCGTGCTACTACTATCGCGCCATGGCCTGGCAATTGAAGTACTCCGGCAGAAATCGCGAGTGGAAAAAAGTAGCCGACGAAAGCCTCTACGTCCCATTTTTCATCGAGGACGCCACGGGCGAGGCTCTCGTCGATCCGCAGGGCGCCGAACTCGATATTCACTGCAATTTCAAGGACGAGCTGGGCAGCTCCTTTTTCGGCAGCGGCATGATGCCCGAAAACACCAGCCGGTTCCTGCTGCGCTATGGCCTCAGCATGTCCGAAAAAATTCGCCTGGAGGAATATTGCATCAAGCCTGGCGATCCGCTATTCGTTCTCGGCACCCTTGGCCAAAACACGGCCGCGGCGCGCTGGACGCCAACCCCGCATTTCTCGGTGCTGGGCTCGTCGTTCAGATCTCGCCTGAACCTCTTCGGGCCCACGGGAAGCAGCATGCTGGGTCAAACACTCGGGAAACAGCTTCCGCATCCGCAGGCGTTGAAACCGAAACCGCGCCGCCAGAAACTGATCCCAATGCCCAGTCGGAAACGGGGTTTAATATGAATCCCACCGTCGCGATCGGCAAAGGAACGAACCACGAGTTTTTCATGATTTCCTGGCACAGCGCGAAGTGGTGCAGTCGCTCGCCTGGAAATCCGCGCTATGCATCTGGGGCGGCCCGGCGTTGACGCTGGCGTGCGTTTATTTTTTGGCCCTGAGCCTGGGATGGACGTAACCTTACGAATCACCAAGGAGATCTCATGAGCTTGATTCCGTGGCTTCTGCTTTTGTTTGTAGTCGGAGGCGCAGTGGCCTATATCGTTACGCTCTACAACGGCCTGGTCGCGGTAAAGAATAATGTCGACAAAGCATGGGCCAATATCGACGTGCTGCTCAAGCAGCGGCACGACGAGCTTCCCGGACTGATTGAAGTCTGCAAGGGTTACATGAAATACGAAGGCGAAACGCTTCATCGCGTCACGCAGGCTCGCAACGCTTACGCCCAGGCCGCCACGGTGGATCAAAAAGTGCAGGCCAGCACGGATATGACGGCCGCGCTCGGTCGCCTGATCGCCACTGCGGAAAATTATCCCGATCTCAAAGCCAACAGCAACTTCACGCATCTCCAGAGCCGCATCACGGAACTGGAAAGCGAGATTGCCGACCGCCGCGAGTTCTACAACGATTCGGTGAATACCTTCAACATTCGCATTCAGGAAATGCCCGATGCCATCCTGGCCGGCTCCATGAATCTGCATCCGCGCCAAATGTTTCAGGTGGCCGAGGCGGACAAGGCGCCCGTCGCAATTTCCTTTAGCGACGTCTCGCACTAAACACTAAGGCGCCGCGAGCGCCGTCTATGTGCCGATATTCTTCAGCGCCTCGCGCTGGCTGAGGCCGCTCAGCCGGCCTTTCTGCTCGCGCACATAGCGCCGGATTTCACGCGGATCGGTCCATGCGTATTGGCGCAGCGCCCATCCAATCGCCTTGCGCAGAAAAAATTCCTTCGAATCGAGCGAAGGCTCGATGCACGCGTACAGCAGATCGAGGTCGGTATCCTGCTTGAATCGCAGCTGGCACAAGATGGATGTCCGGCGCTTCCAGATATTTTCACACTTGCTCCAGGCCAGCATTTTCTTTTTCATCGGCGCCGGGTAGTTGTGCAAAATCGGCCCCACGCGATTCGCGGCGATTTCGTCCACGTAATCCCACCACGCGCCGGTTACGATCATTTTCTCGTAGAGCGGCATTGCCGCGGGCGTCTGGAATTCCGCGGCGCCTTTGATTCCAGTGAGCGCGATTGCCGCGTAGCGTTCCTCGCGATATTTCGCCCCGCGCCAGAGTTCCGCCACCATAGCGCGCCAAATCTGGTGCGTATTCAACTCGATTTCGCGAAAGAGCGACTGGTAAGAGCGGCGCAGCACCGGCGCAGACACGCCGAGATACGGCATCGACGACTTCATGTAGGCTTGCATTGCGGAGGCTTTGCTCGGATCGGCCAGGCGCCGGAGTTCCCGGCGCACGCGTAGCAGGAGCGCGAATTTCGCCACGATAACCGGCGCTCTCTTCAAGTCACCTGCATGTTGCATTCTTCAATTGCGGCGTTTCTTCTGCTCGATTACGGCCTGCGCAGCCGCCAGCCGCGCAATCGGCACGCGGAAGGGCGAGGCGCTCACGTAGTTCATTCCCACACGGTGGCAGAATTTCACGCTGGGCGCGTCGCCGCCGTGCTCGCCGCAGATTCCGATCTTCAGCCTGGGACGCGTCTTGCGGCCCCGCTCGATCGCCCACTTGATCAGCATCCCCACGCCATCGACGTCCAGCGTCTGAAACGGGTCGTCCTTGAAGATTGCCGCCTTGGCCTGATCCACATATACCGGCAAAAACCGGCCCGCGTCGTCGCGCGACAGCCCCATCGTCGTTTGCGTCAGGTCGTTTGTGCCGAACGAGAAGAACTCGGCCACTTCGGCGATCTGGTCGGCGAGCAGCGCGGCGCGAGGAAGCTCAATCATGGTCCCTACAAGGTATTCAAGTTTTACTTTTGATTTCGAAATGATCTCTTCCGCCACTCGTCGCGTTGCGTCGACGAGAATTTTTAGTTCCCTTTTCTCCATCGTCAGCGGATGCATGATCTCAGGCAATACTTTAATCTTTCTTTTTTGGCAGTCGATGGCCGCTTCGATGATGGCGCGAACCTGCATCTCCAGAATTTCCGGGTAAGTGATCGAAAGCCGGCAGCCGCGATGACCCAGCATGGGATTCGCCTCGTGAAGCTGCTCCACACGGCGAGCCACCGCCTCCGCCGAGATGCCGATTTTCTTGGCCAGCTCTTCCTGCTTGGCGCGATCGTGCGGGACGAACTCATGGAGCGGCGGATCGATCATCCGAATGGTCACCGGAAAGCCGTTCATGGCCTCGAAAATTCCAATGAAATCGCGCCGCTGGAACGGTAAGAGTTTGTCGAGAGATTTGCGCCGCGCCTCGGACGTGTCCGCCAGAATCATTTCCTGGATCGCATCCTGGCGCTCGATGCTTTTTTCAGGATGCTCGAAATCCTGAAAGAACATGTGCTCGGTGCGGCACAGGCCGATGCCCTGAGCGCCCATTTCTCGCGCGATGCGGGCGTCGCGAGGGGTGTCCGCATTCGTGCGCACGCCGAGCTTTCGCGTTTTATCGGCCCATTTCAGCAAGGTTTCATAGGCCTTGGGCGGTTCCGGGCGAATCAATTCCACTTGGCCGGAATAGACGGAGCCGTCGCTCCCATCGAGCGCAATCCACTCACCCTCACGCACAGTCTTGTCACCTGCCTTCATTGTTTTGGCGCCGGCATTGATCTGGAGTTTTTCGGCGCCAACAATGCAGCACTTGCCCCAACCGCGCGCCACAACTGCGGCGTGGCTCGTCTTGCCGCCCGTGGCCGTCAGAATCCCCTGCGCCACGTTCATGCCTCCCACGTCCTCGGGGCTGGTCTCTTGCCGCACCAGAATCACCTTTTCACCGCGCCCGGCCCACTCCTCGGCGTCATGCGCGGTGAAAACCGCTTTTCCGACAGCCGCTCCCGGAACGGCATTGATTCCTTCGGCGAGCTTGCGGCTGGCGAGTTCCGTGCGAGCGAGCTTGGGATCGATCACCGGATAGAAAAGCCGCTCCACATCTTCCGGCGCGATTCTTTCAAGTGCTTCTTCAACTTTGATGAGCTTCTCGCCGACCATATCAACTGCGATCCTGAAGGCTGCGGAGGGCGAGCGTTTTCCCGTCCGAGTTTGCAGCATGTAAAGCGTGCCGCGCTCCACGGTGAATTCCATGTCCTGCATGTCGCGGTAGTGCTTTTCGAGTTTCTCGCGCACGCGCTCGAGCTGCGCATACACCTTCGGCATCCGGCTCTTCATCTCGCTCAGGTGCATCGGCGTGCGAATTCCGGCGACGACGTCTTCGCCCTGAGCATTCAAAAGAAAATCCCCGAAGAAAATCTTCTCGCCGCTGGAAGGATCGCGCGTGAAGCACACTCCAGTTCCCGAATCCTCTCCCATATTGCCGAACACCATCTGCACAACGTTGACTGCGGTGCCCAAAAGGCCCGTTATTTTCTCCACGCGCCGGTAGGTGACCGCCTTTTCGCCCATCCACGACTCGAACACCGCGCCCGTTGCCCCCCACAACTGCTCGATGGGATCTTCGGGGAAATCTTTGCCGGTCTTCTGTTTGAAATATGCTTTGTATTCGGAGACGAGGTCGCGCCAACCGTCTGCGCTCACCTGAGTGTCGTCCTTCACACCGATTTTGGCCTTCATTCCCCGCAGGCGCGACTCGAGATCCTCTTTAGGCAGGCCGATCACCACGCTTGAATACATCTGAACGAATCGGCGATACGCATCCCATGCGAAACGGGCGTTCCCTGTGGCCTTGGCAAGCCCTTCGACGGACTGTTTGTTGAGGCCCAGGTTCAGAATCGTCTCCATCATGCCCGGCATCGAGCGCGCCGAGCCGGAGCGCACGCTCACGAGCAGCGGGCTATTCGCGTCACCGAGTTTTTTTCCGGTGAGCTTTTCGAGGCGCGCTACATTCTTCGTAACCTCGGCGCGCAATTCCTTGGGAAATTTGTGATCGTGTTTGAGGTAGTAGTCGCATGCTTCCGTGGTGATCGTAAATCCGGCCGGAACGGGCAAATCAATGCGCGTCATCTCCGCAAGCCCGGCGCCTTTGCCGCCGAGAAGTTCCTTCATGTCTCCTGTGCCGTCGGCTTTTCCCGCGCCGAAGAAATAAACGTATTTCATGTTTCTCCTTAGCTATATTTTCTTTCGAGAACCGTGATCTCTTTGGTCGGCGTTCCGACAAATAAAGAAACACTTCATTCGGCGGTCGCTCGACGATTGAACTTCATGGGTCGCCTTAAGAAGGCACCTTCGGATCCTCGGAACCCAAAACGGAGAAATCTGCAATCGTCGAAAATTCCTTCAGCAACATTCCGAGCAGCGCGAGTCGGTTTCTGCGAATTTCTTCATCTTCAGCCATTACATGAACTTTATCGAAAAACAAATCCACGGCCGGACGCAGCTCCGAAATCTTTTCGAGCGCCTTCCGGTACTTCTTGTCCTTCTTTAAGCGCACGGCCTCCGCGCCGATTCGCTGCGCTGCGGAATGAAGTTGCAGTTCCGGCGCTTCTCGGAGCAGATTTTGCTTAACGCTTCCCTGCCCCTGATCTTGCTTCCCGGCGGACTTCTCCAAAATGTTTCGGATGCGCTTGAAGCTGGCGGCTAGCGGTGGAAAATTCTTGGTCTGCCGGATCGCCTGGAGCGCATTCACGCGTTCCACCGCATCGCCCAAATCGTCCGAACCGGCCGAGAATGCCGCGTTGATCTCGTCATACGAATACCCGCGCCGCTCGCGCAGGATGTAACGTGCGCGATCCAGCAGGAACTCGAGCACCTGCTTCTCCGCTTCAGGCGATGCCTCGATTCGCGGCGGGCATTCCCTCAACGACCTCGCGGCCGCGGAAATGGCCGCCGAAATCGAAAGCGGAAGTTTCTTCTCGAGGATGATTTTCACCACTCCCAGCGCGGCACGGCGCAGAGCGAAAGGATCACTTGAACCGGTTGGGTTGGCGCCGACGGCAAAGCACGCAACCAGAGAGTCGAGCTTATCGGCAAGCGCCACGGCGCAGCCGGTGATATTGCGCGGCAAGGGGTCATCAAGACCCAGCGGTTTGTATTGATCGTACACCGCCCAGGCGATGTCCTCCGCCTCGCCCTGCGCTCGCGCGTAAAGGCCGCCCACCACTCCTTGCAGCTCTGGGAACTCGCGGACCATCTCGGTGACCAGATCGCACTTCGCGAGCTCCGCCGCGCGATCCGCGCCCCCCACGTCCGCCTGTGCCACCCCTCCGGAGAACCACTGCTCGCAAAGCCAGCGCGCCAGCGCCCGCATGCGTTCGACTTTGTCGCCGTAGCTGCCGAGCCGCCGTTCATAGGTCACAGCCGCGAGCTTCGGCAGATACTCGCCCAGCTTTATCTTTTGATCCGACTCCCAAAAAAATTGCGCATCCGCGAATCGCGCGCGCAGCACCCGCTCGTGGCCTGCCCTCACCAAGCCCTTGACATCCTTCGCTAGATTGATCACCGCTAGAAAATGCGGCGCAAGTTCCCTCGAACGATTCTCCACGGCGAAATACTTCTGGTGTCCTCGCATGACTGTGACTAAAATTTCTTCAGGTAATACTAGAAAGTCCGGGTCGAAGTTTCCGAGGATCACCGTCGGATACTCGTTCAAGTGCGTCACGAGGTCGAGCAGCCCTGCATCCTCATGGACGCGGACACCGCGACGGGTGGTGAGTGCGTGCAGTTCAGACTCAATTTTCTTGCGGCGCGCCTCGGGCCGGCAAAGGACGAAATTTTTCTGCAGCCGGGACTCATAGTTCGCCGGGCCCGTCACTGCGATCTCTTTCTTCCCAAGAAAACGATGCCCCTCTGTGTGATTCCCGGCCTCAACTTGGGCGAACGAAAACGGAATCTTCTTGCCGCCCAAGACCGCAACGATCCACCGAATGGGACGGATGAAGCGAGGGCTTTGCGTTCCGGCCCAAATCATCGACCTGGGCCACGAAATCTCGCGAATCACTTCCGGCAGCACGCTGGTCAGAATTTCGGAAGCGGGTTTGCCGAGGATCACTTGTTTGACCGCAACGCATTCGCCCTTGGGAGTGTTCACGACCACGAGCTTCGAGAGGGGCACGCTCTGTTTTTCCGCAAAGCTGTACGCGGCGCGAGTGGGCTGGCCCGCCACGTCGAACGCGACGGACTTTGGCGGTCCGACAACTTCCCGCGTGACGTCTTCCTGTTTCACTCGAACATTTCGAGCGATGGCAACGAGCCTTCGAGGAGCGCCAAACGCTTCAATCGATTCTTCAACTGTCGTCTCGCCGACGAGCGCGTGCGTTGAAAGTTCCATCCCAAGTATCGCTTTAAGCTCGCGGGCGGCTTTCGCAATCATTCCCGCGGGGATTTCCTCGCAGCCGATTTCGAAAAGGAAGTCGCTCGATGTCGTCGCGCCCGCCGCGGAGGCGGACGGTGCTTTGCGAGTCGCGCGGGCTTTCGCTCTGGGCTTCACGCGACCGCTCCGGCGGAGACCTCTGCGGCGGCCCGCTGGTCGAGCCATGCGCGCGCCACCTGTGTTGCAAGCTTGCGTACCCGGCCAATCATTGCGGCGCGCTCCGTTACTGAAATTGCGCCTCGCGCGTCGAGCACATTGAAAAGATGGGAGCACTTCAAGCAGAAGTCGTAGGCTTGCAGAATGGGAAAGCGTTTGGTTTCGATTGCATCTTTCTTGCTTGCCGCATTCCATTTGGAAATCAGACGTGCGGCCTCGGCCTCGTTTAGATCGAATTGCTTCCGCGTGGATGCGACGTCGGCGTAGTCAAAGCTGTAAGCCGAGAATTGCTGCTCCTCCGCCAGCCGCACTTGTCTGTAGGTCATCGTGTCTGACCAGCGCACGTCGAACACATTGTCCACTCCCTGAAGATACGCCGCGATTCGATCGAGCCCGTAGGTAAGCTCGACGGAGATCGGATCCAGATCGATTCCGCCGCACTGCTGGAAGTAGGTGAACTGCGTGATCTCCAGTCCGTCCAAAAGAACCTGCCAGCCGATTCCCCATGCGCCGAGCGTGGGCGATTCCCAATTGTCCTCTTCGAATCGGACGTCGTGTTCCGTCAAATCAATTCCTACCGCAGCGAGGCTTTCGAGATAAAGGTCCTGAATGTTCGACGGAGATGGTTTAAGTATCACTTGAAGCTGTGTGTGCTTGTACAACCGATTCGGATTTTCGCCGTAACGGCCATCCGCAGGACGCCGGCTTGGCTGCGCGTACACGACCCGATATGGCTGCGACCCGAGGACGCGCAGAAAAGTTTCCGGGTGCATCGTCCCGGCACCCACTTCGATGTCGTAGGGTTGCTGCAAAATACATTCGCGGCGCGTCCAATAATGTTCAAGCTTCAATAGAAGGTCTTGGAACGTCAATCCCGTGCTTTTCGTGCCCGTTTTTGGCATGTTAATGTTTCGAGTTAGAACCTTCACGCGTGTGATTCTAGAAGTTCCCGCGACTTCAACTTGCGATCAATTTGGTGCTCGATTACGTCTAGCATTACGTCAGCCAGGTCCCTCGCCACTCGCGGGCTAATCCCCTGCGGATCCTGTGTCAGGCTGTCCAACCGTTCTTCCAAAATTCTTCGCGCAGCCACCAGTACATCTGGCGCGACCCTGCGCATCCCAGCCTTCCGACAGTTGCCACAGACAATCGCCGAGGCATTCGCCGCGGCGTATGCTGCCGCAGTTGCGTCCAGAGCATTCCCGCAGCGTCCACAGCGGCCGAACGGTGGAAGCCAGCCACCCAACCTCACCGTCCACAGCGCGAAGTAGGCCAGGGGCAGGTCCGGCTTGCCAGTGCGCTTGACGGCTTGGGCCGCTAGGAGCAGGAGGCGGAAGTTCGCATCCGACGGCTCGCGATCCGGCAGTACCGTTTCCGTTATTTCGCTAAACAGCGCCAGCGCCACGCTCGACGGATAATCGCGAAATACATCGAGAAAGGATTCGATCATTTCGCACTGACTGATGCGAACCAGCTCGCGTGTTTCGCGCTCGAAAAACCAAATGCGAATGTAAGAGAGGCGTTCGAGCGCCGCGCCGAAGCGGCTTTTCGGCTTGCGCGCACCGGCCGCCACGCCGCGCATTTTTCCCATGGTGCGCGAGAAAAAACTTACGAGCCGATCGGATTCGCCGAGCGCGTAGCGATGGAGAACGATAGCTTCAGATTCATGAAGTGGCATCTGAAGTGTCGGCCTGCCGACCCCTGACGCTCGGGCGCCGCGATTGCAAGCAATTCATTGGGTGCGCGACTCGCATACATCCGGAAGAATTTTTCTATCACAGCAAATCACGCGGCGCAATTAATAAACGCGCGACCGGATTCTTCATGAATCCATTCCAAAACCTCGAGAGCTCGGCTAGAGTGATTGCGCGATGAACGCTGCACACGCCGATTCCGTGGACGTCGTGGGGGTGGGACTCAACGCCACGGATACGATCATCCGTTTGCCGCACTTCCCTGCTCCGGATTCGAAGGTTGAAGTTCGTTCGTCCGAAGTAAAGGCCGGTGGACAGATCGCAAGCGCCATGGTCGCGTGCCAGCGCTGGGGGCTTTCGACGCGTTATGTGGGAAAGGTCGGCGACGATAGCGCGGGGGAATTGCAAATCGACGAAATGAAACGCGAAGGAGTTGATGCCCAGTGGATTATCGCCCGCGGATGCGCGAGCCAAACTTCGCACATCCTCGTTGACGATGCATCCGGAGAGCGCACAGTGCTTTGGAATCGAGATTCAAGCATCGCTTTACATCCTGAAGACTTGAGACGCGAGTGGATTTCCGGCACGAGCGCCCTTCTCGTCGATGGACACGATACCGGAGCCGCTGCGCTAGCGGCGCGGTGGGCCCGCGAAGAGCAGATACCGGTGGCGGGAGATTTCGATAACTGCTATCCGGGAGTTGAAGCGTTACTTGAATGCGTGGACTTCGCGATTACATCGAAGAATTTCCCGGAAAGGTTGACTGGCGAGACGGATCTTCTGAAAGCGCTGCCGCAGATTTGTCGACGGTTCAAGTGTCGCATAGCCGGTGCGACTTTGGGAAGGATGGGTGCGCTGCTGTGGGATGGCGAACGGTTTCTACTGTCACCGGCATTTCGGGTTCGAGCTGTAGACACGACGGGCGCGGGCGACGTTTTTCATGGCGCCTTCGTGTTTGGAGTTGTGCGTGGCTGGCGGCCGGAGGAAATACTTGAATTCAGTTGTGCGGCGGCCGCCCTGAATTGCACCTCGACTGGCGCGCGAGGGCATATCGCAACTTTGGATGAAATTGAGAGTTTCCGACGAAGCGCCTCTCGATCGGAATTCGCCTACACACACGAATCACTGCAAGCAGCCGCGACCGCCGCAGGTAGATTAGCGTGTGAGTTGAAGCCATGATCCCGCTCAAGGACATGACGCCGCGGCGGTCCGTGCCATTCGCCACGCTGTTGCTGATCGCGATCAATGTAATTGTTTTCGTGCATCAAATCACGCTGCCGCCGACAGCCCTGGACGCGTTTATCAAAACGTACGGGCTGATTCCGGCGAAAATTTCGATGGCATTGGCCGGCCGCCACTACACGATGGAGCAGGCGCTCCTGCCACTCTTCACTTGCATGTTTCTACACGGCGGGATTCTCCACATTCTGGGCAACATGTGGTTCCTGTGGATTTTCGGGGGCAATGTGGAGGACCGGTTTGGATCACTCCCCTACCTGGCCTTTTATCTGGTGTGCGGAATCGGATCGGGGATTTCACAAGTTCTCTTTTCCTGGGGTTCGCACATTCCGTCGATTGGCGCAAGCGGGGCAATTTCGGGCGTGCTGGGCGCGTACATCGTATTCTTCCCGCGCTCGCGGATACTGACGCTGGTGCCGCTTTTCATTATCTTTTTCCTGTGGCGAATCCCGGCCATTATTTTCATCGGTCTGTGGTTCGCGATGCAGTTCCTGAGCGGGGTGGTTTCGCTCGGTCAGGCAAACGTTGGTGGAGTTGCCTGGTGGGCGCACGTTGGAGGATTCCTGCTGGGCATGCTGATTGCGGGAATTGCCAGTCCGTCGAAGAGCGAGCGGGCATCGAGCTGGACAAGTAGCAGCGCATAGGAAAACTGTGAGCGCTGGGTCCTCATGTGAAACTTCATACGTTCGCGAGTCGGCCTGCCGACAGTTCCAGTGCAAGTTTAGCTGCGCCCTGCGCCAGACTCGCGCAAGGAGATTCAACTTTAGATTTCAGAATGGTGCCGAACGAATCTTTATTTTGCCGAATCGCGGACAAATCACCGGTCAAGAAGTTCTTTAAGTTGGCGCAGATCACCGACGTTCACATCAGAGACAGCGCAGAAGTACACGCCACCGTTCCGCCAACCGAGAAAGTTGTAGCCGTTCAGGAACCGCTGCCTTTCCAGGCTGGATGAGTTGCCGCCAGAACTCTCGGGCCAGACGAAAACATTGATGAGGTGCTTCCCCCTCTGATACACCAACGCCGCTACATTGCGATGATCGATATAATCGAGCCGGCCGCCGATAAGCGGAAATCCCTGGTCGCTGAAGTCACGGACGGGCGGCGAAAAGTCGAGCTTCCCATCAAACCACGGTTTCACGGTGTGCTGATCGGTGGATTGGACATCCATGAGGTGGCCCGGTTGTAACGAACGGATGTGACTTGCGATCGCTTCTTCAGCGATGAGATCCGGCTGGGCATTGCCTCCAATCCCGGGACCCAGTCTCGAGCCCAGCGCCACGGCAATGAGAATTGCGGCTGCAACCGCCAGCCACTCGAAGATCGGACGCCTCTGAGCGGGCCGCATTGAAACCACTGAAGCGGGCCCACTTTGGACTGGCACGGCACTCTCGCCCAGGGCAGCAGCGCGAATCCGGGCCTTGAGCTCGCGCGGCGCCCGCTGATAAAGATTCCCAGACCGCAATGAACTACGCAGGGTTCGATGGCCGGAGAGCTCCTCCGCGCAGGCGGGGCACGTCTTCAAGTGCTCTTCGACTTCAAGGCTGCGAACGAGATCCAATTCGCCATCCACATAGGCGTGGAGCAACAATGTTTTATCGGCGCACGCCACGCTGCACCTCTCTTTCGCGCGAATGCGAGAGAATCTTCCGCAATTGGGCGCGTCCGCGAGCCAAGCTCGACATTACCGTTCCGATAGGAATCTCCATTACTTCAGCGATCTCTTTGTACGAGAGGCCCTCAAGTTCGCGGAGAATCAAAGCCTCGCGAAAGGCTATCGGCAACTCTTCAAGCGCTACTTGAAGCGCCTGAGCTTCCGCCGAACGCAGAAGAAGCGCCTCGGCATCGGGCTTCTCCGCAGACGGGACGCGAATACTCTCGTCGAATTCCTGCGCTGAGTCGGAGGGGCGGCGCTTTTCGAGAAACGAGTACGAAGTGTTGCGCACGATGCGAAGAAGCCATGAGCGGGCGTCGCCTCCGTGGTAGCCCTCGAAGAATTTCACAGCGCGCAGGCAGGCTTCCTGAACAACGTCTTCGGCGTCGTGCGGATTGCGGACGAGCCAGCGCGCAAGGTTGTAGGCTGCGTCGAGATGCGGCAGCACGACCTCGTCGAAGCTCGGGCCGCCCGGTGCCCCGCGCCTTTCGTCTTGCATAGAGCCGTAGACTCTCAGGTGTTCAGACAAAATGCCAAGCGATTTTATTCCCGCAATATGTCCGGCGCGACGGGAATATATCGCCACTGCCGGGAGTCTTGCAATCAAACACGCAGCAGTTTCCCCCTACTCTGCGGGGCGGTTCCGCGAGCCCAAACCGCCTCGCAGGGTTTCCCTACTGTTTTGAATAAGTCTCCCTGAATCCTTACGTCCCGGTTTTAGAGAAAAACGGCTTCAAGGACCTCACGCTTTACTTTAAGTATTACACCAACGAGAATCGAGCTCGCCGGGATGCTTCAGAGTGCGGAGAGGATGAGGACTACTCAGGGTGGGATTTCCACAATATTCGGCGTCTACTGCTGTCGCGATGTTGCTCCGGTCAGGTTGCCATGCATCTCGGCGTGCGGCCCTTGCTCGTATTGATCGAGTTTTTTCTTCTGGTCGTCGTTCAGGATGGCGCGGATCCTTTCATCGGCTTTGTAACGCTGGGGCCTCACTTTGGAGAGGCGCTCTTGGTGCGACAGGTTTTTGTCCTGCGCGAGCTTTTCCGTTGTGTCGTGCAACTCCTTCAGGATGGGTTTGATCTTTTTCTGTTGCTCGCGGGTGAGGCTAAGCTTTTCAGTCAGCACCTTCAGTTGCGTTTCGACGGTTGGTAGGCGGGCGCCTTCGCCGTTCGATACGTTTTTGGCGGGAGCACCGGCGGTGGTCGTGGCCAGTTGCGCGTGCGTGGCAAGAGCGAAGATCAAAACGGTCCCGAGCGTAAATGACCGGTAGCGGTTCATTGTGGTTCTCCTTGCTCTGCCGTGACCCACGGCTTGTCGTATGATTCGCACTCTACGGTTAGACTTCACTGGGTCAAGGTCAATTCCGAGTTTTTTGGACAACGAGGCGGTTGATGTCCAGAAATAGACGCTCCAAATTGCGGCAAGATGCAGGGTACGTGAAACGGGGAAAGCAGAAGCGAAGGGTTGATGAGCGCATCCGGCGAACCCGTACCCGGCTGAGCAATGCGCTGGTTGAATTGATTCTGGAGAAACCGATCGACAAACTCACTGTGCGGGAAGTGCTGGGTCGGGCTGGTGTGGGCCGTTCAACTTTCTATCTTCATTTCCGCGACAAGGATGACTTGTTCCTCAGCGTGTTAGAGGACGGGTTGGAAATGTGGACTACCGCCCTCACTAGGGCGCAAGAGAAATCCCATCGTGTTGCACCCGTGGCGGAATTCTTTGGGCATGTAGCCGGTGCCAGAACCTTGTATCGCGCTCTGGTCGATTCCAGCCGTATCCACGCATTTTTCGATCTTGCAGAAGGCTATTTCGCTCGCGGGATCGCCCGCCGTCTGAAGGAGATGAATCGGGTGAATTTGGCAGAACGCGAACTGCAGGCTTGCTCGCATGCGCTCGCTGGAAACCTGCTATCTCTTCTGAAGTGGTGGCTTGATCGCGGTGCGAAGGAATCGCCACACGCGATGGACGAACTGTTTCATCGGACCGTGTGGCATGGAGTGCAGTAACTCTTGCATCGCGGGCTACAAGGGCAGGTGGGGCGCACCGTACCACAAGAAGTAGGTGCCGATCCCGGAGAGCAAAACGACCCACCAAATCGCAAGTTCAACCCTCATCCAAAGCTTCCAGCGTCGAAAGCGCCACCTTTGCGGCACCGCCTCCGTACCTGCTACCAGGAGAATGTAGAGCCCAAACAACTCCGTTGCCGCTCCTAAGGCTCCATGGAGGGTCGCGACGGCGTAGTATTGCCGAGCAAGACGCGCGGGAATCCTCGGCAGGACAAGCTCATGGAACGATGGCCACATCACGAGGACAATCATCACGAGGTTTAGAAGAAGCACAGCCGCCATGCATGCGCCGTGGGCCGAGTACCGCTTTGAACGAGCTAGAAGCGCGCCAGCAAGGAGCGCGATACCCATCGCGATCTGAAGGACGAGGTTCACGTCTGCGCTGAAACCGGCTGGCGTGCCCAGAAAACCTTTCATTTGAGGCCTCCGCATGGCCACTCTTGGCTGTGGCTTACCGATTGCCTCGACTTACCCGCGCAGGCAAGAGAGCCTGCGCCACGCGGCTACCTGACGATCACCTTCCCAGTCATCACCGGGTGCACGGAGCAGAAGTATCGGTAGGCGCCGCTGTCGCTGAATGTGAAGGAAAACTTGTCGTCCGTATCCAGCGCGTTGGATTTGAATTTCTTATCCGTGCTGACAACTGTGTGGGGCACGTCATCGTGGTTGATCCACGTTACCTTCGTACCTTTCGACACCGTGATTTCCTTCGGCGTGAAACTGAAATTATCAATGGTGATGCTGATGGCAGCCGGTTGATTTTCCGCCGCCCGCGCAAAATAGTTTGCGCGCACCGTCGCGGATACAGCGCCTATTGCAAGCAACGCAGCAAATGCGCCGATTCTTAGCACGTAGCCTTTCATTGGTTCGTCTCCTCTTTGGCAGGCATTGCTTCCATCGAGCGATCCTGCAAGGTTGAATCGACGACGGCAAGCGTGTGCTTGCCGCGGACGAAGTTCACGTTTGTGATGCCGAGCACACTCCGTAGCTTGTCTTCGGGGACCTTCATCGGCCCTGGTGAAGGGCCCTGGCCGGGCGCCGGCTGCGGAAACGCCGTGGACATCGCCGTGTGGAACGTCACATTGCCCTCAACTTTTTGCATCACCTGATGGATGTGACCGTTGAGAACGGAAACGGATCCGAATTTCTTCAGGTACGACAGAGCCTGTTCGCTATCGTCGGTGCCCCAGCCCCATTGCGGATAAATTGTCCAGAGCGGAATGTGAGCGAAAACCACGATAGGCGTGCTGGACTTCAAGTGTTTTACATCGCGTTCGAGCCACTCCAACTGATCGTGCCCAAGATCGCCGAGGCCGCCAGCCTTTAGATTCATCACGTTGACGAGGCCGATGAAGTGGACGCCTTTGTGATCGAAGCTGTACCAGCCGTCACCCTTGGTATCTTTGCCGTATCTTTCGAGATACTGCTGGCCATTGTCGTTCAGCACGTCGTGCTCACCGGGGACAAAGAAAATCTTGCCGGTGTGGACCGATTTAAGAGACTGATCGAGCGTGTCGAATTCCTCGGCCTTCGAAAGCTGACTGAGGTCCCCGGTATGAATTACGAATTCAGGCGCCTGAGGAAGCGCATTGAGTTTCGCAATCGCTTCGCGCAGGGTCGCTGTTACGTCCGGGTTGGCGGCTTTGTTGAAACCGATGTGCGAATCGCTGATTTGCGCGAAGGCAAAGTCCGCCCCCATCAAGTCGTGCTTATTCATCGCGCCAAAAGCGTACGATTTCAGAACGCCACCCTGCATCACGCAGAGCGCCCCTGTTCCCGCCCAGGCCATGCACTTGAGAAAGCCCCGCCGATCAATGCCGTCGGGGTTCAAGTTTTCCTTGATGATATTGCCCACTGAATACCTCACTTTCGTCGAGCGACCCGCTCGCTTCAGGCCGCGCTTGCCCTGCCCTCGTATAGACCAGGGTAGGCCGCGAAATATTCCCGCGAAGAGCCTTTTTGAGCGGAAAACTGAAACCACTGACGGGGACTGAGGCGTCCGCATGGTTTGAATTGCTCTCGAATTCCTGGGCGGATTGGGCACCGAGCCGTGGTTGTCATGGAGCACGGCCCGCGCGGAGTATGCTAAGGTATCTGGTTCCGTTGTGGCGTCGCCAGCAGCAAGAGGAGATGGCAACCGATGAAGAGTTCGTACAACGGGGTTCCCGTTCCAGCGCACGGCAAGGTGATTGAATACAGGGGCGGTCAATTTCAGATTCCTGACCAGCCGATTATTCCGTTTATCGAGGGCGACGGCACGGGACGCGATATCTGGAAGGCGTCGCGAAGAGTTTTCAACGCGGCGGTTGAGAAAGTGTATGGCGGCAAGAAGAAGATTGCGTGGCTGGAGGTCTATGCCGGGGAGAAATCGTTCAATCAGTTCAAGGACTGGCTGCCGCAAGATACGGTGGAAGCCATCCGCGATTTTCGCGTGGCGATCAAAGGCCCGCTGACCACGCCCGTGGGCGGCGGAATCCGCTCGCTCAATGTGACGCTGCGGCAACTGCTCGATCTCTATGCCTGCGTGCGTCCAGTGCGCTACATCGAAGGAGTGCCTTCGCCAGTGCGGAATCCGGACCGGATGGATGTGGTGATCTTCCGCGAAAATACCGAGGATGTTTACGCGGGAATCGAATGGAAATCGGGAACGCCCGAGGTGAAGAAGCTGATCGATTTCCTGAACAACGAGATGCTGAAGAATGACAAGAAAAAGGTGCGCGAAGATTCCGGAGTAGGCATCAAGCCGATTTCTCCGAGCGGCACCAAGCGGCTGGTGCGGCGCGCGATTCAGCACGCCATCGAACACGGGCGAACGGTGGTGACGCTGGTCCACAAGGGCAACATCATGAAGTTTACCGAGGGCGCTTTCCGCGATTGGGGCTACGAACTGGCGACCGAGGAGTTTCGAGATCAAATCGTGACGGAGCGCGAGAG
>DASYZC010000300.1:0-2750 GCA_035949735.1 Candidatus Acidiferrales bacterium | reverse complement strand
GCGCTCTCGCCGGATCGATTCCATCAAATCCGAAGGTTTCAGCGAATCGCCAAATACCACGGTAGAGGCCAACATCGGCGGGATGAAAATGCCCAGCATTTGGCCGAACACATGGCTGAGCGGGAGCAGGTTCAAGAACCGGATCGGATGCACGAACTTTTCATACCTGAGGTACTTTGTTATTTCCCGTCGCAACGGCTCGATGGTGGCGAGTATATTTCCGTGCGTGATCACAACACCTCGAGGCTCGCCCGTCGTGCCCGAAGTGAAGATAATTTCCAAAATGTCTTTGCGCGAAAATGGGGGGGACGGATAGAGGGAAGCGTCGTGGCCGGACATCCGCTCGCAGAGCGATTCCAGTTCAATCGACGGAACCGCTGCAAAATCATCATGCGCACGCGAGCGGAACATCAACCTTGCATTTACTTCCTCAGACACGCGACACGCGAACTCGTGCGATGCGCCGTCGTCGATCGGCACGACGACAGCACCGTGAAGGAGGCAGCCCAGGAAAGCGATAATCCATTCGGCCGAACTTGGTCCCCACAGCAAGACCCTGTCGCTCTTAGCGATCCCACGTGCCGACAGTTCGCGAGCGACCCGATTAGCCTCGGTCCCAATCCTGGCATACGTCCAAGTCTCCATGCGATAACCGCGACGCTGCCGCACAGCGACTTCAACGTCATTGGCCGCATAGCTATGAGCGAAATTAACGAGCGTCTCCATCGGTTCTCGCGACATTTATCCCAGGCGTTTCGCCCCGAATGAGGATTAGCCTCGTCGGATTAGATAGGATAGGGCGCGGTGAGATACAAGGAAAGAGTGGTTGTGGTGGGTGCGGGCATCTCCGGACTGCCGTGTGTTTATCCGCTAAAGCAGCTGGGAATCGGGGCTCTCGTACTCGAGGCGAAAGACCGATTTGTGGAAGTGTGTAAAGTAAGGTCCGCGATAGGGCCGCAGTGTAGGCGAGCGACGGAACGCCGGTAGCAGACGCCCGAGAGGGCATGACTCTTCGGGACTATTCAGCGAGCGTTTCAACCCTCACCACTCAAGTCACTTTTTGTCGGCAGGCGTCAGAGCCGCCCACGGCACATTCGGCACTACGTGGCCGGTTCCATCGATTAGTCTGATATTTGCCGTTTGCATCAGTGAATTGACGCCGACGATTTCAAAAACACCTTCGTGCTGTGCTGTGCGGACGCGATCACCATTCTTTGGGGCAATCGCTTTGGATGCAGTGGCCATGTTCCTTCTCCTTCTATACAGCTATTCCAGATCGGTTTCCGAGCCGGCATTTGGCGGGCTTCCGCTTCGCAATGCCCGCAACAAAAGGATCGCGTCGTTCAGCGCGATGCGCTCGAGAGGCCCCGGAGGATTTTCAAGCTTCGCTCTTAGTCTCGACAAGACAGCTGCCTTCATCGCCTGAATTCGGCCGGGTGTTTGCGCAGCTTGCCGCGCCGCCGCTTCAAAATCGGTTTGCCAGTCCGGGAACTGCAGGTTTCTGGGTTCTGAAAGGAGTGAGGTCATCGACTTGCCTCCCGCCGTTACACCACTACGTGTGTGGAGAGAGTGTGTTCCTGTCATCCGGTCATGTCAACTCTATGCAATTTTCGAGACGCCGCATTGGTTAGGGAGGGCCCACCAGGGTGGGTAGCTGCTTTCCGGCGGTGCTTTGTGTTCGCGCCGCCCCTGGCCATGATCGGCTGACCTGAATGCACTATGCCATGTAGTCCGCGATTGCTAGAATTCGCGGAACCTCTGATGACTCCTGCCGGGCAGACGGGAATCCGCGGCCAAGCCGCTCTGATTAGCGCGCGGCTCGATCGGCTTCCAACGACGCGCTACATCTGGAAGCTCTTGCTCTTACTTTCGCTCGGCGGATGTTTCGAGTTCTACGATCTCTTTCTAATGACATATATCGGTCCTGGGTTGATTGATAGCGGACTATTCACCAGCGCTTCTGTCTCCTTCTTCGACCCGACCGGACTGGCCAGCTTTGTATCTGCAACATTCGCCGGGCTTTTCGTCGGCACTATCGCATTTGGGTTTGCCGCGGACAAATTCGGCCGCCGGGCAATTTTTACGTATTCCTTGCTGTGGTACACGGCCGGTTCGGTCGTTATGGCCTTTCAGATCAGTACGCCGGGAGTTCTAATATGGCGATTCATCACTGGCATCGGCATTGGCATTGAGTTAGTCACAATCGATGCATATATCGCTGAGCTGATGCCCAAGGAAATCCGCGGCCGCGCCTTCGCCCTCAACCAGGTGGTGCAATTCGCGACCATACCGTTGGTTGCGCTGATTTCCTGGCTCCTTGTGCCGCGCAACCCTTTCGGCATCGACGGTTGGCGCTGGGTGGTGCTGATCGGTTCGGCAGGCGCGATATTCGTCTGGTTTATCCGGCGAAGAATTCCGGAGAGTCCTCGATGGCTAATTGCGCGCGGACGCATTTCCGAGGCGGAACGCATCGTCACGAACATGGAAAAGCGGGTGGCGGCGGAGTTGGGCGCCGAACTTCCTCCCATCGTGGCGGAACCTTCCGCGGAGGAATCGCAGAACGCCGTAAGATTCGTTCAAATCTTTCGCCCGCCCTATCTTCGCCGAACGCTCATGCTGATGGTTTTCCATTTGGCTCAGACCGTCGGTTACTACGGGTTCGCTTCGTGGGTGCCGACGCTGCTGATTGCGGCGGGCATCCGGACCACGGCCAGCCTGCAGTATTCGTTCATCATCGCCATCTTTGCTCC
>DASYZC010000299.1:0-8382 GCA_035949735.1 Candidatus Acidiferrales bacterium | reverse complement strand
CGCAACCGGTTGGCGGCCAAACGCGGAGCGGGAGCGCCGCGCCTCACTCTCGATCCGAATATGGCCCCGGCGGAGAAGCGAGAAATCGATCTGGTGGCGCTCGATGATGCACTCGGCAAACTCGCCGCTCTCGATCCGCAGCAAGGCCGCCTGATCGAACTGAGATTCTTTGGAGGACTCTCCATCGAAGAAACTGCCGTGGTCTTGGGCGTTTCCCCAGCCACCGTGAAGCGGGAATGGGCGACGGCGCGGGCGTGGTTGCGGCGCGAAATGAAGAAGGACACAGGAAAGTGACGCAGGAACGCTGGCAGGAAGTGAAGAAAGTTCTGGCGGGCGCGCTCGAGCGACCGCCCGAGGAGCGGAGCGTTTATCTCGACCAAGCTTGCGCTGAACCGACCCTACGGAGGGAGGTAGAATCCCTCATCGCGGCTCACGAACAAGGCGAGAGCAGTTTCATGGAGCGCCCGGTTGTGGAAAGTAACGAGGCTTTGAAACCTGGCACCAAGCTAGGGCCGTACGAAATCCTCGCGCGCATCGGCGCGGGCGGCATGGGCGTGGTCTATCGCGCTCGCGATGGACGGCTGGAGCGCGATGTAGCAATCAAGGTTCTTCCTTCGGGTCTGCTCACGGACGAAGCCGCCCGGAAACGGTTCCGCAAAGAAGCGCTGGCTCTGGCGAAGCTCAACCACGCGAATATCGCCGCCATTTACGATGTCGGAGAGCAAGGCGGCACCGATTACCTCGTCATCGAATGCGTTCCCGGCCTGCCACTCGCCGAGAAACTAAAATCCGGTGCGCTGAGCGAGAAGGAAATTTCTTCGCTGGGCGCTCAAATTGCCGCGGGCCTGGAGGCGGCGCACGAGCAGGGAATCGTGCATCGGGACTTGAAACCTGCCAACGTGATGGTGACTCCGAAAGGACAGGCCAAGGTCCTCGACTTCGGCTTGGCGAAACTGCTGCTGCCTTTCGATACGGTCACTACGCAAAGCTTCGCGGAATCGCAGGCCCTCGTGGGCACGTTGCCCTACATGGCTCCCGAGCAACTGCAAGGCGAGACCGTCGATGCGCGCACCGACATTCACGCGCTGGGCTTGGTACTGTACGAGATGGCCTCTGGCCGCCGCTTGTTTCAGCAGGATTCGATTCCGCAGTTGGCGGATGCGATCCTTCATCAGCCGCCAGTGACGCCGCGCGCTTTTAATGCGCGCGCCTCTCCGGAACTCGAGCGAATTATTTTGAAGTGCCTCGAAAAGGAGCCAGAGGACCGCTACCAGTCGGCGAAGGAAATTGGAGTCGACCTGCGCCGACTGAGCGCTCACTCGGTAGCGACGGTTGCCGCCGCCTCGCGTCCGGTCTCGCGCCGCCGAGTGTCCCTCTTTCTGGCAGGAGCCGCTGTCGCCGCTGTTGCCGTCGGGGCGTATCTCTACTTTCATCGAGCGCCAAAACTCACGGAGAAGGACTCGATTGTCGTCGCGGATTTCGCCAATACAACGGGCGATCCCGTCTTCGACGGCACGCTCCGGCAGGGACTCTCGGCGCAACTCGAACAAACACCCTTCGTGCGGCTGATTTCGGGAGACCAAATCGCCCAGACGCTCCGCTTTATGGTCAAGCCACCCGATACGCGGCTGACCCACGATGTGGCGCGGGAGATCTGCCAGCGCGTGAACGCCACAACGGAAATCGAAGGATCGATCGGAGCGCTAGGCAGCCAGTACGTCATCGGCCTCAATGCTGTCAATTGTCGGACCGGCGAGACGCTTGCTGAGGAACAGGTTACCGCGGACAGCAAGGAAAAAGTAATCGCCACGCTCGGGAATGCCGCTTCGGAACTGCGGTCGAAGCTTGGCGAATCGCCCGCCTCGCTTGAGGCGCATGATGTTCCGCTTGATAGGGCTACGACATCCTCGCTGGAAGCCCTGCAAGCCTTCAGCCGCGGCGATCAGGCATTTGAGAATTACGACATGCCTGCGGCCGCCTCGTTCTACGAGCGCGCCGTGAGCCTCGATCCGAATTTCGCATTGGCCTACTCGCTCCTGGGATTAGCTCAGACGGAAACTGGGCGCGGTGAGCAGGCAGTCGAAAGCTACAAAAGAGCTTATAAGCTGCGCGACCGGGTGAGTGAGTTTGAGAGCCTCAACATTTCCGCGGACTACGAGCTGTCTGTCACGGGTGACCTCGACAAGGCGCTTCGGATCGCTCAACAAACGGAACAAGCGTATCCCCACAGGGGTCTCCAGGCGCTGGCTGTCTGCTACGAAAGACTTGGCCGATATGATGATGAGCGCGCAAGTGCCCTGGAAAGCGTCCAGCTCAGTCCTAGTGCACTTGATTACTTAATTCTTGCTCTTTCTGACTTAACTCTGAATCGTTTGGACGAAGCGCGGACCACAGTCCAGCAGGCTCGCGCTACTCACCTGGATTCTCCAGCTTTCCCAGTTGTCCTGTGGGACGTTGCCTACCTACAGAACGATCAAGGCGGGATGGCAGCAAACGAGGCTTTGATGCGCCGGATGGACCCTGCAATCGACGGCTTGCTGACTGAGGCCGAGGGCCATTTGTCTCGTATGCGGGACTTGGTTCAGCACCTTACCGCATTGGACATGCAGGCGAATATGAAGCAACAAGCAGCTGGTCTAGAGTCAGAAGTGGCGCTGTTCGAAGCTCTGATAGGAGACCCAACGGCAGCGAGTGTCGCTGCGATGAAGGCCGCCCACATGTCTGACGACGAGGAAAACCTGGGGCGCACGGGACTTGCTTTTGCACTCGCCGGTGATTCGGCCGAAGCGCAGAAGCTGGCTGCTGATTTGAATCAGCGATTCCCACAGGCGACGTTCGTCCAATTCTACTGCCTGCCGGGGATTCGAGCTGCGCTCGCACTGCACAAGGGGAAGCCGCAGGAAGCGATTGAGAGCCTTAGCGCTACGTCATCTTACGATCTGCTTCCGAATGGCCGGATGATCGCTTTCTACCTTCGTGGCCAGGCGTATCTTGATGCGCGCCAGGGCGCAGAAGCGGCCGGGGAGTTCCAGAAAATGCTCGACCATCCGATTCTAACGCTAACGTTCCGCGCTCTCCCGGATCTCGGGCTCGGCCGCGCCTATGCCATGCAAGGCGACACCGCGAAAGCTCGCGCCGCGTATCAGGATTTCCTGACGATGTGGAAGGATGCCGATCCAGACATTCCCATACTGAAACAAGCCCGGGCCGAGTATGCGAAGTTGAGATAACGGCCGGCGTCGTCGGGGCGAGAGCCGTTCGGGCGTGGTTGCGGCGCGAAATGAAGAAGGACACAGGAACGTGATGCAGGAACGGTGGCAAGAAGTGAAGGCCATACTCGCCGGCGCCCTGGAACGAGCGCCAGAGGAACGGCGCGTTTATCTCGACCAAGCTTGCACCGAACCTGAGCTGCGCCGCGAGGTGCAATCGCTGATCGACGCTCACGAACAGGCGGAGACGGCGTTCATGGGGCAGCCCTTCGTGGGAACCAACGAGATATTGAAGAGCGGGGCAAAGCTAGGACCGTACGAAATCCTCGCGCGCATCGGCGCGGGGGGAATGGGAGTGGTGTATCGCGCGCGCGATGGACGGCTGGAGCGCGACGTAGCAATCAAGGTTCTTCCCTTGGGCCTGCTCACTGACGGAGCCGCTCGGAAACGGTTCCGCAAAGAGGCGCTGGCACTGGCGAAGCTCAATCATCCGAACGTTGCGACGGTGCACGACGTAGGAGAGCAAGAAGGCACGGACTATCTGGTGATGGAATGCGTTCCCGGCCTGGCGCTCGCTGAGAAATTGAAATCCGGTGCGCTGAACGAGAAAGAAATTTCTGCGCTGGGGGCTCAAATCGCGGCGGCGCTGGAAGAGGCGCACGAACAGAACATCATTCATCGGGACTTGAAGCCTGCAAATGTGATGGTCACTCCGAAAGGACAGGCCAAGGTCCTCGACTTCGGCTTGGCGAAACTGCTGCTGCCTTTCGATACGGTCACTACGCAAAGCTTCGCGGAATCGCAAGCCCTCGTGGGTACGTTGCCCTACATGGCTCCCGAGCAACTGCAAGGCGAGACCGTCGATGCGCGCACCGACATTCACGCGCTGGGCTTGGTGCTGTACGAGATGGCCTCTGGCCGCCGCTTGTTTCAGCGGGATTCGATTCCGCAGTTGACGGATGCGATCCTTCATCAGCCGCCGGTGACGCCACGCGCATTCAACGCACGCGTCTCTCCGGAACTCGAGCGAATTATTTTGAAGTGCCTTGAAAAAGAGCCAGAGGACCGCTACCAATCAGCAAAGGAACTCGGCGTCGATCTTCGCCGCCTCGGTGCTCCTAGCACGGTTACGACTGCTGCAACCACAGGCGTGCAAGCGCCCGCGCGCCATGTGCGTTGGGCTGTCCTCGCGACCGGTGCAACTTTAATTGCGGGCGCCGCTGCCGTCGGCGGATATTTCTATTTCCATCGCGCGCCGAAGCTCACCGAGAAAGACTCCGTCGTCGTCGCCGACTTCGCTAACTCGACGGGCGATCCCGTCTTCGACGGCACCCTGCGACAAGGGCTTTCTGTGCAACTCCAACAAACGCCATTCCTCCGCCTTGTGTCGGGTGACCAGATCGTTGAAACACTCCGCCTGCTGGAGAAGCCACCGGGCACGAAGCTGACGCCGGATGTCGCGCGGGAAGTCTGCCAGCGGGTCAACGGCACAGCTGTAATTCAGGGCTCGATCGCTGCGCTCGGAAGCCAGTTTGTTCTGGGTTTGGATGCCTTGAACTGCAGCACGGGCGAACTCGTCGCGCAAGAGCAGGTAACCGCGGAGGGCAAAGAGAAGGTTCTCGCGGCGCTCGGGCGCGGCGCCACTCAGCTTCGCTCTAAACTTGGGGAGTCGGCCGCATCGCTAAGAACGTACGATGCCCCCTACGATCAAGCCATCACCACCTCGTCGCTCGAAGCCTTACAGGCCTATACCAGAGCCACCGACTCCCTGTTGAACGGCGATTTCGCGTCAGCTATCACTTTCAATCAGCGGGCTGTGAACCTTGATCTAAATTTCGCGCAAGCGTACGCCAATCTCGGCATTGATTACGGTTTCGTGGGCCAGATGGCTCTAGCGGCAGAGAACGCAAGCAAGGCTTATGCCCTTCGCAACCGGGTGAGCGAGCGTGAGAAGTTCTCCATCACCACCAATTATCACGCGCTGGCCACTGGAGATATCGAAAAGGAGGTCCAGGTCGCCGAACAATGGGCCAAGATTTACCCCCAGGACGCGCCAGCTTATTTTGCACTTGTGGGCGCCTACTCGGGCGTGGGCCGATGGGCAGATACGCTGGCCGCGGCCCGCGAAGCGCTCCGGCTCGATCCAACCCCGTTCACGTATCTTGGCACGGTGACTGGTTACATGAATCTCGGACGTCTGGACGAGGCCCAGGCGACGATTCAACAATCGGAGGCCGACCATGTCGATCCCGCTACGTTCCGCATCGCCCTGTACTATATTGCCTTTCTGAAGGGCGACCCGGCACGGGTAGCTGAACTGTCTCCGGGCCCGTGGTTATTCCAACCTCCGGGGTATGCCGAGGCTATGCAATCGTGGACGGCCGCGTACGATGGCCACCTCGCTCAGGCGCGCAAGCTGATGGAGCGCGCGGTGGCGTCCGCAAGGCACCAAGGTGCGAACAACATCGCAGCGAGCTATCGAGTAACCAGCGCTGTGACGGAGGCGCTGTTCGGCAATTTCCCGGAAGCAAGGCTGGCTCTGAAGGACACTGGCCAACTCTCGGATTTTGGGGCGGAAGGCGCCGCGGCTGTCGCATGGGCACTCGCTGGCGACACCGCACAGGCCACAAAGCTCGCAGAGAACCTCAACAATCGTTTTCCGCAGGCTACCTACGTTCAGTTTGCAGCCCTGCCGGCGATCCGCGGCGTCCTCGCGCTGCGAGGCGGTAAGCTGAACGAAGCGACGAAGGCCGTGGACACTATTTCATCCGATGAATTGGGCTTCAACTTTAGCTTCATTCCGCCCGGAGTCCCGGCCTACGTCCGCGGCGAAGTCCACCTAGCAGCACATCAGGATGCCGAGGCCGCCGCCGACTTCCAGCGCATTCTCGACCATCGTGCCATCATCCTGAACTATCCTGTCGGCGCGCTCGCCCACCTCGGTCTCGCCCGTGCGTACGCTTTGCAACGCGACACCGCCAAAGCGAAGGTTGCGTATCAGGATTTCCTCACCCTTTGGAAAGACGCCGATCCGGACATTCCCATCCTGAAGCAAGCCCGCGCCGAGTATGCCAAGTTGAGATAACGCCCGGCGTCGCCGGGACAATGGCGGGCGTGGCTCGCCATTGGTGCGAGCAGCGTTACGCAGCAATTCGGTCTACAATTGTATCGAGGAGTAGGCTCATGGCCGGAGGATCGTCTCGCTGGTTGTTGCACCTATCTGGCTGCGCTCTGCTCACCACAATGATAGCCGCGGTTCCCCCCTTGAAGGCGCAGGATGACGGGGATTCCAGCCAGGAATCAGCAGGCCACAATCCAGCCGCAGGCCCAAAAGCGCCCACAACGCCGAGGGGCCAGAAGCTGATGCTGAAAGATGGCAGTTTTCAGCTGGTTCGCGAATATGCGGTGCAGGGCGACCGGGTGCGCTACTACAGCCTCGACCGTTCGCAGTGGGAGGAAATCCCCGCGGATCTGGTGGATTGGGACGCCACTGGAAAAGCTGCGGCGCAAGAACAGCAACGAGAGGCGGCAATCGTTGCGAAGGTGCACAACCAGGAGGCGGCGCGCCTCGCGCAGCCGCTCGATATTGACGCAAGCCTGGAGGTGGCACCCCGAATTTTCCTTCCGCCGGGCGCCGGGCTTTTCGCGTTCGACGGGAAAGCTGTTCTACAGCTTCCTCAAGCCGAAACGAACTCGAAACTATCCAAGGGACACTTCCTCGAACAAGTGATGGTGCCAGTGCCCATAATTCCCACCAGGCACAACGTGTCGATTCACGGACTGCACGCAAAACTTCGTCTTCGAACCGATCAGCCGGAGTTTTATATGCGCACGGCGGACGCCCGAACGCCCGACATGCAGTTGATCCGCGCAAAGGCGCACGGCGAGAACCGGCAGATCGAAAACGTGGACGAACTCTTCGGCCAGCAGCGCGCCACGGGCGACACGATTTCGATGCAGCGTTGGGAAATTGCACGCGGTGTGTATCGTTTCACGCTCAGCAAACCGCTGGCCCCGGGTGAATACGCGCTGGCGGAAGCGATCGGCGATGAAGGAATGAGCCTTTACGTTTGGGATTTTGGTGTGGAAGCGGGTCCTGCCCCGGAAGCGCACCAGACCGCCAAGTAGCGGGACTTCGCTAGACCGAAGGAACGGCCTCTCCCTGCAGAAACTCCGCCAAGAGAGCTGCCAGCACGGAAACGGAGAACGGCTTTTGCAAGATGCGGGCGCCTTTTTCGCGATACCTGCTTACGAGGGCAGGATCGACCAACTCCCCCGTCATAAAGACGAACCGCGGCCGAGGCCCGTTTTCTTTTGCGAGAAGCTTCTCGAAAAGAGCTTCACCGCTAATACCGGGGAGATTGAAATCGCAAATAACGATCTCGCACTCGTTCGCTGAAAGGTAGCCGAGCGCCGCCTCCGAACTTTCCACCGCATTGACCTTCATCCCCCGCCTTGAAAGATCTTCGGCCACAATTTCGCGAATGCTTTCTTCGTCATCGACGATAAGGACGCTATGGCCTTTGAGGACCTCCGCACGCGGAGGCGGCGACGCAAGGCTGGGTGACGATGAAGATGTGGAAGCCGAGGGCCCCTGCGCGCAGGGCGGCAAGAACACATGGAAGGTAGCGCCCAATCCGGCGGTGGACTGGACTTCGATGGTCCCGCCGTGTTCCTTGATCACGGCCAGAGCGATCGTAAGACCGAGTCCGCTGCCGCCGCCGGGTCGCTTAGTGGTGAAAAACGGGTCGAAAATCTTATCTATGATTTCGGGAGCGATGCCGGCGCCGTCGTCCGCGAAACTAACGCGGATGCGGTGGTCCACGCAGGAAATGGAAATATCCAAACGGCCTTCGCCACGCGCGGCGGAAATCGACTGTTCGGCATTAGCAATGAGGTTCGAAAAAACCTGCATGAGTAACCTTCGGTTGCCTTCCACAACGGGGAGTTCCTCGGAAGCTTCGAACGTCACGCGGATATTTTTCTGGGCGAGAAGGGCGCCTTCGACTTGCAAGGCCTCCTGAATCGTCGTCTTGAGGTCGATCCTAGCATTCCCGTGGGCGGAAGGCCGTGAAAAGGCGAGCAGGTTGAGGACGATACCCGCGGCGCGCCGCGCCTGTTGCAATATCGTATCCACCTGGCGCCGAGTCGTTTCATCCGTGGCGCGCTCGCG
>DASYZC010000298.1:0-3807 GCA_035949735.1 Candidatus Acidiferrales bacterium | reverse complement strand
TCGCGCGGTACGCGAAAACCATAGCGCCAGATCGAACGGGTTCAAATTGTGCGCGCGCAGCAAAGCGCACGCAACCACCATCGCCTCGGTTGTCGAAACCGTGGCATCGATCACCGGCACATCCGATTCGGCTTCTTCCGCTGAGGTCGCATAAAGTTTCACCGCGCCGCTCACCAGTGCGGTCACGTCCTCTCGAAGCACATCGGCCACTTCGCCCGCCTTTACGGTTTCCTCAATCCTCTCGCTTAATTGCGCCACCAGGGCCGATAGCCGCGCCGCTTTCTCAGACGTTGACATAAATTCCGTCGGCCGCTTCTTCCACTGCAACTCGGATCAATCGGGCCGCTGGACGCCCGGGGTGCACGCCTGTCTTGATGTCGTATTCGAAACCGTGCCACGGGCAGACGATATGCGGGCTCGACTCGTCGAACGCGAACCCGTGGCTTTCGCCGCCGCCGTCGATCACTTCGGTCACGCGCGGAATAAGCTTGCCCTGGCAAACCGGTCCGCCTTGGTGTGCGCACCGGTTGAGATAGGCGTAAAGCTTGCCATCGACGCGGAAAATCCCGATCGTCGTCTCGCCGACGTCAACCACCAGGCGTCCGCGTTCCGGCACCTTTTCACCGGGCCCTACGTAAACTCTCTGCGATGTGGCTGGCATATTGCCCCCTAGCACCTGCGCGTTCGAAACGAGGCGGTCTCGCCGCGGGGTCCTACGTCGTCGCCGCCAAAGCGCACATCCTGCCCAAATCGCGGCTATTGTATGTTGAGAACTGGGGGTTATCAACCCACACGAAATGGTCCAAGTGTGGTATACTGCCTTTGCGCTTAATACAGCGGCTGTGTGGTGTGGTTGCTCTCGTCGGTTATCTGCTGAGAATGCCCCGCCTTTCGTCCCATCCGAAGTCTTCAGCGTAATTTAAAACAAGGAATGGAACTGCAGCTTAGACTGCTCGCTAGGACTCTATCCGGCGGGTTGCAGCTTGCAGCTTCCAAAGAAAACACTTAGACAATGCAGAATTTTTCAGAATTACCAATTTCGGACTACAACAAACAACGCCTGTCGTCCGCAAACTTTTCAATCCCCACCCCCGTGCAAGCCGCGGCGATTCCGCACGCGCTCGCAGGTAAGGACGTGCTCGCCACCGCGCAAACCGGCACCGGCAAGACGCTCGCATTCTTGATTCCCGTGATGGAGCAGTTACTGCAGCACAACACTCCAGGAATAGCGGCACTCGCTCTTGTTCCCACGCGGGAACTCGCCATGCAAGTCGTCGAGCAGTACAACGCGTTGCGCGGCAGACTGCTTCCGCCCGCGGCTCTGGTGGTCGGCGGCCTTTCCGAAGGCCAGCAGATCACTGCGCTGCGCCGTGGCGCGCGGCTCGTGGTTGCCACTCCGGGCCGACTCGAGGATTTCCTCGATAGAAAGCTCGTGAATTTCAACACCCTCCGCATTCTCATCTTGGATGAGGCCGATCGCATGCTGGATATGGGGTTCCTTCCCGCAATTCGCCGAATAGCATCCGTGTTGCCGAAAAACCGGCAGACACTCTGCTTTTCCGCGACGCTCGAGGCGTCCGTTGCCCATCTGGTTCACGATTACATGCGCCAACCGGTGCGCGTGGCGCTCGGCTCGACCCTGAAGCCTTCCGAGAACGTGCGCGTTCAGGCATTTGAAGTTCCTGCGGACCGCAAACAGGAATTCCTCGAGGGATTGCTCGCCAAGGAATCTGGGCGCTGCCTCATCTTTACGCGCACCAAGCGTGGAGCCGAGCGTCTCGCTCTGAATCTCAGCCGCGAAGGTTTCTCCGCGGCCGCGATTCACGGGGACCGTTCGCAGTCGCAGCGCAACGCAGCTCTGGCAGGCTTTCAACAGGGCCGCCACCGAATTCTTGTCGCCACGGATGTCGCCTCGCGCGGCATTCATGTTCAGGACATCGCGCACGTAATCAACTACGATCTGCCCGAATTGGCCGAGAATTTCATTCATCGGGTCGGCCGGACGGGACGTGCGGGCGCGCAAGGCCTTGCCTCCACCCTTTTCGGAGCCGATCAACGAGGAGAATTGCTCGCGCTGGAGCGTACGCTCGGCATCAGGATCGAGCGAATGAAAGCTGCCGACCTGCCGGAGCGAAAGTCGCGGAAAACGTCCGACCTTCAGCGCGGAATGTCCGCTGCGAGATCGAGAATCAGCAGGCTCCCCGGCGAATTTCTGCAGGCCCAGACGATGTAATTCGCTTTCCCCTTTTTCCGCGGGGCTGGCAGCAAGTCTTGCCAACAAAGGCCCGGCCGATTCGTCGGCCGGGCCTTTACGTGTATCGTCTTCCGCTTAGGGCACTTGGGACCGCGGCGACTTGACATTGCCCGTCTAACGAGTTAGAATAAGTCAACGTAGTCAAAGTATTTGCAGGAGGCAACGGTGATGGAATACACAATCCCGATTGACCAAGAACTGTACGAATATCTACGTGCCCACGCTAGCCTGGGCGAATCCGGTTGCAGCGTGGCGAAGCGGTTGCTAGGTGTGGGTAAGAAGTCTGTCTCCGCGAAGCCCGGCGCAGCACCGCCGAATGTTTCTCCAACATCTGCGGGGAAGTTCACGCCGCGCGACCAAGCCCTATTCGACTTCTTGAAAGCGCCAGCGTTCAAGGGCCAGAGATCTGCTGTTATGAAGTTTCTTGCAGTGCTCGGGTTTCTCTACGCTGAAAACAAGGATGCGTTTTCGGCAGTCGAACAGATACGGGGCCGGACTAGAAAGTATTTCTCGACCAATTGCGCTGAACTAGAGCAGTCTGGCAAGAGCGTTTTTCCGAAACAGATACCCAATTCGCACTATTGGGTCGTGACAAACAGTGATTCTGAAACCAAGCGCGGATTGTTGATGGACGTTATGAAAGTTCTTAACTACGGTTTCGGTGGCATAGTCGTGGCGCTTGAATTCGGCAGGGAAGTCGGTATCGATTTGCCCGCTGCGCCAGCCTAACGTTCTTGTTTAACTCCCGGAAAGCCGAACGGCTCCCGCAGTTCGACGCCGCCACCTGAAATCTAGAATGTGCTGGGTGACTTTCATCGGTCCGGGATTGTAGGCACGTTCGATGCCGCGCCGCGATGTTTGAGCAAAGCCTCAATCCGACGGGCCATCTCTGGTTGACGATCCTGGCCGCCTTGGTCCCGCTGATTGCGCTGATTTTCATGCTTACCGTTTTCCGTATCACCGCATGGCTTGCCTCGACCTTTGCGGGAATCGTCACGATTGCAGTGGGCGTCGTGGTCTGGCACGCTCCGCTCGCGAACACGCTGAGGTCCTACCTGTTCGGCGGGCTCACGGGGATTTGGTCAATCGACTGGATTACATTCTGGGCGCTGGTTATCTTTAACACGCTCGTCCTCACAGGATCTTTTGGCCGGTTTACGGAATGGATGGTTCATCACGCGACGGCCGACGTTCGAATCCAGACCATCATGCTGGCCTGGGCTTTCGGCGCGCTATTGGAAGGGCTGGTCGGATTCGGCTTTCCATGGGCCGTCGTGGTGCCCATTTTGGTAGGACTCGGAATCGCCGATCTCGAGGCCATCCGAGTGGCGGCGCTGGCAAACAACGCGCCTGTCTCCTACGGAGCGCTCGGCATCCCCATCATTGGCCTCGCTGCCGTCACGGGCCTGCCATTGATGGCGCTATCGCGGTCGATCGGCAATGTGGTCGCGATTCTCGCTTTGCTGCCGCCGTGGGTGCTGATCTATCTCGTAAGCGGATGGGAGGGAGTAGCCGAGGCGTGGCCGCTCGCGATTGTCGGCTCGCTCTCCTAC
>DASYZC010000297.1:0-2008 GCA_035949735.1 Candidatus Acidiferrales bacterium | reverse complement strand
CTGATCGCCGCCATCAACGTGACGGAGAAACGGGGGCTCGAAGCCCAGCTCTGGCAAGCGCAAAAATTCGAAGCCATTGGCCAACTGGCCGGCGGAATCGCCCACGATTTTAATAACATGCTCGGAGCGATCTTGGGTTGGATTGAATTGGGGATTGATGAAAGCGCCAAACATCCTTCGCTGCAGGGCTACTTCCGGAAAGTGCAGCACCAAGCCGAGCGCGCGGCGGTGCTGACCAAACAACTGCTCGCTTTCGGTCGCCGCCAGATTCTTGAGCCTCGCAACATTGATCTGAATCGGAGCATTCGCGATGTCACGGGCCTTCTCGGCAAAGTCATCGGCAGCGACATTGAATTGAGTCTGGCGCTGGCCGAGGGTCTGCCCGTCGTGAAAGCAGATCCGGCGCAAACGGAGCAAGTCATTATGAACCTGTGCTTGAACGCGCGCGACGCCATGCCGCACGGAGGCAAGCTCGAAGTGCGGACCGTTCGTGCCGAAATTGACGATTCGTCCCACCAGTTCCACAAGGAGGCAAAGACAGGGTCCTACGTCCAGCTCAGCGTGTGTGACACAGGTACCGGGATGGACGCCGCGACGATCTTGCGAATTTTCGAGCCCTTCTTTACCACCAAGGAAATTGGCAAAGGAACAGGACTGGGCCTGGCGGTCGTTTACGGAATTGTGAAACAACATGGCGGATTCATTCATGTGGACAGCGAGCTTGGACAAGGAACCCAATTTCACGTGTTTTTCCCCGCTGCCGGAAATGAAGAAGTGACGAAGCCGAAGATTGGACCACACACCTCGGTCCGCGGTGGAAAGGAAACAGTCCTCATTGTGGAGGACCACGATGGCCTGTGCGAAATCGCCAGCACCACTCTCGAGGGGTTGGGGTATCGCGTAAGAATCGCGCGCGACGGTGAAGAAGCAGTGCGGGAATTCCAGGCTCACCGCAACGAAGTCGCGCTCGTTTTGCTCGACGTCATGCTGCCGAAGCTCAGCGGGCTCGAAGTGTACGATTACATCAACGGTGAACGGCCGGATGTGCCCGTCCTGTTCGTCACCGGCTACAGCGCGGACACCGAAATGCTCCACTCGATACAGAGAAGAAATCTGCCGCTCCTGCAGAAACCGTACGGCCCGCGTGATCTGGCGCTCAGAGTCCGCGATGCGCTGGATCGCAGCACACAACTGGCGGCCAGGCGATAGATTCCCGCGAGAAGTGCGGGCTGGCTGCTCAGGAATCGCGCAGCAAGGCTGGCGCGGATGCGCGGCCTTGTTGCTCACGCTTCGTCGCATACAGAGCTTTGTCCGCGCGCTCCAGCAATTGCTCTGGCGCTTCTCCATTTTCGTAGCCGGCCCAACCCGCCGCGCTGGTGACTGCAATTTTGTTCCCCTGATACTCCACGTCCAACGAACCCAGGCGCGCCAGCAAACCTGGAATGCGTTCGGCCGGGCACTCGGGCAATATCACGAGGAACTCGTCGCCGCCCAGCCTTACGGCAAGGTCGGAGGTGCGGATCACTTTATTCAGGCGGTCCGCGAAAGCCTGAAGCGTTGCGTCGCCGGCCGCGTGGCCATATTGATCGTTGATGGCCTTGAAGCGATTCAAATCGAGCATCAAAACGCTCAGCGGATGGCCGTAGCGTTCGGAACGTGAGACTTCCCCGGTCAGGCGCTCCTCGCCAAGGCGCCGGTTCGAGAGGCCCGTGAGTGGATCTCGCGTCGCCAGTCGGTGAAATTCCTCGGCGCGAATTTTTAAACTGGAAAGCAATTCTAGATGCTGTGCCGTTTGCCCGCGAAGGCGCCTGATCAGCCATTGCTGGTAAACCGCGTAGACATTGAAGAGCAGCACCAGCCCCACGAGCGCGTGGATGGCCAAGCTGATGTTGAGCTGAAAGATTTGATCGGATTCTCTGAGCAGGCCCGGCAGGGAAACAGCCACTACGGCGAGCGTCAACAGGAGCATCACAGTGATGGCGCTCCACCACAGCCACGAATCGCGGCG
>DASYZC010000296.1:0-1672 GCA_035949735.1 Candidatus Acidiferrales bacterium | reverse complement strand
CAAGCTCGTTGATTCGGGCAAAGTGAAGCCGGTCATCGAGAAGGTTTTTCCGCTCGCGGAGGCTCGCGCCGCCCAGGAGTCCAACGCCACCGGCCACACCCGCGGCAAAATCGTCCTCCGCGTCGTCTAACTTGTGGCCTTCTCTGAACGTCATTCTGCTTGCCCTGACGGAGGAAGGGAGCGGAGTGTCCCGCGCTTTTGGTATCGCGCGAAGCGCCGGGACACACAGTCGAAGAACCTCTCTTGGATGTCAGCACAGAGAAACGCTCGCAACGCGAACCGCAGGCGAATCGATCGAGCGGCGATACCGAACACCGGAGGACAAAATGAAAATTACCTGCTTCATTCGCTACCAGATTGACCCGTTCCAGCGGGACGAGTTCAAAAAATACGCTGAGAACTGGGGCCGCATCATTCCTCGATGCGGTGGCCAGCTCGTCGGCTACTTCCTTCCTCTCGAAGGTACAAACGATGTTGCCTGGGGTTTGATTTCATTCGATAGCCTCGCCTCTTACGAGGCTTACCGGACTCGCCTAAGGTCAGATCGAGAAGCGCGGGATAATTTCGCCATGGCACAGAGCAAGCGCCTGATCCTCCGGGAGGAACGAAACTTCGTGGAAGTTGTCGAGGGAACCTACGGCCTGCCCTCGACACTCGCATAACCGCCCGCCGCCACTCATCTTCTGCTGACTACTTCACCAATCCGTCCGCATAGCGCACCGGGACCGCCAGGTTCGATCCGCCAAAATCCGTCAGAATCGCGAAGTTCACGCCGATCACCTTGCCCTCGCGATTGAAGAGCGGCCCGCCGGAACCGCCCGAGGTTGTCGCCGCATCGTAAACAATCTTGTCCTTCAGTACGTCTCCGATGTGTCCCTGCGTAGTCGTTGGACGAATCAGGCGTTGCGCTGCCAGTTGCGAAACGATCTGGGTCACGTCGTGGGCGTCTTCCGCCAGTTTTCGAGTGACATCGCCTCCCGCGCGCGCCAGGATGCCATCGATTCCCGTAGGGTACCCAATCAGGACCACTGGATCGCCCGTCACACTGGCTTGGCTCCGGTCATCGAGCTGCAAGATTGCGGTGCGCGGCGGTGCCGCAGCCTGGAGCTTCAAAGTTGCCAAATCGGCATCCGGCGAAATCTTGTCGACCTTGGCTGCGATTCCCTCAGTGGACTCGGGGAAGTACGCCGTGTAAGACGCCGCAAACGCCGCAGCCCCGCGGTCCAGAAGCGGCTTCAATTCCTTATTGCCCCACCACGGCTCCGCAACGTGATGATTCGTGAGCAGCCGCCCATCGCGTCCTGCTAGAAATCCTGTGCCAAAGACGTCAAGCTGCAGTGGCGGTCCCGTCCCCGCCGTCTCGAGAGATATCATCCCCTTGTCATCCACCTGCGGTTTGCCGTTGGCATCGGTCGCGATACGAATCACTTGCCCGGAATCTTTATCCCGAAAGCCCACCACCACGTGCAGCAAGCAGACACTCGGTCCGTAGGTGTGAACGATCGTTTCCGCTATTCGTCCCTCATTCTCCAGCCGGTTCAGGCGATTCTCCGTAGCCTGCAGCTGCTTCTCCAGGGATTGGTTATCCGCATCGCCCCTCGCGGCTATCTTCTTGCGGATCGCTTCGGTCTTCGCCTTCAAAGACTCGCGCGCCCCCTCTGCGGTGTTTGCG
>DASYZC010000295.1:0-8263 GCA_035949735.1 Candidatus Acidiferrales bacterium | reverse complement strand
ACTGTCGCAAGACTGCTGCGCCGCGGATTGTTCTGGTGCAGTTACAAACATCGTCAGACAAATGGAAAAGGAAAAGAGTGCGAGCCAACGCCTCATGCCGATCCCTCCAAAAATTACCGTCCTCGGAAATCCTCGCGTGTGACGTATACACCGCGGCGCGCTTGCACGCAAGAGTTCTGGTCGTTTGGCCCCGAGCCAACAGCCACGGCATCGTAAGGTGTTTTTCGAGGCGCAAATGATGGCCTCGCGGCCTGATTTAGGGGGAAGGAGCAGTGTGAGACGCTGCCGGAGATGAGGCGTATTGTCTCGAGCTAGAATTGTCCCGGGCGAAATAGTTTCGCTGGTACAACCCCCGGTAGATTCTGCCGGCAATTTCCGAGGCGTGGGGTCCGCTGATTATGCGGGCGCCTCCGTGGAGCAAAACTACAATCACGATTTTCGGGTGAGCTTGGTCGGCGTAGGAAACAAACCAACCGAGGCGTCCGCCCACACCTTCATCGTTGCAGGTGCCCGTCTTCCCAAGGTCCTGCTCGCCGTCGGGGTCGTAGCTGCGCTTGGCCGTCCCGTAAAGAACGGCAGCGAGCATTCCTTCTCGCAGGTCCGGAAGTAGCGGAGCGATATCGAACTGCTCGCGAACCCGCGGCTGGAAATTCTCGCGCTCGGCTTCCGTGCGTGGGTATTGCAGATAATATTGCGTTCCTCCATTGGCCAGCATTCCCACCAGGGATGCGAGCTGGAAGGGCGTGATCCGAATACCTTCGCCGAAGCTCGACATGCGCGCCACGCCTCCGAAAAGCGGCGCTGATGGAGGCAGCGATCCGGGGTGCTCTTCAGGAATGTTGTACCCCACGCGCTGCCCCAGGCCGAGCAGAGCGTCGTACTTCAACACTCGATCGAAACCCAGCCGCGTTCCCACTTCCTCGAAGAACTTGTTATTGGAATGCGCCATCGCTTCCGTCAAATTGACGTAGCGCCGGGGTGCAACCCGGATCATGGTATCGCGGGTGATGACCCCTTCCTTCAGCGCGGCCAGCGCGACGAAAGGCTTGATCGTCGAGCACGGCTCGAAACCGGCGGAGAAAGCCATCTTCTGGTTCACGATTGAAAGGATGCGGCCATTCGTGGGATCCACCGCCAGCACGGAGCCTTTTTCGTGTCCCAAGGCATCCACCGCAATATTGCGAACCACGGGATCGTCGTTAGCGACGATATCATCCTTCGCGGGATCGACGTATTGGACGACTCTTGCCCGGTGCCGGTAATGATGACGCGCTGGAGCCTTCCCGAATGCGGTCGGGGGAATGCCAATAAGGGTAAGGCACAAAATCGAGACGGCTTGTCTAAGAGCTGGGATCGTTTTCATATGGCAAAATTAGATGCGGCGACGCCCTGGCGCGTTGAGCCGAGGCTCAGTCTAAGTAACTGCGGCGCGCCTGCGCAACTAAATTACCCATGTATTTTCCATCCGTGTACGGGAAGCCGCAACTGGTCAGGCGTACAGCTTAGCGGCCCGCTGCCCTTGCAGTTACTTCTTTGGACGCCGCTGCGGACGCAGCTTCCCCCGAGTGTGCTGCTGCGATACCATAGAACAGCGGAAGATCCGTTCGGAGGCAAGAAAGAATGTTCACCGCGAAATGGGCACCCTTGATTTTGCTGCTTTCGCTGCCAGGGCACGCTGCCGCGCGGCAAACGCAGGCTGGAACCCCGCCTGCATCGGACCAGCAGCAGGATTCACTCGCCGCGGCCGCCCGTCGCGCACGCGAAGCTAAGAAGGACCAGGCGAAACCTGCAAAGGTTTGGGACAACGAGAATCTGGCCTCCGTATCCGGCGCCATAAGCATCGTGGGCCAACCTGCCGCTGCTGCCAGCAATCAGCCGCCGGCGGCTGGCAGCAAGACCCCAGCCGGCAATCCGCCTGCCGCGGATAAGTCGGCGATCGAGGCGGACCTCAGCGCGGCCAAAGCTAATGTCCAGAGTCTTAAAGTCGATCTCGATTTACTTCAGCGCAAATACACGCTCGACCAGCAGACTTACTATGGCACGCCCGACTATTCCTCCGATACGGCCGGCGCCGCTGCTCTGGCAGACGAGAAAAAACAGCTCGATTCCAAGCAGCAGGAAGTTACCGACGCCGAAAAAAAAGTCGCCGATTTGCAGGCTCAGCTCGACGCCGCGAACAAGTCATCGAGCAGCGCCCACTAGATCTCTCAAGGGCCTGGGGTTGGGGCCTCGGCGCCCGGAAAATCCAGTATCACGATCTTTCCATCAGGCTCGCGTTCGAGCGTGGGCGCGTATTCGCCCAACATTTCTCGCCTCCACCACAGTCCCCGCTCCCGCCTGGTTTTTTCGCTCGTGAACCAATACTGATAGAGCACGCTCCGCACGTCTTTCGGCGGCGTGCCTGGGAATGGATTGCGCGCAAACAGTTCGAGCACGTCCCTGTCGTTCACTAGAAGCCTCTCCTCGGTCCACAACACGAAGCGGTATTCGCGCCAGTTCCCCAGCGACGCGAACCACAAGTTCCATTCGAAACGCGGCTGATACGGCGCGTAGATTCCCGGCGGTTTGCTCGGATCCTGCGGCTTGTACCGGAATGGATACGGAACCCAGGTCTTTCCATCCAGCGAGCCTTGAAACTCGATCTCATATCGCTGATGGGTCATGTTGGCAAACAGAGCGTAGCGATTCGCGATACGAAATGGTTCAAGCATGGTCACCGGCTTTTGCGGCAGCGGAGCGCTTGGCGCCAGCATCCAGATGAAAATGGCCGTCGTCGCGTAAAAAACAAGACCCAAACAAATTCCTTGCACCACCATTCGTACGGGCTTGAGCCGCTTGCGCCAGGCCACCCGCCAATTCTCCGGCGGCGTTTCTATCGCCAAACCGACGTCGCGTTTGGGTTCAAGCCAGTCTCGAATCCGCTGCGGCACGATCCATTCCACGAAACGATCGTCGAGCAGGAGGAAGCCAAGCGAAAACACCAGGTAATTCAAGAACGCATAATTTCCGGTTAGAATGATGCTGATTTCAAACGGCGCCACGATCCAGAAGCAAGCGATTCGAAACCGGCGCGGCAGGAATACCATCCACACCAGCACCAGTTCGATCGCCAGCGTGTAAAACACGGCCGACGCGTGAAACCGGTGTGGCAGGTGGCCCACATGCCATCCAATCCACGTCGGCAGCGGCCCGTTCTGATAGTAGTCGTCCATGGCCGTGAAATTGCGCCATGAGGTATCGCCGCTGGCCATTTTGGCGAAGCCCGATTCGAAATAAATCCGGAACCATTCCCACCGCAGTAGAAACAAACTTGCCCGCGATGGCGGATTCGCGCGGCCCAAACCCGGCAAAAATCCCGGCGGCGCGAAGAACAGGCTGATGAAGCCCGCCTCAAGAAGCATGCCGTCTGATTGATAGCTCGCAAAATCTTGCGCCGCGCAAATGAAGGAGAGGAAGCAGACGAAACAGATTGCCAGTGTTGCCCGCGGCCAAATGTTCAGCGTCAGCAGAATGGACGCGGCAAGCCCGACCCAGCAGAGAGCCATCAGCGCGCGGTCGCTCGAGCTAAACCAAAAAAGCGTGGGCGCGAACCAGAAGCGCGCCGAATGGAGCGCCGACGAAACCGCCTGCAGATAATCTCCAGCCGGAAGAATCCCGCTGGGACCCAGCAAACCCTTAATTTGGAAAATCAGCGAATAAAATGCCGAGAGATAGATGAGTCCGAGCGCCCGCAGGAAAATCCATCGTGGCCAGAGATGCCCGGAGTGGTTTTCGTCTGAGATCTCCGGGCCAAGCAGCCATTCCACCGCCGCCTTTAGGCGCTCTTCCATGGACCGCGATTATACTGGCGTTAGGTTCCCGAGCCGGCATCTTCGCGAGGAAGGCTCCGGGACATGCTTTGGCCGGCTCCTACAAAATCCTGTTGAGGATCGAGGAGTTATCGCTGCGGATAGCCGCCCGGCAGCGAGCGCAGGTAGGCGATGATGGCTTGCGCATCCGTGTGGCTCATGTGGTAGATGTGCATCGGCGGCTGGATAGGGAGCCCGTTCGGGCCGACCCCCTGTTCGAGAATTTGCTCGCCCTGTTCGTCGGTAAACTGCTCGAATCCCGCCAATCCAGGCGCGTGCATGGCCCAGTTCGTAGTGTGGTGAACGGGCGTGATCCAGATCGGCGCGCCTTGCAGTCGCCGGGACTCATCCAGATTGCCTCCGCTGTCCCGCGGCGTGTGGCATTCCTCGCACATCGCCACGTTCTCAACCAAATACCGCCCTCGTTCCACGTTTCCCTGCTCGGCCGCGGAGGAAGGTGCCTTCTGCCCGGCAGGCTTCTGCACAGCAGCCTTCTGCGAAGATGTTTTGGAACTCTCGCGCGACGACAAGCGCGATGCCCCCAAGCCCACCGCGATCAACACGAATAAACACAGACCCAACCGACGCATTGATTTCATGAGGTTTTTAGTCCTGAATTAAGAGATGCGGCAGGTTTCGCTCGATCGTTCATCGCCGCTTGCACGCGAAAGTATCCCAAAAACAGCGTTTCCGTGTCCATTAGGTTTTTCATTTCCCGTGCCTCCCTTTTTGCAAGACAAGATTCGCGCGAGCCAATCGCGACCGCCCCAAGAATCGTCAGGACGCCGCCCGTCTGTTTCGGTACACTACGCCGAAATGATTCGAAGCACCCTTGCAATATTGGCAGGTATCGTCACTCTGACGATTACTTCGTTCGCGATTGAGGCCGCCGCCGATCCGCTGATGATGCGCCTCTTTCCTCACGCGCTGCCCAACCGAGCCGCAATCAGCCACAATCTGCTCGCCACGATTTTTCTCTTCGCTTACACGGCTTTATGCGTCGCAGCCGGCGGATACGTTACGGCATGGCTCGCACGACGCTCTCCCGTGCTCCATTCTCTGCTCATGGGCGTGGTCCAGGTCGCGCTGACGGTCTTGGCGATGATGTCATCGTCGCTTCGCAACGAGGCGCCCTTGGGCAATTGGATTGGCGCGCTCGTGTTCACCATCCCGGCGGCTTGGTGCGGAGGCCTGCTTCGCGCAAAGCAAGCAACGAAAGAAAACTCTCAGGAAACTCCGCGACGAGCAATCGCGTGAACCTGTACCTTAGTTGATAGCCGTGCCAGCGCCCACTTCGCATGTTCCGCAATCAGCGAATCATCCGAAGATGCCAGCCGGTCGAGCACGCGAATCACACGCGGATACGCCGACGTGCTCTTCTCCAGTCCCGAATTCCCCAACGCCACGCAAGCATTTCGAACTAAGCCTCGCCACTTGGCGCGCTTGACGGCGCTTTGGCGAAAAACCACGTTGAATTCCCGTTGCGAGAGTCCCGCCAGCCATTCGAGTTCGGGCCAAAGCAGCGAGAATCTAGCTCCATCATTCGAGCCCTCTCGATTACCCTCCACGGGCGCATCAATTCCAGTTTCCGAAACCTCTCGCGGTTGAAAAGCGAATAGGCTCGTTACAGGCGCCTTGCGGTTCCAGGGACACACGTCCTGGCAGATGTCGCACCCGATCACCGCCGCGCCCATCTGCGGACGAAACTCTTCTGGAATCTCGCCACGCAATTCAATCGTTAGGTACGAAATGCACCGGCGCGCATCGAGCACGTACGGCTCCGGAAACGCCTGCGTCGGGCACGCATCCAGGCAGCGCGTGCAGTTTCCGCACAGATCGGCTGGTGGCGCTTGGCCGGCTGCAAGCGACGCTTCAAGTTCCATCGTGGTAACGATCACGCCGAGAAAAAGCCACGAGCCGAGCCGCGAGTTGATCAAGCACGTATTTTTCGCAAGCCAGCCAAGGCCTGCGTATTTCGCGGCCACTCTTTCGATGATCGGCCCCGTATCCACATAAGAGCGCGCCTCGAAAGGTTCCGGAAACTGGGCGCGCATTTCCGTGATCAACGCTCTCAGCTTTTCCTGAATCACTTCGTGGTAGTCGTCGCCCCATGCGTAGCGCGAAATCCATCCGCGCGGCGATTCATCGGCCGCGCCTCGTCCTTCCTCGCAAGATAGAAGCGAAGACCGAGTTATCGAAAGCGGCTGCGGTGCGTTGTAATTCAGCGCCACGACGATTAGGCTCCGCACCCCTTCCATCACCAGCCGCGGATGGCCTCGCCGCGCGTCATGCAGGTACTTCATCTCTCCGGCGTACCCGCGCGCTAACCATTCCGGCAGATGGCTGAGTTCCTCAAACGCCCCCGTCCCGGCTGAGCTTTCCGAAGGGGCCAGCTCCCCGTTCACTGGCACGACGCCGCACAAATCAAATCCCGCGGCGTGCGCGCGATCTTTGATCCATTGCGTTCCTTCAGCCGGCGTCATGTTCCGATGATGCACCAAGGAGCGCCGCCAGTCACCCACGGGCATCTGGATTTGGCGATTGCCGTTCACATCCATTCGCGGTATTTGTATGAACCGGGGGACTGAAACTTATGGACAGACGATCTTTCTTCAAGGGCGCGGCTGCGTCTTACGCCGCTCTTTCCACTCGGCTCACAGCAAGCGCCGCACCGGTCGGCGCCGCACAAGCGAGCCCGGCGCAAGTCACCATGCCCGTGCGCAATGAGGATGCCGCAAAGCCTCGCAGAGTGCCGTACAAGCGCATTGCGACCGAAGAAGCCTGGGGCCCGGCGGAAATGTTCGCAATGTACCGCAAATTGATCGACGAAAATCCCTACGCCCACCCGGGGCTCGCCAGCATGTGGGGAGACAGCGGCAGCACCCGCAGCGAGGGAGGCGGCAGCAGCGGCAATCCGATCGTTACCAGGTTGATCGACATGGGCGAGCGCCGCATCAATGACATGGACGCCAGCGGCATCGACGTCGCGCTCCTGCTACTCACCGCGCCCGGAGTGCAGGTGTTCGATGCCGCAACCGGTTCTTCGCTCGCGGCATCCTCCAACGATCAGCTCGCCGAGGCGATCCGCAAGTATCCCACTCGGTTCGCAGGTCTGGCCGCCATTGCTCCGCAGGACCCGAGAGCCGCCGCCAAGGAAATCGAGCGCGCCACGAAGCGCCTCGGCCTGAAAGGAGCTGTCGTCAATTCACACACCGAAGGCGAATATCTGGACGATCCGAAATTCTGGGAGATCTTTGAGGCCGCCGAAGCCCTGAACGCACCAATTTACATACATCCGCGCGAGCCTTCCCCGCAAATGCTTCAGCCGTTCCTGCAGCGCGGCATGGAGCGGGCGCTCTACGGCTTTGGTGTCGAAGTCGGCCTGCACACACTCGCGCTCATCACTAGCGGCGTGTTCGATCGTTTCCCGAACCTCAAAATCGTCATCGGACACGCGGGCGAGGCTCTTCCGTACTTGCTGTATCGCATCGACTACTGGCAGGTGCGCAAAAAGCCGTTCATGCCAAAACTGAAGATGCTCCCCAGTGAGTACATGCGGCGCAATATCTACTTAACCACCAGCGGCGTTCCGTGGGCGCCCGCGATCCTACTGGCGCAATCCGTGCTGGGAATGGATCGCGTGCTCTATGCGATGGATTACCCCTACGAGTTTCAAATCGAGGAAGTCACGATGACCGACAACCTGCCCTTGACCGACGCCGACAAAAAGAAGCTCTTCCAGACCAACGCCGAAAGGGTGTTTTCGTTGTGACGGACTCTCAGCCCGCCCGGTAGAACGATTTGGCTGGCATTCGCTGTGCCCCAACCGGAGGAAATACCACGCCCCAAAATCTCGGCGAAGGTTCCAGGAACTCGAAGCCAACAAGCCGCTTATTGACCTGCAGCGGTCCTACGGAAACCACGCGAGCGTCTTTCGTTTCGCTCGTAGCCCGATTCACCACCACCAGCTTCTGACTTACGCAGACCGGAGATTTCAGAGCCACCAGCCCGCCCCACAAGCTCACCTTCACAGAATGCGCCTCCTCAAGGGCGAATCGTTTGTCCGTGCCATGCTCGTAGACTCGCATCGCAATGCGTAGCGTCACACGAGTGCTGCGTCGAGTTCGTATCCCATTCCCGTTGGGCATACCCTCCTCCGTGTAGCTTGGCATAGGCTGGTTAGGTGTCCCGCTAGATTGGGTGAAGATTTTAAGTTTTTCAATGGTACCGAAGGACTAAGGGCGAACGCGCCTGCCCTGCGTGCCGATTGTTGTGCGATAGGGCTGCCGGGGCACATCGTATCCCCCTGAGTCGTTGAGGTAATAATCCAGGAAGACGGGAGGAAGCAAGCAGAGTTCGAGAGGCGAGCGTGGAGCGAGGCGCTCGATGATCTGCCAGGGGCTCTGATGGTCTTT